>JAJPZA010000161.1 GCA_021204625.1 Clostridia bacterium | reverse complement strand
CAATAATTGACGTAAAAGTAGCTATTTGCTTTGCTATCATATCCTCAAAATATGCCATAAAATTTCGTAAAAATTGGAAATTATTACTGTAAATATACATCTATCGTGTATACTCAATGGCATCCTGCAAAAGTTCTGCATCATCCTCATAATCCAGCTGCAGGCAGATCCAGTAGTACCTGCAGGAGTCTAAGACTCTCTCAAAGGCCATGGATATCCATGGTCACAGGCTGGCGTCCGTCCAGCAAAGCCGTGACGGGTTCCTCCTTCAGTCCGCAGGCCTCCGCAAACTCTGCCGTTGTGTACGGATACTCATTGAGATACTCACGGAGACGGACAGCCGGATAGAAAGGCACGCCGTGCTCCCTGAGGTCCCGTATGTGCTCTTCCTGCTTGCGGAGCTCATTATCATACTCTTTCTGCCTGCGCATCCAGTAACCTGCATATGCAACGCCGGCTCTTCCCAGCCCCCTGGCAATCTTCCTTATCACGGGCAGACATCCGTCAAGCAGACCCTGGACAACATCCATATGCAGCCCGGAACGCTCAGAAAACTCCTCAGGAGTCATATCCATGCTTTCCAGATAGTATCCCACACTTATGCCCACAGGGCAGTCAGTATTGTCGTCTTCCTTTTCCCCTGCCTGGAGAAGTTCCAGGTACTCTGTCATCCTCAACTCATACCTGGCCTGCAGTCTCAGCCAGAAACCGGCCTCTATAGGGAAAGCCTTTTCAAGGGCTCTGGCAATGTAATCATTCACGGGCATCTGCCCGTTAAGCACACACATGAGATATCTCGCTCATGGACAAGCCGTTTTTTCTGTGAAGCTTCACAGGCGTAATGTGCCGTTCATCCATGAAGTCCTCCAGGCGGTCCCCCGCATGAAAGATAAAGTCTCTGTTCATCATAATATATCTCCTTTGCTGCGCCAAAGCTTCAGCGCAGACTGTTAAGTAATCATTTGGCCATCATGGAATCTCCTCCTTCCTGGTATCGTATACCATTCATTATTAACTGCATATGACCTTCCGCCATGCGTGGCGGAAAATTATTGCGGGTGTGTTCTGTGGGTTATATTATATGGGATTTAAGATAGTTCAGCCTGTCCCGTGCCGTGTCCAGTATGGCATCCCTCCTGTCTGCGGACATGAATCCTGCGGGAAGGCCTGCGAAGGTGCCGTCTATTATTGCCGGTATTTCATCCAGGGCCTTTATGTCAAGCCAGCTGTAATCGGAGACGAGCTGCAGCTGGATGTCCGGATTGTTTAAGAACGGCATACTGCGGGGCTTTTGGTGCCGTATCACATAACCGCTCTTGTTGGCGCCGAAAGAATATCCGTTGTCATACAGCGGAGCCGGGCCGATCCATTCCAGAGTGTCGTCGTCACGTATAAAGCCGAAATTTTCGTAGTGCCGGTCCTCGTTGGCTATGATGTAGTCAAAGACTATCATCCTGTCCAGGAAGGGCCTGGGGTCCGGGATGCCAAGGCTTATGCAGCAGTTCAGAAAGAAATCATACGGATGGCATCTGTCCTGCCGCTTGCAAGTCTCCAGAATGGGATAAGCCGGTATGAACTCTTTGTCTGCGGAAATGAAGTCCTCGCATGCACTGTACGGCAGGCCGTCATACCAGTATATGGAATACTGGACATGCGGGATGTTCAGAAGGCCTGCAATCCGGGAGGCCATAAGATCATTCACGGGCTCCTGGCAGCCGTATTCGCCGCCTGCTTTTATGAGGTATCTTTTGCCGTCTTCCACCCTCCACCTTTTCTTGAGGTTTCCGTTGCAGGTAATGTCCGGGGAGCTGAAGGATATGTCTTTTTTGCCCTTGGACAGCCGGCCGAAGAGCAGGTCTCCTATGTCTTCGGAGAAAGGGTTGGTGAAGAAGTTGGCATCCTCCCATGACAGACCGGAGCCTGCAGGGCGTATCCAGTACTGGTCTGTAAGGCTCAGCCCAAGGCTGCGCTTCAAAAGGGGCGGCGTTGTGTGCAGGTTGAGAGCGGCGCGGAGCGTGCGCACTCCCTGCCTGGATGCAGGAATTCCCCTGCACTGCCACCATAAATTCAAGCTTTCCGCATCCGGCACGCCGCCTGGGCAGGGGATTGCCAGAGGCAGATGGTCCGGATCCAGGAGATCATGAACGGATGTTATTACGCCCCTGTTGTCCAGCTCTATGGCCGCCACAGGGCGGTTCTTGTGCATGAGGGTGTATTCTGTTGTCTGTCTGCCGGTCCTGGCCATATGGGATTGCTCCTCCTACTGTGTATCGTTTTGCCGTAAAAGCACGTATAGCCTTCCGCCCGGCCGGGGACAGAAGACTATACGGAAAGTTCATTGTTGAGTTGTTTTAAAGCCGCCATAAGCGGGGCCGTTTCGTGAGGATAGGCCTGTTTTGGGAAGGATTACTCGCTGCGGGTGAGGGTGGCCTTGATGCGCTTTACGCCCGCGGAAACGTTCTCCTGCTTCACAATCTTGAATGTTCCAAGGACGCCTGTGGAAGGGGCGTGAGGGCCGCCGCAAATCTCTTTGGAGAAATCGCCTATGGTGTATGTCTTCACGCGCTCGCCGTACTTGGACTCGAAGAGGCCTGTGAAGCCGCGCGCCTTGGCCTCGGTGAGGGGCATCTCTTCCATAACCACGGGAACGTCCATGGCTATCTGCTCGTTAACGAGGCGCTCCACTTCGGCCACTTCCGCAGGGGTGAGCTTGCGGGAGAAGTTGAAGTCAAAGCGAAGGCGCTCGTCCGTGATGTTGGAGCCTTTCTGCTCTATGTCCGGGGATATGGCCTTTCTAAGCGCTGCATGAAGGAGATGGGTTGCCGTGTGGAGGTATGTGGTCTCTTCCTTGTGGTCTGCAAGGCCGCAGGCGAACTGGCCGGCGGAAGCTGTGCGGGACTTTTCCTGGTGCTCATGAACGGCGGCCTCGTATCCCGGCATGTCCACGGATATGCCGCGCTCTTTTGCCATCTCGTCCGTGATTTCCACAGGGAAGCCGTATGTGTCATAGAGATGGAATGCCGTGGCTCCGTCTATGGTCCCGCCTGCGGGAACGGCGTCCGCCACCTTCTCAAATTCCTTGAGCCCCTGCTGCAGGGTCTTGGAGAACTTGGCTTCCTCTGTCTCAAGCTCCTCATGTATGCGGGCTTCGTTCTTCACAAGCTCCGGATACACGTCCTTGTACTTGGAGATGAACGTGGAGGCTATCTTGGAGAGCTCGCCGATTGGCAGCCCTATGTTGCGGCCATAGCGTACGGCGCGGCGGATTATGCGGCGAAGAATGTATCCCTGGCCAACGTTGGAAGGAGAGATGCCCTTGGGGTCTCCTATCATGAACGTTGCCGTGCGGACATGGTCCAGCACTACGCGGAAGGCCTTGGTAACATCCCCTCCCTCCGTGTACTTGCGTCCGGTGAGGTTTTCTATCTCTGCTATGGCGTCTTCGAAGATGTCCGTCTCATATACGGAAGGCTTGTCCAGAAGGATGCACAGGGTGCGCTCCAGGCCCATGCCTGTATCCACGTTGCGCTGCTTCAACGGCTCATATTTGCCCTGCTCATTCTTGTTGTACTGCATGAAGACGTCGTTCCAGATCTCCGTGAAGGTGCCGGAAGGTGCCTTTTCAAAATCATACGGGCCGAGCTTTGCGGCCTCTTCCTTGTTGCGGATTATGTGCATCTCCGTGTCCGGGCCGCAGGGGCCGGTAGTGCCTGCAGGGCCCCACCAGTTTCCGCTCTTGGGAAGGAAGAAAATGTTTCTTGGAAGGATGCCGCACTGGAGCCAGATATTTGCGCTCTCCTCATCCTTGGGGCAGTCCTCATCCCCTGCAAAGCAGGTTATGGCTATCTCGTCCACGGGGATTCCGAGGTACTTCTCGGAAGTGAGGAATTCAAAGGACCAGGGAATCATCTCCTTTTTGAAATAGTCTCCAAGAGACCAGTTACCGAGCATCTCAAAGAAGGTGCAGTGGGCCTCGTCTCCGACGTCGTCTATATCCCCTGTGCGAACGCACTTCTGCACGTCCGTAAGGCGCGTTCCCTCCGGATGCTTCTCTCCGAGGAGATACGGAACAAGCGGATGCATTCCGGCCGTTGTGAAAAGGACCGTGGGGTCATTCTCCGGTATAAGCGAAGCAGAAGGGATCACTGCATGGCCCTTGCTGCGGAAGAACTCCAGATACAGGCTTCTAAGCGTTTCAGATGTAAGTGTTTTCATATTGTGTTTTGCTGGCCTCCGTCCGTGCCGTCTTGTGCATGCATATTGTACTCCCCTCCCTTTTGTTTTGCAAGCGAATAGAGTTGCTCATACGCCAAAATGAAGGGCTTTCATGCGCCATTCAGACGGCCGTATGAATGCTTTGCGGGAGCTTTTTCATGCCGGATGAAAAAATGTGCATATAGAACGCCCCGGAGGGCGTTGGATGCAGGATATTGCGGTTTAAAGACCTTTTGCAGGCTGTTTCCGCGGGCCGTTATTGCGGCTCTGCGAGAGCTGCTGAATGCTAGGATTTGCGGGAGATGGTGTAGCCTTCCTTGGAGTCCTTTATTACGTATCCCTTGGAATCCAGCTCTGACCGGATCTGGTCTGCGAGGGCCCAGTTGCGCTCTTTCCTGGCTGCCCAGCGCTGGTCTGCGAGGGCCTGGATGTCTGCAGGGATGGCGAAATCTCCGGCTGCGGGCTTGGGGGACTTGGCAGCCACTTCGGCGAGATAGTCTGCGGACTTCTTCTTGAACAGGCCAATGAGCGAGTATGTCTTGCGGATCTGGCACGCGTCCTCAGCGCAGGAGGCATCTCCTGCGTCCAGTTTCTGCTGCATGGTCTTGAAGAGGCTGAAAAGGCGCGAGATGGCAAGGGCCGTGTTGAAATCGTCCGACATCGCCTCGTTGAAGGCGTCGTCTATGGCCTTGTTGCCCACGGAGCCGTACCCGTACTTCTTCTCCACGGCATCCAGGACGGTATAGAAATTGGTGAGATGCTTCTCGGCGTCCGGGAAGAGGTTGTCCGTGATGTTGATGTCCTGGCGGTAGCTGTACTGCAGGAGGGCGAACTTTATGGCCTCGTTGGTGTACTGCTTTAAAAGGTCTTCCAAAAGAAGGCTGTTGCCGAGGGACTTGGACATCTTCTGTCCGTTCACCTTTATGAGCCCGTTGTGGGTCCAGTATTTGGCAAACTGTTTTCCTGTCAAAGCCTGGGTCTGGGCTATCTCGTTCTCATGATGAGGGAATATTAGGTCCCTGCCGCCGCCGTGGATGTCTATCTGGTCCCCGAAGGCCACGCGGTTCATAGTGGAGCACTCTATGTGCCATCCGGGCCTTCCCTTTCCCCAGGGGGACTCCCAGAAAATCTCGCCGGGCTTTGCGGCTTTCCAGAGGGCGAAGTCCGCGGGGGCGCGCTTCTCCTCATCATTCTCTATGCGCACGCCGGCGTACATCTCCTCCACCGTCCTTCTGGAGAGCATGCCGTAATCCGGGAAGGAGGAGACGTCAAAATACACGTCCCCGTTCTCCGTGGGATAGGCATGGCCCTTGTCTATCAGCTCCTGGACGAAGGATATTATGTTGCCTATGTTTTCCGTGGCCTTGAGCCATATGGTGGGGTCGTCCACGTCAAACTCGCGCATGACCTCGTTTATCTTCACTATCATCATAGCGGCGTACTTGTCCGCCGGGATTCCCGTCTCATGGCTCTTCGCTATGATCTTGTCATCCACGTCCGTATAGTTGCGGGCGTACGTCACATCGTACCCGAGCTTCTGCAGATACTTGCGCATTATATCGTAAATGAGGGCCTGGTACCCGTGGCCGATATGTGCCTCCCCGGACACCGTAATCCCGCATGCGTACATCTTTACCTTCCCCTCTTCCAGGGGCACAAACTCTTCCTTTCTGCGAGTCAGCGTATTGTATATTCTCATATGATCCCCTCCTTTCATGCCTGGCATCCGTAAGCCTTTGCCGGCATGAGACGGTTACTCTTCTTCTTCATCTTCCGGTGCTGCCGGTATTGTTACGCTCACCGGTCCTTCCTCTGCCACGGGCTCATTTTCCGCAGGGCCCGGACACGCCTCAGCCTCCTGCTCCGCAGGGGCGCTATCTTCCGCCGGCACCGGAATCGTTACAGCATCCACTGTAGGCTCTGCCTGGACGGGCTGCTTTTCCAGGTATACGTTATGGACCTGGGTTGCATGAACCACTTCGCCGGAAGCCTCTTCCGCTGCCGCCGCCATGGCGGCCTGCTCCCTTGCAAGCCTTCTGGCCTCCCTGCGCATCTCTCTGGCCTGTTTGCGCGCGGTATATTCCGCCATGTATTCCTTGAGGGCCTTGTTCTCCTCAATGACTTCCTCCACAGACTTGTCCGCAGACTTGTCCGCAGACTTGTCTGCGTCCGCGTTTTCCGCAGGAGTTTCCGCAGCTTCCTTTTCCCTGGATGCGGCGGAATCCTGCAGCTCTTTAACCTGCTCCCTAAGATTTGCGTTCTCCTGGGAGATGGAAGCGAGAAGCGCGTCCTCCTGCTCCTTTTCCCTGGAAAGGGCGGAGACGGTTTCCTCCAGCCTGGAATACCTTTCCTCGTCTTCCGCATGCATGCGCATGAGGTCTTCATTCTCCTCATACATGCCGTCCAGCTGTTCGCGGCGGACATTCTCCAGCTCTTTTGTAACGGCGTCCAGCCTGGCCTCCAGTTCAAAGGAGCGCTCGCGGAGCTTGCACACTTCCGCAGTCACAGGGTCCGAGGTTTCCTGCAGAAGGTCCAGGCCTTCCTTGGAGCCGCGGATGCGCACGACCTTGCCCGGAACGCCGACAACCGTTGCATGAGGGGGAACGTCCTTGAGCACAACGGCGCCCGCGCCGATTTTGGCATAATCCCCTATGTATATGTTTCCAAGCACCTTCACTCCGGAGGAGATCAGACAGTATTCGCCGACCGTAGGATGACGCTTGCCCGTCTCTTTTCCTGTGCCGCCTAAAGTTACACCCTGGTATATGACAGTGCCTTTGCCCACTTCTGCCGTCTCGCCTATAACTACTCCCATGCCGTGGTCTATGAACACTCCGGGAGCAATCTTAGCAGCCGGATGTATCTCAATGCCTGTGAGCCTTCTTGCCAGCTGCGAGGTTATGCGGGCCAGAAGCTTCAAGTGGTGCCTGTACAGAAAGGCTGCCCAGCGGTGCCAGCTCAACGCATGCACGCCGGAATATGTGAGCCATATCTCAAACTTGGATCTTGCGGCCGGGTCATTTTCCTTGGCCGCCGCTATGTCCGCTCTAAGCTTTTTAAACATCTCTATTCTCTCTTCTGCGTTCCGGACGTCCGGAACGTCTGCATGTTATTCTGTCTTGTCCTGCATCCCGGGCTGCGCCAGGATGACCGTGCATTCTCTCTTTGCCTTGCAGGCCGGGGCCTGCCACGCATATGGGCGGGGCGCAATGCGCGCTGAACCGGCATTTTGCGCATATGCCATATAAAAACACGCCTCTGCATCGCTGTAAAGGCGTGTTAACGCTGTCCCACTTTACTTCGCCCTCCGACAAGGGCCTTGTTTCTCACTGACGGGGAGTGTCCGCGGGGTATTGATCCCGGCCGTGCCATCCGCCTTTTGCGGATG
The DNA here is from genome assembly GCA_021204625.1 of Clostridia bacterium. GTDB lineage: Bacteria > Bacillota > Clostridia > Christensenellales > Borkfalkiaceae > Coproplasma. The sequence goes on along the minus strand of JAJPZA010000161.1, from coordinate 19,358 downwards.
CCAGAGCAGCGCATACCTTTCCTGCCTGCCGGGAAGATCTCAGCTCCCTTCCCTCTCTGTGGGCTTGCGGACAGAAAGATTTTCTGCCGTGCGGCTTTAAGTTTAAGTAGATTATAACCTACGGGCAAAAATAAAGCAACCGTTTTGCACGTGCAATTTTCCCCAAAGTCCAAAGCCAAAGTCCAAAGCCAAAGTCCGAACCTTAAGCCCGAGCCCAAACCACAAAAAAACCGGTTACCTGAACGCAAAAGCAAATCCATGTCTGGGCGGTGTGGGAAAAGAGATGCGCAAGTCCGGAAGCATGCCCGCAGGGAAAGGAATCAGGGGCCATATATATGGATATAGGGTGGGACGGCGCCCCATACGGATGCGCCGTCCCGATTCGCATTAATGAAGTATGAGCGAAATTATCATTTGGCAGCCTTGCGCTGCATGGAAAGCCAGGTCCAGAAGTCTGCGGGGGTTGTGCAGTTGGAGGCCGTTATGTACTTTACGGAGCCCGCCGCCATTACATCAGCAGGGTTGAAATCCTTGTGGCCGGCCTCTGCGTCCTTTAGGACGTACACCCAGGACCAGTGTCCGTAATACTTGAATCCAGGAGCATCCATGCCTATTACATTGGGCACGAAAGTGAAATGCGTATTTGTCGCTCCGGCCTTTATGTAGCGGTAATATGTGGGCACGGTTGTGTACTTGGGCTTTACTGTAGGGTCATCTTCGGACTGCGTGAACCATATGGGGTTATCCTTCGTGGCGGCTATCTTATCGTCCGATACGTTGATGTCCAGGTATGCCTCGCATATGGGGAAATACGCCGCGAAAAAGTCCGGATACGTGTACATGAGATTCATGACCATGTACCCTCCGTTGGAGCATCCGCCAAGATATATTCTGGAGCGGTCTATCTCGTTGTGCGAGGACACAGTGTCCCGGATGGCCTCCATGAGGGCCTCTGTGTAATATGATGTCTGGATGCGGGATCCCTTGTGGTTGTACGTCCTCTCGCCGTTCCTGTCCATCCACATGGTCTTGCACTGCAAAGCCAGGACGCATGCGCCTGTTGGGAAGAAGGACTGTATGTGCTCTTTGACAAGAGCCGTTACCTCATTGCCCAGAAGAGCAATGCTGATGTCATCCTGGATTGCGGCTCCCTCTCCCGCTCCGTGCAGCCAGATTATAAGAGGCTTCCTGTCATACATTCCCTTGGTGTACGTGAATTTGGAAGGCGCATAGTATGCCCTGTTCAGCTTGATTTCCCTCTCCTCTCCGCCTATGCTTCCCACGGGGCCGCGGTATATGTAGCTGTCTGTTGCAAAAGGCTCCACGTCCGGAACGGTTATGTCCTTGGGCACCATAATATGCCCGTTCAGAGACCCTGCAAGCCTCATGCGGCCCACACACAGCTCCGAGTCCTGGGCAAGCTGAAGCTTTATGGCAAAGCTCTTTACCCACGTGTTGCAGCCTGTGAACAGGCTGTATGAAAAGGCAGCGCCAAAGGCAGTATGGCCCTTGTACCCCACCCCTAACTCAATGGCCGCGAAGCATGTCTTCATATCCGTCTGCACGCCGTTCTCATCGCAGAAATACGCCGCCGTGACAGTTCTCTTCTCACCTTTAGCGGAGGCTCCCACAAGCGAGAAGGTCTTTGTATTCAGAGTGCCGGACAATCTGCCCGTGAACTCTATGATGAGCTTGTCCAAAGACGGCCCCCACTCATATGCGTGAACCACGCCGCGTATTCCCTTTATCTCAGTCCTTAAATCTCCGGTCTCCATGTCCATATCCATTTTGCCTGCCGAACGTATTCCTATATAATATGGTATAACTTTTGGGCAGGAAGTGTCAAGGTGTTTGAAGCCTAATATCCGTGCAAAAAATCCTGCTTAACTATCAAGACGGCACCCCTTAGGATGCCGTCTCTCTCAAGTAACCAATATGACTGGTGCTGTGGTTAGTTAAGTTGTCGGTTAGTCAGCAACAGAAGTTGCCCATGTTAAAACTGCTGTTTCTGCAGCAATTGAAATATAGTCCACATTGAAGTTGGCCGTGGAAGGATCAGTCATTGTGATGACAATAGTGTTTACACCTTCATTGAGATTAATAGTTCCGCTTACAATACTCCAGTTGTAGTAGTTCTGCTCATCAGATCCAGCAAGTGTGCCAGAAAGAGTCACGGACTGGCCATTTACTGTAATAGTGATGTTGCTGGCATCAACTTCTGACATTGTTGTTACATATGTCCAGCTTGAAGAATCAAAATATCCTGTGCTTAATGCAGAAGCAGCGCAAAGAGAGAGTTGAACGTCTGACTCAGCAGCAGTTGAGTTTATAGTGAATGTGATGGTATTGCCTTCATAACCAAAGCATCCTACACTCTTGTTACCGCTTGCACTTTCAATATCTTCCTCAACTGTCGTAGTATAATATGACCTCATATCATAATACGGGAACCCCACTAAGGACTCATCGGTTTCTACTGCGGGATTAGTGTAAAGATTAGCATCCTCAGCCTCATACTTGTCTGAGCCAACCTCAATATAGTCAAGGTTGAAACCAGCGTTTGCAGCATCCTTCACATATATGACTATAGTATTATCACCTTCTACAAGGTCTATTGTTGCTGTTACAGTACTCCAGTTGTAATAATTGGATGAATCACTGCCCGCAAGAGTTCCGGAAAGGGTCACGTCTGCAGTGTTGACTTTCAACCCTATATCAGATCCGGACACTTCAAGCATGGGAGATGACCACGTGCTCCAATCAAAATCACCTGCCACAGTAGATGCAGCGCATACTGTGAGTGTAACTCCTTCAACGGCCACATCTGAATTGATAGTGAATGTTACAGAGTTATCATTATATGAAAGACATCCAACACTCTTGCCACTGCTGGCAGATGACTCTTCCTCTACTGTAGTTGTGTAATAGGCTCTGGTATCAGTGTAACCAAGGCTTGTATCCGTATCCACAGCAGGATTCGTGTATAGTGTAGCATCTTCGGCCTCGAACTTGTAAGTGGTTGCAGATACACCGATGGATGCAATCCACTGCCAGAAGTTTGCGGACTTTGTGCAGTTGGAAGCGGTTATGTAATCTACGGTTGTATCGGATGTTATAGCAGAGTTATCAAACTCGTAATGAAGGGCGTCTGCATCCTTGAAGACATAAATCCAGGACCAGTGGCCCATGTATGTTGTGGACGGGGAGTCAATGCCTATGACATGCTCGGTGAGAGTGTAATGAACGTTTTCTGCTCCGGCCTGGATAAGACGGAGGAATGTGGGCTTAGCGCATGAGCTGGGGTCTACGGTCGTGTCGTCCTCGGACTGCACGAACCAGATGTTGTAATCCTTTACCTGCTCAATCATCTCATCGGTGATGTTGGAGTTCATGTATGCCTCGCAGACGGGATAGAATGCAGCGAAGTAATCGCCGTACTCGAACATGAGATTCATGGTCATGTAGCCGCCGTTGGAGCATCCGCCTACGATGATTCTGTCTGTATCTATATCATCATTGGAATCAACATAGTCCTCTATGGCAGCCATGAGTGCCTCAGTATAGTAGGACTGCTGGCCGTCTGAGGATGAGCTGTTGTATGAAAGGCTGCCGTCCACGTCCATCCACATTGTGGGTGACTGTACGACAAGGATGTACGCGCCGCCGTCAAAGTAGCTCTGGATCGGGTCCTGTGCAAGGGCCGTTACTTCGTTGCCGAGAAGGTCGATGTCTATGTCATCGCTACCGTATGCGCCTTCGCCTGCTCCGTGAAGCCAGATGACAAGAGCGTTCTTTCCGGAGTCGGACTTTGCCGAAGCGGGTTCGTAAGCCGCGCGGTTGAGCTTTATGGTCTCGCTGTCGGAGTTTACGGAAGCCACCGGGCCGGTGTATGTGTATGTGTCCTTGTTGAATACTGCCGTCTCGGGTATGATCTTGTTATTGATTGCTTCAAGGCCGGTCACCTTTGAACCTGCAGTCACGCCAACGCCGTCCACTGTGATTGCTGCGTCGCTGGCAAGAGTGAGGTCTACTTTGTAAGATGTTACCCAGCTGTTGAAACCGGAGTACATGTCATATGAGAACGGAGTGCCTGTGGCGGAAAAGCCGCTGTAGCCTACCTCCATCTCTATTGCAAGATAACTTGTGCTTCCTGTTGTCGCATCACCCTGGGAATCACTGAGATATACGCCTGTTACCGTGCGGGTCTCTGAGTTGGTCTTGACAGTCTTGAATGTGGATGTGCTAAGAGTTCCGCCAACGTTTCCGGTAAATCCGATGACCACCTTGTATACGGAAGGGCCCCACTCATATCCGCCAACTACCATTGAAGCGGATGTAGCCACTGTGTCAATGTCCACAGTATTGCTGGGCGTCACAGGCTCGTCATTATTATTGTCGGAGCATGCTGCGAAGCTGAATGCCATGACAGCGGAGATAGCTATGGCTGCCACAGCGGTGGCCATAATCAATCTTTTTTTCATCAATTTCCTCCTGTTTTTTTATGGATTAGCTGAAAAAAAAAGTATAATATGATAAGGGTGTCAAAAGTAATTTGACCCTCTAACCTCTCAATAACCCCGGAATGCGAAGTTACTGACATTTCCAAAATCGGGCTCATTCATTCGACATTAGACCCCAAATTTGCTATAATATATAGCGTAAAGAGGTCATATTACAATGTCTTTTGTTCCGAATAAGTCCCAGCAACTGAACATCTTCGATACTGCTATTTTCAGCAAGAATCTGAACGAAGTTCTGGAGCTGAAGCAATATAGTTACCTGAAGACTTTTTCCGAGGAAGTCTTCCCTCTCATAGATGAAGAGCAGTTTGCGGTACTGTATGCAGACAATCCTGCATCACGGCCCAATACGCCTGTTAATGTAATTGTTGGCGCTGAGATACTGAAACAGCTTTTCCATATTACGGATGACGCTGTTGTTCTGTTTGTCCGTGGAAGTGAAATTTTCCAGTATCTTCTTCATACAAGCAGTGATCCCAAACAGCAGTTCAGTGACCGCACATTGAGCAGATTCAGATGCAGGCTTGCCCAGTACGAACATGATACCGGCATTGATTTGATGCATGCGTGCCTTGAATCAGTTTTTGAGAAGCTTAGAAAGAGGGCCGGGATAAGTGACAGACTGAAGCGAGTAGACTCTTTGATGGTAGAATCTTCCATGAAGAAACTCAACCGCTATGAACTGTTGTATGTCGTCTTCACTGACCTGCTGACATGCCTCAGAAAACATGACCTCAACACACTGCTTGAAGGTTTTGAAGGTTATCTTGACGTTTCCAATTACAATGAGATGTTCTACCACTGCAGCAAAGATGAAAGATCTAATCGCTTCGACAAGATGCTTGATGATATCTCAACGTTGCTTTGCAGACTGGATGGCAATGAGGAATGCAAATCCTTCAAGGAATATGATCTTTTCTGCACAACTGTTGCTCAGCAGACAGATGTTAACGAACTTGGCGCACGTTTTTTAAGGCCTGCAAAGAGCGGAATGCGTGCTGATATAGTACAAAGTCCCAGAGATCCTGATGCAACTTCCCGTAAAAAAGCAGGCAAGTATCATCGTGGATATGTGGCCAATCTTGTTGAAGCGGTTGGTAAAGCGGCAGATGGTACGGACTGCGGAATAATCATTCACTACCAGACTGAACCCAACATTAAGGCCGATGTGAAGTTCATGCAAGATGAATTGGACAAGTTGCCTGATGCCGCAAGCGATTCTGAAGACAATGGCACGATAGTAGCCGATGGCGCATATCACAGCTATGAAAACAAGGAAGAAGCCAGGAAGAAAGGCATTGAGCTTATTACTACAGATCTGACCGGCAAGGATACCCCGGATGCCAATGCAGACTTCAAGCTTTCTGAAGACGGGCAGCATGTTGAATCATGTGCAGCTGGCCATGCTCCGATAAATGAGAAGTATGATCCTAAAACCGAATCCGTTAAAGCCATTTACGACAAGGAGACATGCCAGAATTGTCCGTATCATGACCAGTGTCATCCGAAGATGAAAAAGAACGTGGCTGAGAAGAAGATCTCAAAGAAGATGGTTGCAAGAGCCAAGGACCAGAGATTCCATAACTCCGATGAAATCACAAAGTACAGTCATGTGAGAAACGGAATTGAGGCCAGTGCCTCGGCCCTCCGCAGAGGATACAATATTGACCACCTGCCAGTCCGAGGTTTACGCAATGTCCGGTACTGGCTAGGTTTCAAAATCGCCGCGTTGAACTGCAGAAAATTCTTTGATTGCAGGACCAGACAGGACCAGTGCGCCCTAAAACAGGGAAATAGCTAAAAAAGTAGATAGAAAGAGGACTATATACGGGTGTTGGAGGCCAGGATTTCCGGTCTGGACCAGCTATGGCATAACATTGCTGTCTTTTTTAGCGGCGGAAGACCCTACTTCTGACACCCCTATCATAATATATGACCACGGTAAAAGAAGCCGTGGTCATATACTCGTGCTAGTTAATCAGTTATTAGTCTCAGTCCAGGTGAGAGTGGCCTTTGTGGTAATCTCTATATAATCTACATTGATGCCCAGACCGGAATCATCTATTGTAAGAACTATGGTGTTCTCACCCTTTACAAGATCTATTGTTGCCGTAAGCTCGCCCCAGTTGTAATAATTCATTTCAGAATTACCAACAAGCGTGCCACTAAGTGCAACAGTTGTGCCGTTTACAGAAAGAAGATCTGTATGATCTGATGCTGCATAATCATCAATTGCCCAAGTTGTCCAGCTCATTGTTGAAGCAGCTGCGCAAATAGTAAGAGGAACTTCAGATACGGCTTTATTTGAATTAATAGTGAATGTAATAGTGCTGCCTTCATAGCAGAAATAGCCTACACTTGCCTCGCCGCTTGCAGACTCAACGTCTTCCTCAACACCGGTGATGTAATAATCAGCCCATGCGCCATATGCACTATTAATCGAATCTTCATCAGACCAGAGAACCGCCTTCTCTGCCTCGAATCTGTATGTTTCCTCGGTGCCGCCGCATCCTGCAAAAGCGGCTACTGCTCCTACTGTTGCAACTGCAAGGACAGCTGCAAGAACCTTGATTGTTTTTCTCATAATTGTTTCTCCTTATTTGTTTTAATGTGTCTCCAAGCGCCAAATGAATGACACAAGGAAACGAGCACCAGTTTGGGTTATATTTTCATCTCCAGGGGCAGTATGAATGCCGCCCCTTGGAGACTGAATACAAAGATTAATCGGTTAAGATAATGACACAGCTATTCACGGGGAATGGCGTCATGCCTGAGCCTGGCTCTTGTATGTCTTCCACTTGCGTGCAGTGAAGACACAGCAAAGGACGATGCCGGCTGCGCATACAACGTCAATGGCTATCACGATGAAGAAGTAGTTTGCGAAGCCTGCCGCCGCATTGACAACGCCGAGCACATATCCGTTCATTGCGCTGGAGTTTACAACAGTGTAAAGAACATGGGATGCAGCGAGCTTGTCATAGTAGATGTCCGCACTGGAGGATGTCTTGATGCTGCTGGTGCCGATGTTGAGAAGCACTGCGTCGCCGCCGGCGCGGAGCTCCTGAGAGCAGTTCATATATCCGCCCTGCGAGTAGTCCGTGAGGACGATTCCGTTGAATCCCCACTCGTTGCGGAGTATGCCCTGGATGAGTCCGTAGTTGCCGCCGGCCCAGGTTGCGCCCACACGGTTGAAGGAGCTCATGACTGCCTGCATGGCGGGAAGCTGAGCTTCGGCAAACGTATAGTTGCCGTCCGCATCGGTCACGTACTCTCCGTCCTCCATTTCGTAATAGTTGACGGTTACAGTTCCGGCCTGGGATACCATTTCGAAAGGCTTGAGATAAATCTCGCGCATTGCCTGCTCGTTGCACCATGTTGCGATGCCGTTGTCGCATCTGTGGTCTTCCTGGTCATTGAGAGCGAAATGCTTTGCGTATGCATATACGCCCTTCTCGGCAGCTCCCTTTACGGAAGCAGCTGCCATTGTTCCGGACATGAATCCGTCTTCGGAATAGTACTCGAAATTACGTCCGGCGAACGGAGTCCTGTGAATGTTCATTGCAGGCCCGTACCAGCCCTGTACGCCTTCCCAAAGTCCGGTCTCGCCTACGGAGTATCCGAGCATGTATGCTGTCTCGGGATTCCATGTGGCTGCCACATTGACCTCCGCGGGGAATGCTATGGAAAGGTTTGCGCCCGTTATCATTGAGTTGAGTCCTGCAGGGCCATCATAGTCTGTTGTCTTGGGCTTGTTGATAGAGCTTGCGGCGGCTGTCGTGTATCCTGCAAGACCGAGCATCTTCTTGAGCTCAGAGGATGTCATCTGGCTTGCAAGGGTGAACCAGTCCACATCCGCATAAGACTGTCCGCGGTACTGAATGAGTTCAAGGTCTCCGTCCTGCCCGAAGTCATCCCCTGCCATTGCTTCTGTTATCTTGCTGTCATCCGTAGGGTTGTTTGCTGCCGCCGCGGATCCGTCATTGAGTGTGAGTTTGTTGTACAGGTCAGAAGATATGGGCTCAAGATAAGTCTTGCCGTTCACTTCACTGTATGAGGAATTCTGGTTCCCCTGTGTGCCGTGCTGCGTAGGCCATGTGCCTGCCCAGTCCTGTCTGGAGAGATACTTGTCACGGTCTATGTAGTTGGAGCCGCCGTCTTCGGGTTTGCCGTCGAACTGGTTGGTTATGGCAGCGCCCGTAGCTTCAGATACGGAATATGTGCTGGCATCCGTCTCATCTACTTTGTATGTATATACAAAACTGGAATTGCCTTCGGATGTCATGTTCTGCTGCTGTGTTGCGGAAGCCGTTATTGCAAGCACATTGTTGGCCGCTTCATGAGCATCCGTTGCCGCAGTGAGATAGTAGTCGCCGGCTTCAAGAATGTATGTCTTGTTTGAGACATCATCATATGAAGTGAAGTCGCTGACGGATACCGTTGTGGTGTATGTGGCGGATTCGTCCGGTGCGAGCGTATCTGTCTTTATGTATCCGACAAGGGAGACGGCTGCCTTCTCGATGTGGTTGGTCTTGTCCCACTCTGTGTAAGGAGCGCTGACGTAGAGCTCAACAACATCTTTGCCGGAATAAGATCCCGTGTTTTCAACATCAACGGATACAGTGAGTGTGCCGTCATTGTTGTCCGTTACGGTGTAATTGCTCCACTCGAATGTCGTGTAGCTCTTGCCGTAGCCGAACGGATACTGCACTTCATTTGAGTAATCCCATTTTGTTCCCGTGGAGCTGTATATGTCGGTTTTTACTGCAGTTGTCGCGTTGCCCTGCTCCATTATCTGGTCATAGTAACGGGTCTCGTAATACTTGTATCCTACATAGATGCCCTCGTCATATGAAACTCCGTAGTAACTTATGGCACTGCCGTTGTACGTATACTGGAAGTCACCCATGTTCTGCATTGCCGGGGATGAGAACGAATCATATGCCATGGTGTCCACAAGATGTCCGGAAGGAGTTGTCTTTCCGCAGAACACGTCAGCGAGGGCATATGCAGCCTGGTCTCCGCCGCCGGGAGCCCAGATAACTGCATCAATATTGTTGTAGTTCTTCGTCCAGCCTGCCTCCATCACGTTGTTGGTGTTGAGAACTATTACAACGTGGTGGAAATTTGTATTGAGATAATTTATGATTTCAAGCTCAACCGAATCAGGCTCAAGATAGCTCTTGCTCTTGTCTTCATCTATGTTCGTGTAGCTTGACATCCAGCGCGCTTCGTCTCTGCCTTCGCCGCCCGTTCTGGACATGATGAACACGGCCACATCCGCAGTTGAAGATATGCTGCTGAAATTGTTTACCTTGCTCTGCAGCGTGGAAAGAGGAACTTCATTTATTCCCCAGCTCTCTGCTCCGCCATAGCTCAGCGCTCCGCCGTCTCTGGACACTCCGGAAGATGAATAGTAATTCCAGAGATCTGAATTTACGTTGTATCCGTCTGCCTCAAACGCATCCTTGAGCGTGACATCCGTGCTGGAAGTGCCGGATCCGGTGCCGCCTATGATGAAATCTGTAGAAGACTGGGAGAAGAATGCCACAGTCTTCTTGTCGCTGGCGCTTGTCTCAAGAGGAAGATATCCGTCATTCTCCAAAAGGACATATCCCTCTGCGGCAGCCGTTCTGAAGTATTCCTTCTGGGCAGTCTTGGCAGCGTCTTCTGACGCATAGTCCGTTATGTTGTACTGAGTGTCGAAATTGGCTGTGATGTCATCATCATCATCGCCGCTTGAGCTCACTTCACCTCCGCCGATTTCCCCGAAGTATTCACGGAGAACGTCATCGAAAAGCGTGGTCGTAAGCACGGGAGCGAGAATGGCCAGCGCAAGAAGAATGACCACCACAACAGTCATGATGCTGCTGAAAACGGTCGGTTTCTTTGTTGCCGGCTTTTGGTTTTTTGCCATCTTTTCCCTCCAAATTTGTTTCTGCGGAACCGGGCACATTAAATGTCGCACAGTCATATCAGCTGCTGCCTGCCCGCATGAAGCGGCCAGGGCGTGCGTCCCTGAACGCACGCAATAAGGATTTCCGCCAAAGTCCCCTGCGGACACCCTTTAATTTCATATGCCTGTTTCCACGGCTATTTCATGGCCTCAATATTAAAAAATGAGTCCAAAGCCCTCAACAGGGAGGTTCACGAGACGCTCCCACAGTGTCACCAGTGAAATCTTTTGCAAAATAAGTGCAAAGAAGACTTTGTGCGCCCCGAAAAACAAAAAACGGCAAAAAAAAAGAAGGCAGACGGAGCCGCCTTCTTTTTTTAAAGGAGAGAGTTCAATGGGTGCTTCTTCTCCGAGGATTGAAAATTGCAAGAGTATCAAACGGTCATATCCCCGCATGCATGATGCATACCACATGCCGTATGCATGATTCGATGCTGCCTCCGCCCCTCCGGCACGCCGTCCTGGCAGAACGGGGCCGTATCTATGCGGCTGTCATGTCCGTTTCATAGGCGCCGCGCTCGTGGACGTAGTTCACAGCAAGGATTATGGACAGGGTGAAGATGCCGTTCTCGGCCCGGACAGCCGCGCTGCCGTCATACCTTTCCGCTATGTAGCGGATGCTCTTAAGGCCCAGGCCGTGCAGGCGCCCTTCTTTTGTGGACGCCGGGAATTTGTCCTTGCCCATGCGGATCACGCCGTCATAGTAATTGTCAAATCGTATGCTGACTATGTTCCCGTTGCGGGTCACCCTGAAATTGACGGTTCTGCGGGCGGGGTCCTTCAGGGTCGCGGCGTATTCGGCCGCGTTGTCTATGGCGTTGCAGAAGATGGCGTATATGTCGTCCGCGGCTATGCCGTCCAGACTCCCGTCATCAACAAGGTAATTTATGGTCACCCCTTTGGACTTGCAGTTGAAGCACTTGTCCGTAAGGATTATGTCAAGAGCGTCGCAGCCCGTCTTGGCTATGCTCTCATATATGTCCACTTCGCCCTTGAGCTTCTCGGCCTCGGCCTTAAGCTTCTCATCCCCCGTTGCAGTGAGCGTTGAGAGCTGGTGCTTTATGTCATGGCATCTCATGTTGATGAGCTGTATGTTTTCCCTGGACATCCGGCCGTATGCGGCCTGCATCTGCATGTACTGCTCCGTCTCCTCCTTTTCGGACTGGAGCCTGTTGATGCGCAGAAGCATGGTATAAAAGAAGAACCCCATTATGCACAGGCACACCGGATACAGCATCTCTATGATGCTGTATTCAATCCATGTCTGCCTGTACAGGTTGAGGGTCATCGTGGAGACCACGATGAGCACAGAAGGGGCCACGAGCCCGCGGAAGGAAATCCTGTCCTGGTTCTTGGAGATCGGCCTCATGACGAACAGGTATATAAGAGAGTACACCACAGCCAGGACAATGACCAGGGTTATGTATCTGACAGTATAATAATGCTCCAGAATGAGCATGGTGCCGTATTCCCAGAAGAGGGTGTACACTATCTCCGAAATGAGGTACGCGACATGCTGCATGCAGTATGAGCAGCAGGTGTAGAATATGGCCTGGGACCAGCTTATCTTCCAGCATATTTTTATGCTGAATAGGAACAGCGCAAGTATGACCACATACCAGGCCGCATATATAAGGACCCCCCACCAGATATAAAAATAAGAATAATCCCAGCGGATTGAGGATGCCAGGCACACGATGATGCATATGGGCAGCCTGATCCAGAAATGCTTCTGCCTGGGCATGCGGATCATAATGAGCGCGATGGCTATCATCTGCTCCAGCACAAACTCCTCATTGCCGAGATATGTCAAAAAGACGTCCATCCTCTCCCGTCCTCATTCCGGCAGCCTACTGGTTGTAGTAATTGGCGATGGCTGCAAGAAGAGACTTCTTGTACGTCCTGCCGATTTTTATGGTCTCATTGCCGCACACGACGCTGTCGCTCGTGATTGCCTTCACATGCCTCAGGTTCACGAGGTAGCACCTGTGGGCATGCACGAAATCATATTTTTCCAGTATGCTGTTTATGTTCTTGAGAGAGTTTCTGCTGTGAAATGATCCGTCCGCCGTGTGGAAGACTATGTCATGCGTGAAGACTTCCACATAGTATATGTCCTTTGAGTCCAGCACCTTCAGGCTGTCCCCGCCGCCTATCATGAACTTGTACCCGGACTTCCTTTTGAGAACCGGTATGGTCCTCTCCATTTTAAGGGCGAAGCTGGCGTAATCCATGGGCTTGACGATGAAGTCAAAGGCCGAGACGTCATACCCGTTTATGGAGTATCCGGCCATGCGGGATATGAAGATGAGCATGACGTCATCGTCTATCTCCCTCAGCCTTCTCGCCGTCTCCAGCCCGCTCATGTACGGCATGCAGATGTCCATGAAGACTATGTCATATATTGGCTTGTATTTGCTGAGAAAAGCCGCGCCGTCCGTGAACCTGATGAAATTGAACTCCATGCCCTTCGAGCCGAAGAACGCCTTCAGATTCTCGCGCAGCTCATCAACAAATGACTCATCGTCATCCAATACAGCGATATTAAGCAAATTCCTCTCTCCTGACTGCAGTCATTCCGGAACCGCCGCGGCCCTGCCTCCCCTCTTGCAAAGGCCCGCCTCCCGTATCCGGCCCAGGCCAGAGCATCCCGTTCCCGGCAAAAGGCTGAAAAAAGAGCATGCATGGACTACTCCGTAGTCCATGCCACAGGGGTACCCCTGTGGATTCCGGTTTCAAATTTTCAATCCCGTGCTGGTAATTTAAATTAACTTACCTTGTTGTTACCATACAGGTTGTAACGAGTGGTATTTCTGGTGTCACGAGTGACATGCGCCCGGCAGGCCTCAGTCACTCGCAGCCCGTCTGAAGCATGCCTTGCCAGGATTCAATTGCGCATATCTTAATGCCCGGCATTGTTCGATGTCAATAGGGAAAAAGATATTTTAGGCACTTTAAAACGGCTCGCATGAGAACTCTGATTACGCGCCGGCCGGCCGGATTTATGGGCGGTCCGAGGCAAAGAACGGCAGCCCGGCAGGGAAGGCCGGTTAGATAATATGAAAAGTTATTTGTGATTTTTTAACATTTTGTACAAAAAACACAAATCTTTTTGTGAGATTGATGTCAATTCCTTGACATTTGTTAAAAGCTTTCTTAAAATACCATGCGAAGGGAAAGGTTGAGTGTAAATTTTTAACACATGGGAGAATTATTATGAAACGGGAGAGAATTGAGGAAATCGCCGACATTCTTGACAAACGCGGCAAGATGACGCTGGAGCAGCTGGAAGAGGTGTTTCCGTCCGTATCCCAGATGACTCTGCGCAGAGACCTGTTTCAGCTTGAGGAAGACGGGAGAATAATCCGCGTGCGCGGCGGAGCGATGTCCGTCAAAGAGGTCCAGAAGGTATCCGGAGAGGCTTACATAAAGAAGACCACAATCAACACAGACTCCAAGATCACAATCGCCCAGAAAGCGGCGAGCCTCATAGACAGGGATTCATGCATCTTCCTGGACGGCGGCACCACCGCCATGTACCTTTCCAAGGAAATGCCGGACATCCCCTGCAACGTCTTCACGAACGGCATAGCCGTGGCCATGGAGCTTGCGCAGAAGAAGAACGTGAACATCACCGTCGTGGGCGGGCAGCTGATGAAGGACAACCTCTCCACATCCTCCCCCGCGGCCAAAGAATATTTCGACAGGACCAACTTCGAGATTGCCATCGTGTCCGCCACGGCTTTCACTCCGGACCAGGGCTTCTCATGCAACAGCCAGATAGAGAGCGACCTTTTAAAGAACGTCTTTAAAAAAGCGCGCATGGTGTACATGATGCTGGACAGCTCAAAGATCGGCAAGATAAATCCCTACACCTTCGCCACCATCGAGGACATAGACGTCCTCATAACGGACGACCACTTCCCCAGAGACTGCAAGCAGCTCTTTGAGGAGCACAACATCGTCGTGATGTGACAAAACCGATTGGCACCTTTCTTGGTATATTTAAGGGGGGACCTGTCACTGCTCATAAGCAGCGGCAGGTTCTTCTTTTATTTTTATAAAGAATAATACGGAAAAGGGGCCGGCGCCCGTCCACGGGCCCGGCCCCTTTCTTATTCCCGATGCCGGCTTCCTGCCCCTGCAGGAAATCCGGCTTTTTGCGCTACTGGTCTGAACGGCCTATTATGTAGTCCACGGTGACCCCGAAGTAATCCGCCAGGGCCCAAAGGCTCGCTATGCAGGGCTCTTTCTTTTTCAGAAGCCATGCGCTTATGGTGTTCTGCTTGCAGCCAATCTTCTCCGCCAGCTTAACCTGGTTGAGACCCTCTTCCCGCATCAGCTCTCTAATCCTTTCGGCAACCAAAATTTCCACAGGAACCTCCCATCTGCGGGATAAATTTCCGCCTCATCCCGGATTCCGCCGGCGAAATCCGGGGCGAAATCTGGATCAAATCAACGGCTTCCGCAAATATTGACATAATAGCACCTTGGGAGTATGCTGAAATAAAAATAGCCCCTTGGGGCTACATCCAATATTAGACGGGAGAGATGAGAATGAGAACGAAAAAGACCAGGCTGGCCCTGCTGATTATATTCATAGCAGTGGCTGTCCTTGCCCTTTGCTTCGCCTTCGGATGCTCCGGAGATGGAAAAAAAGATGAGGACAAGGAATTCACGGGCATAACATTCACGGACAAGACAGTGACCTATGACGGCACAGAGCAATCCATTGAGATTTCCGGAACGCTGCCCTCCGGAACAAGCGTGTCCTACTCCAACAACAAAGGAACAGACGCAGGAACGTATGCAGCAACAGCAACCCTTTCCGGCACCGGCTACAAGACAACAACATTAAACGCAACGCTTACAATCCAGAAGGCCACGCTGGACAGCTCAGCCATCACCTTCTCCAACGGCACCTTCACATATGACGGCACGCCAAAGTCCATTTCCGTTTCCGGGCTTCCTGTCGGAGCTACGGCATCCTATACCATTTCCACTTCCACAGAAAGCAGCACTTCCAGCACAGGGAACTCCGCTACAGACGCAGGAGAGTATACAGTCTCGGCAGTAATATCCGGCAGCAACTATACGAACGAGGTTACTGCTTCCGCAACGCTTACAATCCAAAAGGCTTCGCTGTCTGGAATCATTTCCTTTGAAAACACATCCTACGTCTATGACGGAACAACAAGGACGATTGAGATAACAGGCACGCTTCCGGACGGCTGTTCCGTATCGTATTCTAACAACACCCTCACTGAAATAGGCACAACAACTGCCACGGCAACAATTTCCGGCGGCAACAACTACGAGGACCTCACACTTACCGCCACCCTGAATATAACCGATAAACCAACAATAGAAGGCATTACCCTGACCGCAGCCACATACATCTATGACGGCACGGCAAAGAACCTGTCTTACTCCGGCACGCTTCCGACTGGTGCAAGCGTATCATATGAGATAAGCGTCATCACAGACGGCACTGCTGGAACACCCAGCACCGGCAACTCCGCCACGGACGCAGGAACATATTCCGTAACGGCCACAGTATCATGCGACGGCTACAGTGATCTTGTGCTCACTGCAACGCTTACAATCAGCAAAGCGGAAATAACAGGCGTTACATTCACGGACGCAACCGTTACCTATAACGGCGAACAGCAGAGCATAGAAATCTCCGGAACACTGCCCACCGGAGCAAGCGTGTCCTACTCTAACAACTCCGGAACAGATGCAGGAACATATTCTGCCACGGCAGCCATCTCCGGCGGAAACAATTACAAAGATGCAACTCTCACTGCCACCCTCACCATTGAGAAAGCTGAAATAACCGGCGTGACATTCACAGCCAAGACCGTGACTTATGACGGCACACAGCAGAGCATAGAAATCTCCGGAACACTGCCCACCGGTGCAAGCGTATCCTACACAAGCAACACCGGAACAAACGCTGGCACATATTCTGCCACGGCCTCCATCTCCGGCGGAACAAATTACAAGGATCTTGAGCTCACAGCAACCCTCACTATTGAAAAGGCAGACATCACGGGCATAGAGCTCAAGAGCAAGGTTTGCCTGTACGATAATAATGATGATGATGAAAAAACGGTCCAGACTTTGGAGATTTCCGGCGACCTTCCGGACGAATCCCTGACCGTTACATATAAGTACTACAAGAACGATGCTGAGGACGGCGAATACACTACAGACGGCGTGACAGAGGCCGGAATGTATACTGTTACAGTGGAGATATCCGGTGACAACTACAACACCTTAACATTGGAAGCTACATTGAGGATTGTGGATCTTTCCAGTATTGCATCCAGTATTGTGAATGCCCTGACTGAAAACAGTCCGGATCCGTGGAGCTATCTGCCCGAAGGGCTGCAGATGGAGGCCTTGGCTTATGAGAGCATGCCTGTTACAGACTTCGCTACAAGTTCTGTAAGCGTGTCTTCAATCGGAATCAAATTCATCGGCGAGCAGCTGAATGAGATATACACCATGCTCAGTTACGCTGATACAGCTATGTATTACATAGACCTTGTCAACTCCCTTGGCAGTGAAATAGCTGACGGATTCCAGACATATATTAACAATAACCCTACGGATTACAATTCATACACGGCAACATCACCTATCGGCGGATTCACAATTTCCGTGATACTCCAGGATGATGTATACTGCCTCCTCGCAGGCAACTCTGTTGTGTCCGTTGAAATATACTATGATACAGGCTACGGATATCATACAGGCCGTGTCCAGCTCACGGACGGCATGGCGCTCAGCTATACCTACACGGACAGCTATCTGCAGATGGATCTCATGCTCACAGTAAACGGAGTCGGCACGTACTATGAACTGGCATTCCAGCGCACGGATGAGACAACCTCTAAAGGATATGTATATGAGTACCTCGGAACAGCAAACACCAAGGTGTCTGAC
This sequence comes from Clostridia bacterium, assembly GCA_021204625.1. Lineage (GTDB taxonomy): Bacteria > Bacillota > Clostridia > Christensenellales > Borkfalkiaceae > Coproplasma. Next base: position 1,931 of record JAJPZA010000161.1, on the reverse strand, counting down.
AGCATCGCCTTCCTGCTGAGCTATGAAGACTATACATTTGTGATGTCAGACCAAGGCACTTCCGTCAACCAGTATGAGGAGATATATGACTCCAAGACCGGAGAGCTCATAGGCGGCGAAGTAACGGAGACCAAAGTCGCTGATTACGACACCTACATATTCAACCTGTATGACGTGACCGGCATCAACTCCATCCTTGTGGATGCCAGCGGAGATTTTTATCTCAACGGCTCCTCTGCAGCTTTCAAGACCAAGACCTACGGAGGACTAAGCCTGAAAACAGCATCCAGAAGATATTACATTGAGATGGAGACCGTATACTACATAGTCAAGTCGTACGATGATGAAGGCAACCTTACATACACAAAGGTTGAATCCGAGATTCCTATGCTGCTTGTCCAGGTAGAAATGGTGGACGATTTCCCTTCAGACATAGTCAGCCAGAACTTAGGCACTTTCTCTGTCACCCCTGCTCTTCCCACTACTCCCATATCCCTTCTGTCTCAGACATTCAGCCAGATGGTAGCCAACTATAACAATGTAACCGAAGCAGTCACAGTAGAGACAATTGTGGAAGCCATTGGCGAGAAGAGCTCACTCTTCCAGACGGAAGATGCAGATGGAGGCACAACCGAAGATGACACATCCACAGACGGAGACTGATATCCTGCCCACATAACCATCACAGCCCATCAGGGGTGAAGCGCAAAGCTTCACCCCTCTTCTATTATTGACTGAATAACGCATATCCGCGTATGAAAAGGAGCCTGGCACCATTTTGCGAGCCAGTCTTCCAGCTTGGGTTTATGGGAGAATGGTTTGTATGTGTTTGGATGGCACACATGCGCCTGTCTGCCGGCCTTTTGGCGCAGACAGGGGATGTGTCACTCTGTGCGGAGAGCGGCTACAGGGTCCTTGTGAAATACACCCCCGACGGCGGGCACATAAAGGTCTTCTCATACGGGACGGAAAAAAAACACGTCATATGTTTCCAGGATGACGGCATAGGCATAAGCAAAGAAACCCTGGAGCACATCTTCGACGAATATTGCCAGGAGGACCCCTCCCGTCCCGGAAAGGGCATAGGCCTGGGGCTTTCCGTCTGCAAAAAAATCGCTGACCTGCACGGTTTCACCATCTCAGTCTCCTCCCGGAAAGGCTCCGGCTCCGTCTTCTCCGTTCATATCCCAAAGCAGCAACAGGAGCCAGCTGGACGGCATTTCCGGCTCCTGAAAAGCTTTGAGCAGGCCATGATAAATACGCTCACAATTGCTGTATTCCATCAAACGGAGAGGCTCGCCGGCACCAGACCGGCCACCTCTCTCCACCCCAAAATTAAGCAAAACAGGGCATATATAGCGTTTTCTAGGCTGGTGCAAGGCCGGATTGGAAGTTCCGGAGCAGAAACATTTGTTTCTACAAAAATGATTTGATCCGCTTCCGGAAAGTACGGAGGTCTGTGCCATCCGTGCGGCCTCATTGGGCGAGGAAAGACAGAACTGGATGGATGAATGCCCGGACTGGCGTTTTTGGGCATGGGAAAAGGGACATCCACAATGGATGTCCCTTTTGTTTGAAATCCGGCAACTCCCTATTTTCGCAGGGTTAAAACCCAACTATCTTCGGCGTAAGCAAGCTTAACTTCTGTGTTCGGAATGAGAACAGGTGGATCCTTGCTGCCATCATCACCGGAATGGCTATATACTGCAGCTCCGGGGAGCTGATATATACGATTTGTTTGCGGCAGGGTAGCCGCAGCCAAATGGCTTGAAGCACGCTTTTCTGCGGCTTTAAGAAGGCCGGAGGGCGTTTTCCCGCACCGCAGGGCCTTGTGGCAGAAGACTGACAACTGCACAGGAAAGCATGGATTTACTCATATCAGAAAGGGTACTCGTTGAATTTGTAGGTTTTTGTGTTCATTTAAGGATTCG
>JAJPZA010000068.1 GCA_021204625.1 Clostridia bacterium | reverse complement strand
GTCAAGTATAGCATACAAATTCTCAAAAATCAAACAATCGTTTTACGGATTTAGAATTTTTTGCTTGAAATTGCAATTTTTTTGGGCTATAATCGGGGCATGGAAAGAAGAATAGGCGACAAGTGCATTCTGGATGACAGCAAGATCTGCGACGGCTGCATGGAATGCGAAATATGTGATCTGGACCCGAACAAGATCTGCGACAACTGCGGCAAGTGCCTGGATATCCGGGACGACGCCGTAATCAAGATTGACCGCATAATCATGGACCCGAACGACCAGGATTACTGAGGCAAAGGGAAGGCCGCGACCTGCGGTCTTTTATTATGCCCTGAAATCCCTACGGCCCTTGTCCACGGGGGCAATCCTCCGGTATTTCTCCGTAAGCCTTATTGCTGCTCCTGATCCTTGTCCGGCTTGAGCTTTACCTTGCCCACAACGGATTTTCTGACGTCATCCGTAATGGCTGCGTAGTGCTTCTTTGTTGTGTTTATATCCTTGTGGCCCAAAACATCCGCGACCACGTAAATGTCGCCGGTGGCCTTGTACAGGGCCGTGCCGTATGTGGAGCGCAGCTTGTGCGGCGTAATCTTTTTAAGTGGCGATACAATCTTGGCGTATTTTTTGACCATGTTCTCCACGGCCCTGACGCCGATTCTGCTGGTGCCGTTGGAAAGGAACAGGGGAGAGGTCTCCGATTTTGGAAGGCTTCTCGCCTCCTTCTGATCCAGATAAGCCTTGATGGCGTCCGCCACGGTGTCATCAAAATAAAGGATGGCTTTTGAGCCGCCCTTTCTCGTGACTATGAAAGAATTGTTGTCGAAATTGATGTCGCCGTTATTGAGGCCGACCAGCTCGCTGATACGGATTCCGGTCCCGAGGAAGAGAGTGAGGATGGCGGTGTCCCTGACCTTGTTGCGGTCATGGTAAGCCTTCTGATGATCCGAGAGCCCGTCTCCGGATTCCGCTGCCTCAATGATGTCCGGAATCTCTTCGCCCTCAAGTCTGATGATAGGTTTCTCGTGAATCTTCGGAGTTGCGACCTTTGCCGTGTTATTCACCGAGATGAGATCCTTGTTGAAGAAGTATTTGAACATGGCTCTGACGGCGGACAGCTTTCTAGCCTTTGCCTTGTCATTGCACATGTGGAGCTTGCCGTCATATTTATACCTTGTCAGAAAGCTTAAGAAATATTCCACATCGGTGGCCGTGACGCTTTCCATATCCTCAAGCGTGAGGTCCTGGACGGACCTGCCGGAAAATTTCCTCTGGGTCAGGAAGTAGAAGAAGATCTTGAGGTCGTGGGCGTAATTGAGCCTGGTCAGGGGCGAAGTCTGGCTCTCAATCGCCAGAAAATAATCGGAGCAGAAAGGAGGCAGGCATTCTTCGAGAAGCCTGTCCAGCGCATCCAGATTTTTATTGTTCCTTTGAGCGTAATAATCCGCGGAAACCTTAGCCATGCCAATATTGTAAAACATTCTTTTACAAATGTCAACGCAATTTCCAAAGCCCGGAGCCTTCATTTTTTATCAGGAGCAGTGCCGGCCAATCCCGCAAGGCCAGAAAAAGCTTTCCAAATCCGGAATGGACGCCGATACCCATAATTCTAAAGAATTATGGGATTTTAACAGCCAGAAAACAAAGGATTCTGACCGGAAATGGACGCTCATCCCAAAAATCCGCGAAAAAGGAGTGACTGCTTATCCAGCCGAAATTCCTCTCATTCCCGCTCAAAAAAAATCATTTTCTCTGAGTGGGGTAAGAGGCTCATATCGTTCCAATTGTTCGTAAAATGCAGCTTTTACGAATAGTTATATAAGAAAAACGCAAATATATATGGACATTTTTAAAATCTGCCAAAATTCGTCTTTATTTTTACGAACTTGAATTTTATACGAATTCCTGACCGGTTCCTTATAATTATCAGGGTAATTATTATCCGGATAATTATCCGGAGCAAGGAAACTTAAGAGGCTGTAATGGCCTGTGAGAATCAATCAACGGGGAACTGTTCGCTTTTTCCCGATAAAAATTTTATAAGATTCTCTGAGAGCCGTTCTGTGGATTCAATCAGAGAAATGGCCGGGGAATCCTCTCTGATTTACTTTTCCCAGGCCCGCTAAGAGGCTCTGAAAGAATTCTGAAATAATCGTCTCCAGAAAGCCGGCCGATCCCTCAATAAGAGCTCCGGTAAAAAGTCAAAAAGCTTTCAAAACGATAATCAAAAAGTTTGCCACAAAAGATCAGAAAATCTTTAAAATCAACACATATAAAAGGATTTTACAAATTTAAAAACCTAAAGTGGCAATCAGAAAATGCAATCTGATGGATTTTACATTAGCGATAATTAAGGAGTTTACCGCTTCATCGTTTTACATCCAGGGAAATGACTAGGAAGCATGTAACAAGATATGGCAAAAATGTTGATTTTGCGATCAATAAATGCTTAAAACAGGCACATATAATGGGATTTTATAATTTTTAAAATTTAATGAAAACCTTGCAAAAGCATTCTGAAAATGCTAGTTGAGAGCCTGCCAGAGCGCTGATTTAAGAGTTTACCACTGCGTTTTTAAGGCGTTCCCTTAGATGAATTCTGGAGCTTTTTCATCTGAATCCGAAGCAAAATCTGAATCAATGACATCGATTTTGGTCTTAAATTCCAGAATCAAAGGTTGAAATTATAGAAAATGTCCCGGCCAAGTGATTGACAGAGACATTGATGTAAATCATAGCAGATTTATGGATTATGAGAGCTTTTTAGCCGTTTTATCGGCAGTTATGTCTCGCATAGTAGATAAATTATTGGCTTATAATACATTTATTTCCGCAAAAATGGAGAAATTTGCCAGTTATACGATAAATAATGTAAGAGATTTTACGGCTCAGATACTCCTCTTCTTGCTGCTTTGTCATACCAGTTTTTGGCCTGTTCAAAGTCCTGTTAGACACCGGCTGATGTCTTTCCTGATGCTGATGCATGGATTCTTTCAAATTTATTCTTTGGTCCTGTTCCGTTATCTTCGTACAACTTACTGGCCCATTAGCCGAATCATGATAAAATCTGTATCCTTGCGGGCTGTATATTTTGGAATATTTCTGCGGCATCCTGCGTGAGGTCCCGGACAATGTCAGTCTTTTATGAAATGTCCCGGCCATGGAATTGGCCAGGACATTTGCACATAGGAGATCTTATAGTTCAATGCAGATTGCATTAGGATTTTTCTTTGCTGCTTGAATTTACTTGAGGACTTTGAGGCCCCAGATGTTGTTGGCGTACTCCCTTACTGCCCTGTCGGCTGCGAAGAAGCCTGAGGAGGCGATGTTCATGAGGGATTTGCGGTTCCATTCCATCTTGTCGTTCTTGTACAGGTTGTTGAGCTTTACCTGGGTCTTGACATAGTCGGAGAAGTCAGCCATGCACATGTAAGGGTCGGGAGCCGGCCTGCCGTTCAGAAGGTAATCGGCGATGTTGGAGAATGACTGTCCGTTGAAGCCCACGATGAGCTGCTCGATGACCTTGCGAAGGAGCGGCGACTTGTTGTAGTATTCCCTGGGGTTGTAGCCGTTGGCCCATACCTCGTCCACTTCGTCGGACTTGAGGCCGAAGATGAAGATGTTGTCGTCGCCGAGAAGATTGTACATCTCGACGTTGGCTCCGTCCAGGGTGCCGATTGTCAGGGCTCCGTTAATCATGAACTTCATGTTGCCAGTGCCGGAGGCTTCCTTTCCTGCAAGGGAAATCTGCTCGGAGATTTCTGAGGCGGGCATAAGGCTCTCGGACATGGTCACGTTGTAATCCTCAAGGTATACGACGGAGAGCTTCTGGTTGACCTTCGGGTCCTTGTTGATTGTGTCGCCTAAAAAGCAGATGAGCTTTATGATATTCTTCGCCATGTCATAGCCGGGAGCGGCCTTTGCGCCGAAGATGTACGTCTTGGGCACGACGTCAAGGTCGGGGTTCTCCTTGAGGGCTATGTAGGTGGCGATTATGTTCATCGCATTGAGAAGCTGGCGCTTGTACTCATGGAGGCGCTTTGCCTGGACGTCGAAGATGGTCTCGGGATTGATCTTCACTCCCTTCTGGCGGAGGGCGTAATCGGCAAGTTGCTTCTTCTTGATCATCTTGATCTCGTCAAGGCGCTTCAAGACGGATTCATCGTCCTTGAACTTCTTGAACTCCTCCAGCTTCATGGCGTCCATGTCGTAGCCTTCGCCGATGCAGTCATTGAGAAGCTCGCAGAGCTCCGGGTTGGACTGGTTGAGCCAGCGCCTGTGGGCGATGCCGTTGGTGACGTTCGTGAACTTCTCCGGAGTGAAGTCATAGAAGTTCTTGAACACGGAGTCCTTTATGATCTGGCTGTGGAGCGTGGAGACGCCGTTCACTGCGTGGCCGCCGTATACGGAAAGGTTGGCCATCTTGACGCGGTTGTGCTCCAGGATTGCCATGTCGGAAATCTTCGCCCAGTCTCCCGGGAACCTGTTCCAGAGCTCGTCGCACATGCGGCGGTTTATCTCCTTGATTATGGAGTGGATTCTGGGAACGGTGCGGGCAACGAGGTCCTCGGACCATGTCTCAAGAGCCTCTGCCAGGACTGTGTGGTTCGTGTATGCGCAGCATCCCGTGGTTATTGCCCAGGACTCGTCCCAGTCAAAGAAATACTCGTCCATGAGTATTCTCATGAGTTCGGGGATGGCCATTGCGGGATGAGTGTCGTTGAGATGAATGGCTGCAAGCTTCGGAAGATTGCGGAGGTCTCCGTAGCGGTGCTTGTGGTCATCTATTATATTCTGGATAGACGCTGAGACAAGGAAGTACTGCTGCTTTAAGCGCAGAGACTTTCCGGCATTGTGGTTGTCCGCGGGATAAAGGACCTTTGTGAGAAGCTCCGCATCGTTCTCATCCGTCATGGCCTGGTAATAGTCTCCCTGCGAGAAGAGCTTCATGTTGAAGTCCTGCATGGGCTTAGCCTTCCACAGCCTTAAAACGGACACGGCTTCGCTGTCCTTTCCGGATACCATCATGTCGTACGCCACCGCCATTATCTCCTGGCAGTTCTTGTACTCTATCTCTGCTCCGTTCTCTCCCCAGTGCTCCTCAATCTGCCCGCCGAAACGGACTACAAATGACTTGTCCGTGCGCTGGGTGAGCCATGCCTCTCCTCCGGGAAGCCAGTTGTCCGGAAGCTCTATCTGCCATCCGTCCACGATCTTCTGCTTGAAAAGGCCGAATTCATAACGGAGCGAATATCCCATTGCGGGATAGTTGCATGTTGCAAGACCGTCCAGAAAACATGCCGCAAGGCGCCCGAGGCCGCCGTTTCCGAGGCCAGCGTCCGGCTCGCAGTCATACAGGTCCTTGACGCTGTATCCGTACGCGTCCTTCACCGCCTTGTCGAAATCATCCTCCAGTGTGAGGTTGTACAAGTTGTTCTTTAAAGATCTGCCGAGCAGGAACTCCATGCAGAGATAATAAACTCTCTTGGCCCTCTTGGACCTTATCTTTTTGTGGTATGCGGATCTCTTCTCCAGAAGTATATCCCTTACCACCATTACAACGGACTTGTACACCTGGTCCTTGTCAGCATCCTGCGGTGTGGTTCCGAAGTATCTGGCGAGCTTGCCGCGGATCAAGTCCTGAATTTCCCTTTCAGTTATTTCATAGTGGGCCATAGGTTAAAACAGTCTCCTGAAATAAAAAATATCTTGTTTCCCTTTTTCCCTTTCCTAATTAATATACGGCAGCCGGAAGGGAAGGCTGCTGCCTCTGCCCGCATGCGGTCCAAAGTGAGACGGACCGCATTCGGGGCTATTGTGCAGTATAACAGTTTGATTGCATAAAATCAAGAGTATTCCACAGATGACCTGCATCAAGCCATGGAATGCGATTTAAAAACAAAAACCGTAAACTTGCAAAAGCTGCAGCCCATCAAAGGCTGCAACTTTTTAATCTTTAGAACCGGAAAATCAGCCGAGGAGCTTGAGATACAGCTGCTCATACTCCAGAGCGGACTTGTTCCAGCTGAAGTCTGTGGTGGCCGCTCTCTTCATGAGCGCATCCCAGTCTGCCTTGTCGAAGTAGTAGCACTGGAGAGCCTCGCGGATAACGTACAGCATGTCACGGGAATTGTATGCCGCGAACGTGTAGCCGTTCTCTAAGGGCTTGATACTGTCATACAGCCCGCCGGTCTCACGGACGATGGGCACGGTGCCGTATCTGCAGGCTATCATCTGGGAAAGCCCGCAGGGTTCTGACTTCGAGGGCATCAGGAACAGGTCTGATCCGGAGTAAATCTTCCTGGAAAGGTCGTTGTTGAAGACGATGTTCACGGAGAGCTTGTCCGGATACCTTCTTGCAAGGTCTGTGAAGAATCCCTCAAAATGGGCGTCTCCCGTTCCGAGAATCACGAACTGCACGTCCTGCTGAAGGAGCTCTTCAATGACGTCCGTCACGAGATCCAGCCCCTTGTGGGAGACAAGCCTTGAGATCATGGAAATTATGGGCGTGTCCGCTCTCTGGGGAAGGCCAAGGAGCTCCTGCAGCCCCCTCTTGCATTCCGCCTTTCCGGAGAAATCGTCTGCGGAGAAGTTGGCGTAGATGTGGGTGTCATACTCGGGGCTGTATCCTATGTCGTCTATTCCGTTCAGGATGCCTGTGAGCTTGCCCTCGTTCCTCTTGATGATCGGATCCAGCTCGTGTGAATAGTACGGGTCCTTGATCTCCTGCGCGTACTTGGGAGATACGGTTGAGAAGGCTTCGCAGCACTCAATGGCTCCCTTCATGAGGTTGATGCAGTTGTTGTACTCCACCATTCCTCTGTACGGGGGATAGATGTCGAAGAGATCTGTGAGAAGGTCTAAAGAGTACTTGCCCTGGTACTCGATGTTGTGGATTGTGAAGAGGGCCTTTATGTTCTGGTACTCGGGCCTGAAGCAGTAATTGGTCTTGAGATAAATAGCGGCCAGGGCAGCCTGCCAGTCATGGCAGTGCATGATGTCGGGGTAGAAGTTGAGGAACGGCATGATCTCCATTACGCTTCTGCAGAAGAACGCGAACCTCTCGCCGTCATCATAATATCCGTAGCATCCGGGGCGCTTGAAATAGAACTCGTTGTCTATGAAGTAGAAAGTGACTCCGTTCCTCTCGGTTGAGAAGATTCCGCAGTACTGGTTGCGCCATGCAAGATGCACGTACAGGTTTCCGAGGTACGTGA
>JAJPZA010000144.1 GCA_021204625.1 Clostridia bacterium | reverse complement strand
GGCTTTTCCAAGGCTCCGGGATTCATCAACTCATTCCTTGTAAATAGCACCCTGTTTGTAGCTGGCCGGAGGGCTCTTCCAAAGCTCCGGGCTTCATCAACTCATTCCTTGTAAATAGCCTCCGATTTGCTAAACACCTTCTGCTAACAGAAAAGGACCTCTTTGCGGGGTCCTTTCTTATGTGAGATTATATGCTGTCCTGCATGAGATGCGGATTACTCGCCCTTGTTCTCTGCGGGCTTGGATGCGTCCTCTCCTGCTGCCCCGTCTGCGGAGTCTGCAGTGGTATCTGCGTGGTCTGTGAGGTCAAAGATCTCTTCGGCGGAGACGTTCATGCCGGGCTCTTCCGTCTCGGAGGCAAGAACCTTGGAAGCAAGCTTTGCCTTGGACTCTGAGGGTTCGTTGCCGGGCTTGTAGGACATGTCAAAGATTTCGTCTGCGGAAGATGCGGAAACGGTCTCAAGGGCGGGCCTGGAAGCTTCCTCGGATGTGAATTTTGCTGCAAGCTCTGCGTTCTGCTGCATGTGCAGCTCATACTTCTTAAGGCCCTTGAAAATGAGGACTGTGAGGATAATGGTCACGATGATTCCCAGAAGGTCTGCAGCGGGGGCCGCAAAAAGCAGCCAGAAAATGCCGGAGCCTGCCTCCATCTTCTCAGCCACTACGGGGATGATGCAAACAAGCGGGATGAAGAACACGATGTCCCTGATGAGAGATGCTATCATGGCGTGGATGGGCTTGCCGAGGGACTGGAAGAATATGGACGAGATCTTGATGACGCAGGTGAAGATTATGAGAGACAGGAATATGCGGAAAGTGTAGACTCCGTACTGCATGTAAAGGGATGCGTCATACTGGTCTGATTCCGTTCCCGTTCCGAAGATGGACACAACTCCCTGCGGATAGGCCTCGAAGAGAATCGTAACAGCAGCCCCGACTATGAGCGTGGCTATCAGGACTATCTTGTAAGTCTGCCGGACTCTGTCAATCTTGCCGGCTCCGTAGTTGTAGCCTATGATGGGCTGGCCTCCGAGGACTATGCCCACAACGATGTTTATGACTATCGTGAAGACCTTGGTCTCTATGCCTATGATGGCAATGGGGATGTCCGGGCCGTATACGGACAGGGCGCCGTACTTGGCAAGCATGTTGTTGCATGTGAGCGAGATGGCTACTATGGAAATCTGGGTTATGAATGATGAGACGCCAAGCTTGATGCATGTCCACATGAGATGGAAATCAGGGATGAACAGGGACTTGAAGCTTAAGCGGAACACCTTGGAGCGGCAGAAATAAATGATGGCCACAACAAGGGAAACAACCTGGCCCATTACAGTGGCCCAGGCGGCTCCTATTACTCCCCACCCGCAGCCATAGATGAATACGGGGTCAAAGATGATGTTTATCACGGCTCCGCCGGCCATGGATATCATAGACCATGTGGGGCTGCCGTCCGCGCGGATTACTGCGTTCATCATGTTCATGAGCATGAACACGGGGAAGAATCCCAGGATTATGGTGAAGTAGTCGTTGGCATAGCCTATGGAGTTCTCAGAGGCTCCGAAGCCGTACAGAATCTGGTTCTCCAGGGGATAGAATATGGCCAGAATGACAAGCGACATGACGAACGTCAGAAGAGTCATGGTGCCTATGGCCTTTGAGATCCTGGACTTTTTGCGGGCCTCAATGCTCAGGTCCTGCTGCTCTTCGCCCTGCGCTATGCTCATAAAGGCCGCTGTGCCGTCTCCGAAACACCAGGCGAAGGCCTGGGCTATGATGGTAAGCGGGAACACGACCGAGGTGGCCGCTATGCCCAGCATGCCCACTTCGCTGTTGCCGATGAAGATCTGGTCTATTATGTTGTACAGTGCGCTTATGAGGAGCGAAAGCACGCAGGGAATTGAAAACCTTAAAAGGAGCTTGCCTACCTTCTGCTCTCCCATGAAGCTGTTGTCTGACGCCATGTCTTATGATACCTGCTTTTTCATATTCTGCAGCCGGGCCTTTGGCTTACTTCCTGACAAACAAAAAGGCAGCCCCGTATAATCCCTTAATGTCAGAATTATACGTAGCTGCTCATAGCCCTGCTGACAGGCTATACTTTAACACTTAATTAAATAATTTGCACGCGCGCGTGCGCGTGAGATGTGAAAATGTTGCTTTTTAACAAACAAAGAGTGTTAATTGTTATCATTTTCAGACAGTGTACGGGCCGTATTCCACCTGGTCTCTTCAAGACCGGCAATATCTGTGAACGGCTCATCCGCGGATCCGCCAGATTCGGGCTCATCCGGGGCGCCCTTTCCTGTGTGTGTTCCGTTGCATCCGGCCTCGCTCTTTCTGATTCCCTTGAAGATTATTACGGACAGGATCACGCACACTATGATGCCGAGGATGTCCGCGCCGGGGGCTGCGAAGAGAAGGGCCTCCACTCCCGTTCCGGGATAGTACTTCTCCGCCACAAGGGGCAGGATTATTACAAGCGGGATGAATGTTATGATGTCGCGGATGAGCGAGGCTATCATGGCCGAGACGGGCTTGCCCACGGCCTGGAAGAAGACGGAAGACATCTTTATGACGCCCGTGAATATTATGAGGGACAGGAATATGCGCAAGGTATAGACGCCGTACTGGATGTACAGGGCCTTGTCATAGTCCGCGGAGTCTATCGTTGTGCCGAAGATTGAGATTATGCCCTCCGGGAAGGCCTCGAAGAGGATTGTTGCCACGGCGCCGACTATGAGCGTGGATATCAGGATGTCCTTGTAGCACTTGCGGACGCGGTCATAGCGGCCCGCGCCGTAGTTGTACCCGACGATGGGCTGGCCGCCCAGCACTATGCCTATTATGATGTTGTTGATTATCGTGAAGACCTTGGTCTCAATGCCTATGATGGCGATGGGGATGTCCTGACCGTATGCGGATATGGCTCCGTATTTGGCCAAAAGGATGTTGAGGGCTATGGTTGTGGCGTCTATGGCTATCTGGTTTATGAAGGACGATATGCCAAGCCTCATGCAACTCCATATGAGCCTGAAGTCCGGAATCAGGGCCTTTAAGGAAAGGCGGAACATCCTGGAGCGGAACAGGTACGCAATGAAGATTATGAGGGACACGGCCTGCCCCATAACCGTGGCCCAGGCGGCTCCCTTGATGCCAAAGTCGCAGGCGTAGATGAATATCGGGTCAAAGGCTATGTTTATGACGGCTCCCGCAACTGACGCCGCCATGGCATATCTCGGGCTTCCGTCCGCGCGGACAACGCCGCTTAACATGTTCATGAGCATGAACACGGGAAAGAATGCCACGACTATGTTGAAGTAATCGACCGCAAGGTCCAGTGAGTTTTCAGAGGCTCCGAAAAGGTTCAGGATGGGTCTTTTGAGCGGGAAAGCGATTGCTAGGATTATGACGCTGCAAAGGACGGTCATGGCAAGAGAGCCGCCGACGGCCTTTGAGAGCTTTGATTTTTTTCGCATCTCGGGCGAGAGGTCTTCTGCTCCCTCTCCCTGCTCTATGCTCATGAATGCCGCCGTGCCGTCCCCGAACATCCAGGCAAAAGCCTGGGCAATGATTGTGAGCGGGAAAACGACCGTTGTGGCGGCAATGCCGAACATCCCCACGCGGCTGTTGCCGATGAAGATCTGGTCCACGATGTTGTACAGTGCGCTGATGACCAGGGACAGGATGCAGGGTATGGAGAACTTCACAAGAAGTTTTCCAATCTTCTGCTCAGCCAGGTAGCTGTTGTCTGTATGCATAAAATGTCTCCTTTGGCATACGCAGCTCTGTTTATTTCCCATCACGGCAACGGAATCTGTACGGCGTACTGCTTCTGCAGTTTTTTTGTTTTATATTTGCTCTTTTTTATATTTGCTCTGTTTTTACGGCTCCGGATTGCTGCCGCTCCCGGAGGCATGATGTCTGAACTTCTTCGCAAGCTCCTGGTTGCGGCTGTATGCTGCCTCTTCCTTTTTAAGGCTGCGGAAGACTGTGACGGTGAGTATGACCGAAAGGACGAAGCCTATGAAGTCTGCGGCCGGGGCGGAGTACAGCAGGGCTGTAACGCCGGAGCCGGGACTGTGCATCTCCGAAATGTACGGGATTAAGATTACGAGCGGGATGAAGGCGACTACGTCCCGGACAAGGGCAACGGCCAGGGCCTGCCAGGATTTGCCCAGCCCCTCAAAGACGGAGCCGGACATCTTGCTTATGCCGTTGCAGATTATGAGCATCAGGGATACGCGCAGCGTTAAGACGCCGTACTGGATGTACATGTCATGCTCTGCTCCGGATTCATTGGACGAACCGAAGATTGAAAGGATCTGCCGCGGCATGGGCTCCACAAGTATCGTGGCCACGATGCCCACAACGACGGTCCAGACAAGGATGAGCATATAGCAGCGCCTGATCCTGTCCAGCTTCATGGCCCCGTGGCTGTATTTCAGGATGGGCTGCCCTCCGAGGCCTAGCCCAGAGATGATGTTCATCGCTATCGTAAAGATCTTGGTCTCTATTCCTATGGCGGCAATGGGGATGTCCTGCCCGTACCCGGACACGGCTCCGTATCTTGCAAGCAGGATGTTGAGCGACACGGCGATGATTGCTATGGCAATCTGGTTTATGAACGAGGACAGGCCGAACCGGGCGCATCTCCATATGATGCCGAAATCCGGGATGAATGACCTTAAGGCAAGCCGGAATTTTCCGGAGCGGAACAGGTATATGACGCAGAGCAGGCATGAGACGGCCTCTCCGATGGCTGTGGCCCATGCGGCTCCCTTCATGCCCCAGTCCAGGGCGTATATGAATATGGGGTCCAGGATTATGTTCAGAGCCAGGCCGGACAGCGAGGCCGCCATTGCATACCTGGAAGAGCCGTCCGCCCTCACCACTGCGTTGAGCGTGTTCATGAGCATGAACGCAGGGAAGAAGGCCACAATGATGTTGAAATAGTCCAGGGCGTAGCCTAAGGCGTTCTCCGAAGCCCCCAGAACGGTTAAAATCTGCTCTTTGAGCGGGAAGGCCACGGCTATGATTACGAGGCTGAACAGAACCGTGAAGGATATGGCCCCGGCCACGGCCCTTGAGAGCCTTGAGCCCTTGCGGGCCTCCGTGGGCTCCCCTTCTATCTCCCCTTCGCGGACGGACATGAAGACGGCGGTGCCGTCTCCGAACATGTACGCAAACGCTTCGCCTATGAGGGTTATGGGGAAAACGACCGTAGTGGCGATATGGCCGAACATCCCGGCGCTGCTGTACCCTATGAATATATGGTCCACAATGTTGTACAGCGCGCTCACAAGCAGCGAAAGTATGCTTGGCAAAGAGAACTTCCAAAGAAGCTTTCCTACCTTCTCCTCTCCCATATATGCGCTGCTGTTCTTCATAACGTCTTCCCCCGCCGATGAAGCCACGCCCTGCATGCAATGCCGTTATCTCGCGCGCCGCATATCGTCTCCGGCGTGCTATGCCATTTACTCCTCTTCTGTGGATTTTACGGGTTCCGCGGAGCCGGATTCCGTATCCGTATCCGTATCCGTATCCATATCCATACTGTTCGCAGATGCGGATGCTGATTCGCCGGCGTCTGTGCCTGTGCTCTCTTCTATGCCGGCCGCGGCGGCCTGCAGGATGAACTTCTCCGCAAGCCCTCTGTTCTCATTGTACCTCTGCTCTTCTTTTTTCAGGCCTCTGAAGATTATGACCGTGAGAATGGCTGCAAGGACGCAGCCTATGAAATCCGCTGCCGGCCCTGCGTACAGAAGGGATATGACGCCTGATCCCGGATTATGCATCTCCGTGATGTACGGGATTAGGATCACAAGCGGAATGAAGGCCACTATGTCTCTAACTAAGGCCACTGCCATGGCTTTTCCGGGCTTTCCCAAAGCCTGGAAGACAACGCCGGATATCTTGGTAACCCCGTTGCAGATGATGAGCGCAAGGAAAATGCGCAGGGTGTACACTCCGTACTGCACGTACAGGGTCTGGTCATATCCGGACGAGTCCGTGGATGTCCCGAAGATGGAAAGAATGTACTGGGGTATGGATTCTATGAGAATCGTGGCCACGGCCCCGACTATGAGCGTCCACAGGAGAATGAGCTTATAGCATGAGCGGACCCTGTCAAACTTGCGCGCCCCGTAGTTGTAGCCGAGTACCGGCTGGCCACCGAGGACAAGGCCTGCGAAGATGTTCAGGACTATCGTGAACACCTTGGTCTCAATGCCTATGACGGCAATGGGGATGTCCTCGCCG
The DNA here is from genome assembly GCA_021204625.1 of Clostridia bacterium. Classification (GTDB taxonomy): domain Bacteria; phylum Bacillota; class Clostridia; order Christensenellales; family Borkfalkiaceae; genus Coproplasma. The sequence continues at coordinate 1,071 of JAJPZA010000144.1, read as the reverse complement.
TACACGGACAGTGCGCCGTAGGAGCTTAAAAGCATGTTGAGCGAGATGGCCATGATGTCAATGGCAATCTGGTTTATGAAGGACGAGATGCCGAGGCGCACGCACTTCCAGATGAGCCGGAAATCCGGAATGAAGGCCATGAATGAAAGGCGGAACATCCTGGAGCGGAACAGGTATATTATGCAGAGAACGAAGGATACCACCTGTCCTGTCACCGTGGCCCATGCTGCACCCTTTATTCCCCATCCGCAGGCGAAGATGAATATGGGGTCCAGGATGATGTTGAGGATTGCGCCGGAAAGAGACGCTGCCATGGCGTATCTGGGAGAGCCGTCCGCCCGTACCACTGCGTTGAGCATATTCATGAGCATGAACGCAGGGAAGAAGGCCACTATGATGTTGAAGTAATCCACGGCATAGCCTATGGTGTTCTCCGAGGCTCCAAGAAGATTCAAAATGGGGACTTTGAGCGGGAACGCAATGGCTATTATGAGCAGGCTGAAGATCACGGTCAGGGACAGGGTCCCGGCCACGGCTTTGGAGAGCCTGGAGCCTTTCCTCATCTCCGGGGTCATCTCTCCTCCGTCCTCTCCTTCCGAGATGGCCATGAAGGCTGCCGTGCCGTCTCCGCAAAGATATGCGAACGCCTGGCCAATGACGGTTATCGGGAAAACGACGGTCGTGGCGGCGATGCCGTACATCCCGACGCTGCTGTTTCCGATGAAGATCTGGTCTACTATGTTGTACAAAGCGCTTACAAGCAGCGCCAGAATGCAGGGAACGGAGAACTTCACAAGAAGTTTTCCCACCCTTTGCTCCCCCATGTATGCGTTGTCATTCTGCATATCGCTTCCTCCTGCTCATCCGTCCTTAAAGCCTCTCAGGCCGGACAAGGAAAGTTGTACGCCGGGTCATGGCGCAGTCACGTCATGGCGCGACCCCAATTCCAAGGGAGGGTGCATGAAGAGATAATCCGTTTTATGTATTATGCCGCGGTTTCCGCGGGATTGAGCGGTTTTCCGCGGGATTGAGCGGTTTTCCGCGGGATTGAGCGGTTTTCCGCGGGATTGA
>JAJPZA010000098.1:14138-28513 GCA_021204625.1 Clostridia bacterium | reverse complement strand
GCCTGATTTGCCTGATCCGCCTGATTTGCCTGATCCGCCTGATTTGCCTGATCCGCCTGATTTGCCTGATCCGTATTGTTTCTTGATACTTTTCTCCACTTGGGCTTGGACATCGCTCCGAAGCTCACTGTGGCTGAATAGAATATCAGGAATGCAGGGAAGGCAAGCACAACCGAAGCCAGGCTCCTCCTGTTCTTCGCATTCATCTTCCTGTAGTCCGATATGACCAGAATGAGCGCCTGCACCCATCCGAACAGCACGAACAGGGCAACAAGTATGCTGCCCAGCACAATCACCGTATCCCACAGCGTGGCCATGTAATATTCTGCCGGGAACATTGTCACCGCAAGTTTCCCGTACGCGCAGAAAGGCACGAAAATGAAGTCATATACGTAATAAACCGGAAGCCACCACGCCAGCACGGACAGGAATACGAACCCGTACGTAAGGAACACGTCCAAGTATGAGAAGTTGCCCGTTATGAAGAACTTGCCGAAAAGCCTCCAGATGTCTGACTTCAGAAGCTTCGCGCCGCCCGAGCCTATGCGAAGGTTCCTGTTGTACGTGTCCCTGCTGGAAGAGGGCATGTCCTCATACACCACGGCGTCTTCCACAAAATGACCCTTGTACCCCTTCTCCAGCATCTTGAGCATGTATTCCGTGTCCTCAGCCATCGAAGTGCATTCAAACCCGCCCGTGGCTTTGAGCATCCTCATGCTCATCATGGCCCCTGGGCCGTTCACATGCTGGCCTATGTGCAGCCTCTCCCTCACCCTCGCTCCGAAGCGGGAGTCAAAGGCGTAGAAGATGGCGCAGGCCTTCGTATAGAAATTCTGCGCGGCATTCAGAGCGCCCTCATAAGGCCTTGCGAAATCCACGCCGGACTGGAAAGCGTCGTTCATGCACAGGGAGAAGTCATCGCTGAGATGGTTGTCCGCGTCCACCCTTATGACCATGTCATACGGGTTGTCCTCCAGTGCCATCAGATAGTCTATCGCGAACTTCACAGGATATGCCGCCATATGGTGGGCAGGGTCCGGATCGTCATGCACCAGCACAATTGCGCCGGCCTTTCTTGCCAGCTCCGCCGTCCTATCCGTACAGTTGTCCGCGACAACGTACACGTCAAAAAGCTCTCTCGGATAATTCTGCTTCTCTATTATAGACCTGACTGTTTCGTATATGACGTCCTCTTCATTATGGGCCGGTATGAAGTAGGCAATCCTTCCCTTTATTTCGCTCCGCTCATAAGTCTTCTTCGGAAGCCAGCTGAGCAGCACGATTATCACCTGCCACAAAAGCGGTATCGCTATGATAATGAGCACAACGTAGTTTATTATGCTCAGAACCCGGTACAGAACCTCATACCACATATTCTCACAAACGCTCCAATCATATGTCTACACAGGCACATATGGAAAATTATATTATATAGTATGAAAATTGTCAATGAATTACAGACCGCCGGCCTCCCCGGCACATGTGGCGGAAATGCGTTTCTGCGATAAAAACGGACATATATGCCACTGTTTTTCTAAAACTGTCCTCTATATATCATGCAAATTTCATACTTCAGGCCAGCCTGCGGCCTCTGCGGCGGTGCTTTGCGCAGCCGGGTCCGGCGGAACGCGCGGGCCCGGAAAGGGCAGCGCCACCAGCTATCCGCTATCTTCCGCAGGGGATTCCGCGGAAGCCTCCGATGACGCGGGAATATCCGGCGCCTCTGCAGGGGATGCCTCCAGAGCGGCCGTCATGTCCCCGGACATATCACAGGGCCCGGATTCTGCAGGGGCGGCCTCCAAGGAGAAAAGATCCGCAGGAGCCTCTGAGGCAGGGTCTTCTCCGGCAGGCTCCTGGGGCTTCACCTTCCTGCGCTTCTTTGCGATGCTCGCGGGAACGTACAGGTTCCACTCCTTGCTGAAGATTGTTGAGATGCCCTTGGAAGGGCGGATGTCATCGATGCGCAGGGAAGCCCTCTTCCTGCAGGTGTCCATGAAGCCCTCCGAGATGAACGGCGGGTCAATGACGGACAGGATGTAGCCGGTCTTCTTGTACAGGAACTTGCGGTCATAAAGCTCGAGGTATTCCAGAAGCTTCCCCTCATCCGCAAAAGTGACCTTGGATATGGCCTTGAAAACTTCCTGCAGGCCTCCTGCGAGCTCCAGCCTGTCCAGGCAGTCCAGCATGGTGCGCTCCAGGTCCGTGACGCGGACAGGGGCGTGCCCGCGCGTCTCCATGATTCCGAAGTCATTGGAGCTAAGATACGTCCTGTACTCCTTCCCGTCTATCCTGACCGGATTCTCCTGCCTGGTCCCCACGACCTGCACCTTGTCTGTAGCCGGCTTCGCGAGCCCGTGGTACTCCAGCGCCGTGTGGTACGCAAGATACCCGCCGGGCCTGAGCGCCGTCCCTATCTCATACTTGCTTGCCAGGATGCTGTTGGTGAAGCTGTTCACCGCGCAGTACAGCCCTCCCGCGATCTTCCGGATCTCTCCCCTTTCCGAGGCCCTCCTCAAAGCTCCGTACAATGCGCTCCTGGAGTTGAACTCCCGCGCAGCTTCATCCAGCGTGAAAAGCGCCTTCCCTAAAAATTCATAATCTCTCATTTTAACCCTCTGAGAATTAATGTACTCCGGGCCCGCATGCGGAGCCGTCTGCAATGCCTTCTGCAAAGCAGTCCGCACTGAACCCGTGCATAAGTTAAATAAACAGAAGAATGAGAAATTAAAACCTGTTTCGGGAAATAAACGGATTTCAGCCGGAAAAGCCATTTTGGACCGGATGCAAAAATGCCGGAATATGTGCCGCCAACGGCGATTTTTTTGAGAGAAAGAAATTTGACGGGAATTGTGATAACTGTGTGACATTTTGAATTCCGGTTCACAAACATATGTTTGCGAACAGGCAAAATGAAAGCGCCGGGCGGGTTTTGGCCGGGGCGCTTTGCGTGGGATTCATACTGGTTTTTTGCCGCTTCAGGAGGCCTTGCCCTCCTCTTTATGCGCCAGCTCCCCGGGAAGGACAGACGGATTGGGAAGCATCTCCTCCTTCTTGTCCGTACAGATGAACGGCAGCAGAGCGGCGTACACTATCGTGGGCAGCATGTAGAAGATGTGGTTGTCCATAAGGCTCATTATGAGCAGGGCGACGATGCTCATGCCGAGGATGAGCTTGTCCGCGGACGGGCTCTTGACGAACTCCACTATGGTCTGGATCCTGTGCAGGCAGTATGCGAGGAGCCCCATCATTCCGCAGGCGGCGAGAAGCTCCGCAAAGGTGTCATGGGCCATTCCGGGGATGAGCGCCACGTTGAGCGTGTCCTGTGTTCCGTTGCCGTAGAAATCCAGGAACCATCCGGAGCCGAAGACTGGATATTCCGAGAAGTGGTCCATGGCAAGGACTATGAGGCTGAACCGGCCGTTGCCGGTGTAGTTGCCCTCTTCATCCGTGAGGGTGCTGAAGATGTCCGTGAGCATATCCTTCACCTTGCTTAAGTTGCACAGGCAGAAAATTGCGACGGCCAGCACGACGGCGCATATGATGCAGAGGCTCACCTTCCATCTCTTCCCTTTCACCATGGAGACCACGGCGGGCAGAGGGTACGTAATTACCAGCCCGATTAGAGCCTGGCGGCTGCATGAGAGTACGGTGAATCCGGCAAGCACGGTCGCATACAGGACAAGGGCCCATCCGTGCCTGTATTTTGAGGCCAGAAGGAATACCGCCGGAATGCAGATGTTCAGCCACAGGCCCATCGTGTTCCACATGCCCCAGCCGTACACCATGTTCTCCCTGAAGGCGTCAAAGGTCATCTCCCCTTTGAGGTACAGTTTCAGGTTCGGGAACACCTGGATGTATTTCACGGCCTCGTATATTACGAGGACCATGGACATCGCCACAAATCCCCAGCAAAGTTTTATGAAATTCTCCTCAGTAACCTTTATGCTTCCGGCGAAGAGCACGTAGAAGCAAAGGAAACAGAAAGCCATCGCGGCTCCGAACAGCAGGTTGGTCCAGACGTAATCCGCGGAACCTGCGCCGTTGAGGAGAAACGCTGCGGACAGGATGCAAAGCCCCCAGAAAATGCCGTTTGGCTTGAACCTGTGCTCGCGGCCTATCATGACAAAACGGAATATGAGCGCCGCCGCCAGCAGAATGGCCAGAATTCCTATCTGCACGAATATCACGGGCCTGGTGAAATAATCCGAGGCGCCCGTCTGGCTTGAGGTCGAGTTCTGCACGGACACGAAAATAGCAATCATGGCCAGGTGCGGCAGCATTATGGTAAGGTCCCGCAGGAAGAACAGCATGAGAACGAACAGAAGGACCAGGTAATATATGCATACGATATCCCAGGCCAGATAGTAGCACAGACAGACCACGGCAGCTGAAAAGAACAGCAGATACCTGGAATTCAGTATATGCTGCAATGTGATGAGGGCTATTGGCCTTTTGCGGCCCATTCCTTTCTCTGTCTCCGCCATTCTTCCGTTTCTCCGTTCAAACTAATGCCAATTTTATACTTCGCCTGCATAAGATGTCAAGCGTATAAAATGCGCCTGCGCAAACAGCTGGCAGCCAGCATCTGCTCCTCTGCCGCCGGTCCAAAACAAAAGCGCCGTTCCCGGTGCTTCATATAATTCCAGCGTTCATGCGCGGGCATCAGTTCCCTGGCTGCCTGCTTTGAGCCTTCTTCTCTGCCTTCGCTTTGGCCTTTTCTTTCTTTGCATCAGCCTTGCGCAGCCTTTTTGCGTCCTTTTCCATCCGGCGGCCCTCCTTGACGTACTCCTTCAGGATGGGGAAGAACTCCTTCTCCCCCTTCTCCGCAAGCAGGGTGAGATAATAGTACAGGCGCTCGCGGGTTTCCGGGTTCATCGTGTACTGGTTCTTGCTGTTCTGCAGATACTCCAAGGCGGAGCGGTCCGTATACTTGTCCTTGAGGTATATCTTGCTGGCCGCAATGCGGTCGCAGATCATCTCGGCGAAGTAATTGTACGGCATGTCAACCTTCACTTCCTGCCCGTTGTAAAAGTCCGTCCAGTACTCGAAGTGGTGCCTGTTGCGCCCCTTGTGGTGCATCCACGCTCCGGAGTATCCGTACACTTCCCTCTCCTTTGCCTGCGGGCTTCTGTTTCCCTGGAAATACTTTACTCCGGGGAAGAACTCCGATGGGGAATATTTGGAGAGGTCATGGGCAAGGCCCTGTCTTATGAGCCCGCACCTAAAGCAGTTGCGCATGACTTTGAAACGGTGTTTTGTTACTGTGGAAAGATGTCCGAAGAACTTGTTCATATGCCCTTTATGCGCCACATATGCCGCTATTTTGTAATTCCTGCCCCATACTTTTGCCCCGGGGGAAAGACCTCCGGGAGTCCTGTGTGAGGCCTTCTTTGAGGCCCGGTTTGCTTGACAAACCGGCGCGGTTTAACTAAGATGTTTCTTAAGATAACCAGAGGAGGCTTGCCTTGAAATACGCCAAAGAACTGGAGTTTCTCACAACTGAGCTGAAGGCCGCCTATGAAAAAGTCAAGGGCCTTTCCATGCACGTGAAGCAAAAGTCCACGTATGACTTAGTGACAGACCTTGACTACGGGATGGAAAAGATCCTCACGGCCAGAATCCGCGAGCAGTTCCCGGAGGACAGGCTTATTGCCGAGGAGTTCAGCGCCGTGCCCCTGACGGACTCAAGGACCTGGTCCGTGGACCCGATAGACGGGACAGTAAACATGGCCAACGGAATTCCAATTTTCGGAGTCCAGGCCTCCCTTCTCATAAAAAAGAAGCCCGTGGCGGCATGTGTATACCATCCCCTGTCCGGAGACCTGATATACGCCGTGACAGGCGAGGGAACGTATGTGAACGGCCGGCGGACCCATGTCAATGAAGGCAAATCCATCTGCAACGCCGTCTTAAGCTTTGCGGACTATCCCCACACGGATTCAAGGCTTGCGGAAGGCGAGAAATACGCCGTGGAGCACGTGTACCAAAAGGTTGCCAAAATCCGCCTCTTCGGCTGCGCATGCTATGACTTCTCATACGTTGCCATGGGCAAAACGGACGGAACCGTAATAATCTCAAAGAACGTATGGGACCTTGCCCCCGGATGGCTCATCTGTGAGGAAGCAGGCGCATATTGCTGCGAGCTGGACGGCTCTCCCTTCAGCTTTGACACATACAAGGGCCTTATCGCCTGCTCCACCGAAGAGCTCAAAGATCTCATGGTCCGGGGTTTTACAGAGGGCTTCTCCAAAATTTAGAGCCTGCATGATGCGCCGCCGGGCGCGGAATACTTCGCAAATATGCTGAAATCCGCTAAAGGACATCCGTACGGGTGTCCTTTTTCTGCGCCTGAATTATGCCTGGGACTCCAGGATGATGGTCACGGGGCCGTCGTTGTACTGCTCTATCTTCATGTCCGCGCCGAAGACTCCCGTCTTCACGGGGATTCCGTACGAGCGTATCATGTCCGCCGTCTGCATGTACAGGGCGTCCGCCTTTTCCGGGCGCTCCGCGGTTATGAAGGACGGGCGGTTGCCGTGCGTGCAGTCTCCGTATAAAGTGAACTGGGAGATGAGCAGAATCTCCCCTCCCGCGTCCTTCACGGACAGATTCATCTTGCCCTGCTCATCCGGGAAGATTCTGAGCTGGGCAATCTTTTTGGCAATGTAGCTGGCATCCCTCTCCGTGTCCCCGGCTTTCACGCCAAGATATACGGCGAGGCCGGAAGGGATTTCTGAGATCAGGACGCCGTCCACGGAAAGCGCCGTGCGGCGGACCCTTTGGACTACGGCTCTCATTACTTGTTTACGCGGGCCATGTACTCACCGGTTCTGGTGTCAATGCGGATGATCTCTCCCTCGTTGATGAACATGGGAACAAGGAGCTGGGCGCCTGTCTCAACCGTAGCGTACTTCGTGGCGTTTGTGGCCGTGTTGCCGCGGACGCCGGGCTCGCACTCTGTGACCTTGAGCTCTACGAAATTGTCCGGGTCTACGGAGAACGGAGTGCCGTTCAGGGACTTCACGGAAACGATGTCATTCTCCCTTATGTACTTGAGAGCGTCCTGCACCTGGTCCAGGCTGAGCGTAATCATCTCAAACGTATCCGGGTCCATGAAATAATAGAAGTCTCCGTCCGTGTAGGAATAGGTCATCTTCTTTGTCTCAACCTGAGCTGTCTCGAGCTTCGTTGAGGGATTGAACGTAACGTCTGAAAGCACCTGTCCGGTGACCACGTTCTTCAATGTGGCCCTTACGAACGCAGCTCCCTTTCCGGGCTTTACATGCTGGAAATCTGTTACGGTGTACACGCCCTTGCCGTTGTACTCGAACGTCGTGCCTTTCCTGATATCACCTGCTAAAATGGCTGCCATGTTAGTTCTCCTTTGTAACTTATAGTATGTATGATTTTGATTTTATGCGATTTGTGCGGCCCGATGGACGGGCCGGCATGGTTTTGCGGCCTGTTTTGAACCGGCCGGCTTGGTTTTGCGGCCTGTTTCGGACGGGTCCGCTGCATATATGTTTCCGCGGCCCAATGGATGCGGGCCTTTTTTTGCGGTTAAAGAATGAGAAGGCTCTTGTCCGTTTTTGAGAGGCTCTTCAAAGTGCCGTTTTCCAGATAGACGCTGTCCTCTATCCTTATGCCGAACTCCCCTTCGAGGTACACGCCGGGCTCGTCCGAGAACACCATCCCGTTTTCAAGGAAGCTGCTCATGTCCGTCCTGGGCGAAAGCGTGGGCTTCTCGTGAATGTTGACCCCTATGCCGTGGCCTAGAGAATGAGTGAAAAGCTTGTCCAGACCGTACTTTTTGAGGCACTTTCTCGCGACGCCGTCCGCCGCGCGGCAGGACATGCCGGCGACAACTTCCTGCTTTACGAGGTTGTGGGCTTCAAGGACTGCGGCGTACATGCTCTTGAAAATGGCGTGCCTGCCGTCATCCCCGAACAGGAAAGTCCTCGTGCAGTCCGAGCAATATCCGCCCCACTTGCATCCGAAGTCTATGAGCACCACGTCACCGAACCGGAGCTTTTTCTGCGAGGTCTCATGATGGGGAACAGAAGACCCTTCCCCGAAGCAGACGATGGTGTCGAAGCTCGGACCGCTCGCCCCGCCGAGCCTCATGAGGTACTCCAGCTCCGCGGCGCAGTCATTCTCGCTCATCCCTTCCTTTATCCTGGGCAGAAGCTTCAAATACGCGTCATCCGTTATCTCGCTGGCCTTCTTTATCTTGTCCAGCTCATCCGCATCCTTAATGGCCATGGACTGCTCCAAAGCCGCGGTGCAGTCCGAAACCTCTTTGCCATCCCTAAGCTCCAGGAAATCCTTGAGCGTTATCCTCTCCAGAGGCAGCGCAATCCTTTTGTACGGCCTGAGAATTTTCTTCACCGGCTCCAGACGGCGCACTTCCATCCCAGGCTTTCCGGCAAGGTCTCTGGCCGCAGCCTCAAGGTACCTGTCATCCACGTACAGGATGCACCTGTCCTTCTCTATTATCACATATCCGTCCGTGGAGTAAAAGCCTGTGGCGTAAAATCTCACGTCATCCCCGGTGAGGACTATGGCGTCCGGCTTATGCTCCGCCGACGCTTTTGCAAATATCTTTTCCGCCCTGTTCATATCACTTATTCTAGCAAACTAAGCCTTGGATGTCAACCAGTGACATTATATATAATATGGTATAGAAAACCGCCCGGCCAGAGAAATTGGCATAGACCTGCACCGCCTATTCCGCCCCGTCAGAAAAGGCGCTTTTCCCGCGGAGATATTCCGGGATATCCCGCAGGATTACGGGATTGCTCCGCAGGATTGCGGGATTGTTCCGCAGGATTACGGGATTGCTCCGCAGGATTGCGGGATTGTTCCGCGGGTTTGCGGGATTGTATTGTTCCGCGGGTTTGCGGGATTGTTCCGCGGGTTTGCGGGTTCATTCCGCCGGCCCGGCGGAAATGTAGTCCGGCTTTATGACGGGCCTGCTGTAGCGGGTTATGCGATCCTCAGAGAATATCTTCTCAAAGAACGCGCCGTGGCTGAAATGCAGGTTGATGATGTACGCAATGCAAAATCCCCCCGCTCCTATCACGGTGACGCTTATGTCGTCAACCGTGTCCATGAGGGCGTTGCCCTGGATTACGTAAGCCTGGGGATCTCCCGCGAGGCGGGCCAGGTATGAGGCGTCCACGGAATTGTACACCACGTCATACCACCGCTGAGGGTCCGAGCCCGTGAAGTCCGTGGAGTATTCAAAGATCTCCCATATGACCCCTATGCCGACGGTAGCCAGCATTATGGTGCATATCACGCCCACGGGGGTCATCTTATGTCCCTTCCACCTTAGGAGCAGAATAAAGATTATGCCCGCGCATATGAGGCCCACGCAGGTGTGGAGGACTTTGTCATACCTGTAGAACAGGCCGTAAATGTTTACCGCCCTCTCAAGGAAAAGCGAGAACAGCAGGAAGAAGCTTATGCAGTACGTCAGGGAAGGCGAAAGGTGCCTTCGCAGTATGAGCCCCAAAACCGGCACCGCGAAGCAGGCAAGTATTCCTCCGCCCATCTGCAGGGCCGTCACCCAGCTCCATCCTGCCCATGAAAGGCGTATGAAGTAGCATATTATGCCCACGCACGCCATAACCACGGACGGGGACCATATTATGAACTTTCTGCTGTGGATGAACTTCTGGAACTTCGTTCCCTCCGGAACATATCCCCTGCCCTCCGGCATTCCGTCCGAGCACGGAACCGGCAGCCTCACCATTCTGTCGTCTTTGGCTGACGGGTCCCTGAAAATCCTTTCAAAGGTCTTCTCGTCCCCTATCATGAGATTGGACAGGTATGTGATGCAGAAGAGCCCGCAGCATGTCACCGCCAGGATGAAGTCGTCTATCATCCCCGTCAGGGCGTGGCCGGAAAAGACGTACGCCCCTTCATTCCCGGCAAGGCGGGCGGCATACGAGGCATCTATGCTTGCATCTATTACGGCGCGCCAGCCCTGCGGGTCGTACACGATGCCGTACAGGTCTCCGTAGTACAGCACAATCTCAAAGATTCCGGTCATGCCGGCTGTGGCAAGTATCATGAAAACCACGGTTCCGGACGCAGACATGCACCCGCCCTTCCAGCGAAGGAACAGGGCGTACATGCACGCGCCGGCAAGAAATCCGTATATGATTTCAACCAGCCAGCCGTATGTGGGCAAACGGGAATAGATGTCCGCGGCGTGCTGCAGAAAGACGCCGAGGAATGACACGAGGCCGATGGACCACGAGATCACCGGATTGAACGGCCTGCCTGAAATGCGGCCTATAACCGCCGGAAGCCAGCATGCCGCAAGGCATATGAGATATTCCGCAAGAACGGCGCCGTAAAAACCTTTTGCGCACACGCAGATTATGTAAAGCGCAACTGCTGCTGCGCTGAAAAGGCACGGCGGAAAAAGGGTTATGAAAGTTCTGTTGCGGAAAAGCTGCCTCAATGTCATAGTCCGGTCTCACATGGCGCATGCGTGCAAATGGCTCTTTTCTTACAGAAGGGCCATGTACACCCTCTTCATGTATGCGGCGTCCTCCGGCTGGGTGCCGTCCGACTCCGTGACGATATACGGCTCCAGGCCGAGTTTTTTGATGGCCGCCATGCAGGGCTCCGGCTCCGGGCCGTACTCCGTGTCCGCAAAGGTGAGATGCTTCTTCTCCCCCTTGTCCGTGTACATGATCTTGGAGAAGTGCATGTGGAAATCCTTCATCCTGTCAAAGCCCAAGTCCGCTATCATGTACTCCAGCCGGTCCAGATAGTCCTGCTCCGTCTTCAGGCTCCCAATCTCCCTTGCGTTCACGTGCCCGAAATCTATGCACGGGGTGAACACCTTGTCCGTCCGGCAGAACTGCGTAATCTCCTCAATGGTTCCTATCTGAGCAAGCTTTCCCATGGTCTCCGGGCAGAACATCAGATCCTCATATCCCTGCTCGTATATGAGCTCCGTGAGCCTGTCCATCCTTTCCTGCGTCCTGGCAACGGCCTCTTCCCTTGTGGCCTTGCCCTGGGCTGCCGGATGGAACACAATGCGCCTTGCTCCCATGCAGCGGGCGAGCCTTGCGGACCCTAATATATATCCGTATGATTTCTGCGCCATCTCGTCATCCGGATTGGCGAGGTTTATATAATACGGGGCATGCACGGAAAGCTCCACGCCCTCCTTCGCAAAAGCGGCCCCAATGCTTGCAGCCGTCTTTTCCGTGAGGTTCAGTCCTCTGCCCAAAGAATACTCGTAGCAGTCCAGATTCCTCTCTGCGCACATACGCGCCGCATCCTCGCTCTTTTTGAGCCCCTCTTCAAAGAAGCTTATTCCGTTGCCGCTGGGCCCGAACTTAATCATCTGTCTCTTCTCCGTCTTCCTGTTCCTTTTCCGCCGCTTTATCCTCGGCGCTGTGCATGCCTGCCTTCTCCACCAGGTCCCTGGCGATGGCCCGGGCGGCATCCCTGGCCACCTGGGACTCCGGCTTGCCCACATCCAGAGCAATGCACTCCACCATGGTCCTCGAACCGGCAAACAGCCCGGCGACCACATCCAGCACATATTTCACAGGAGCGCCCATGGCGGCTGCGATATACTCTGAATGGGAGAGAATCCTCTCTGTGACAATTTTGATGAAATACACCGACAGACCCTTGGCGATTTCCTCCACAGACATTCTGGTATTCCTGGCCGTTTTCCTGATGGACTTTACCGCCTTCTTCTCAAACCTAAGCACGTCATTTTCCAATTTCTTAAGGTAACTGTCCGCGGCCTTCTGATCGGTCTCGGAAATGACGGCATTAAGGTCCGCAACGGTCTTTGCCACAATCTTCTCAGCGCCTTTTGAATCCTTTTCCGCCTGGGCGGCAATGCGCTCCATCTCGTATTCGCCGATAAGCTCAATAAGAGCGATTTTCTCCACGAACTCTTCAGCGGCTTTCTCAGCTCTCTTTTCCGCCTTTATCTCTGCCTTCTCAATGGTTTTTTCCGCCCTGGCTGCCTCTTTCTCTTCCTTGTCCATATTCACAAACTCCGGCTCTCTGCCCTAGCAATCTGCGTTTAATCAGACGGCAATCCAATCCCGGGAATCACTCCTCCGGATTGTCCTTGTTCTCATCATCTGCATCCGCAGGAGCATTCTCCGCAGGAGCATCGTCTGCCTCGTCTTCAGCCTCGTCCTCGTCCAGCTCCTTGTCCTCTTCGTTCTTTTCCTCAGCTATCTCTTCGGCCGCTTCCATAAGGTCCGCGGCATCCAGCCCGAGCTCTTCGGACAGCTCTTTGGCGAATTCAGCAATGACCTCATTCTCCAGCTCCGCCTCCAAGACCTCGGCCGTCTCTTCCTCTATCTCTTCGACCGATTCGCCTGTCTCCTTTGCAGCGTACTCAGCGGCCTTCTCTATCTCTTCCGCCATGGATTCCACATCCTGGGCGAGCTCTGCCGCAACTTCCTCTTCCGCTTTCTCCAGAGCAATCTCCTGCTCCGCAGTCATTCCGGATTCTCCGGCCAGCTCATCCGCAGCCTCTTCCATTGCGTCTTCCACTTCATCCGTAATCTCTTCCACCACGGCGTCCATTATTTCTTCGGCTTTCTCCTCAACAGCATCTTCCTTTTCATCCGCTGTCTCGTCATCCATGGATTCTTCGGCCTTTTCTTCCTCAAGCTCCGCCTCAGCGGCCTCAACGGCAATGTCCGCAAGGGTCTTTCCGTCCGCCTTCCCGTCCGCGATTATCTCAGCCGCTATCTCAACCAGCTCTTCCGCCTCATCTTCCTCAGCGATTTCCAGAGCAGCGTCTTCCGCCAGATCATCCGCCACTTCCTCTTCAAGCTCTTCCGCAAGCATCCGGGCGGCCTCATCTATGACCTCATCCACGGAAATGCCTTCATCCTTGGCTATATCCTCTGCGGCCCCGGCTATCTCTTCCGCTTCAGCAAAGAGCTCCGATACTATCTCCTCCGCGGCAAGCTCTTCCAGAGCCTCATATCCCTTGTCTTCCTCGGCAGGCTCTTCAGCAGGAATCTCTTCCTTTGCAGTCTCATCCGCGGAAGTCTCAGCTGTATCTTCTGCAGGCGCCTCTGTTACAGACTCTGCTTCAGGGGTTTTCTCTGTCTGCTCCCGGGAGTCCTCATCTGCAATAGCGTCTTCTATGATTTCATCTATAATCTCGGCTGCAGCCTCTGCGGCTGCATCTTCCGCTGCTTCTATCTCAAGGACCTCGGCCACATCTTCCGCAGGAATGCCTGTCTCATCCGAAATCTCTTCCGCGGCTTCCTGAATGGCTTCCTTTATCTCTTCCGCAGATTCTTCCACTACAGACAAGTCTTCATCCGAAGGAGTCTCACCCGGCTCTGCTTTTTCTGCGGATATCTCTTCTGCCGCAGGCTCAACGGCCTGTTCCTCCACGGGGGCCTCTGTTACGGGCTCAGCAACTGTCTCAGCCGTATCTTCTGCAGGCGCCTCTGTTACAGACTCTGCTTCAGGGGTTTTCTCTGTCTGCTCCCGGGAGTCCTCATCTGCAATAGCGTCTTCTATGATTTCATCTATAATCTCGGCTGCAGCCTCTGCGGCTGCATCTTCCGCTGCTTCTATCTCAAGGACCTCGGCCACATCTTCCGCAGGAATTCCTGTCTCATCCGAAATCTCTTCCGCGGCTTCCTGAATGGCTTCCTCTATCTCTTCCACAGACTCTTCCACTACAGACAAGTCTTCATCTGAAGGAGTCTCAGCCGGCTCTGCTGTCTCTGTGGATGTTTCATCTGCCGCAGGCTCTTCCGCAGGATTCTCGGCTGACTCTTCTGCAACAGGCTCTGCTATGGGTTCAGCCACAGAAACATCAACGGGTTCTTCCGCAGAAACCTCGATTACCTCTTCTGCAGGTGCCTCAGCAACCGGCTCTTCCGCCGTGGATATCTCTTCCTCTGCAGGTTCTTCCGCAGAAATCTCAACTGCCTCTTCTGCAACAGGCTCTGCTACGGCTTCAACAACCGCATCAGCAACAGGAGCCTCAACGGGTCCTTCCACAGGAGCCTCGGAAGCCTCTTCAACAGGTGCCTCAGCAACCGGTTCTTCTGCCGTGGATGTCTCTTCCTCTGCGGGCTCTTCCGCAGGAATCTCGACTGCCTCTTCTGCAACAGGCTCTGTTACGGCTTCAACAACCGCATCAGCAACAGGAGCATCTGCAGGTTCTTCCGCAGGAGCCACGGCTATTTCTTCTACAGGTGTTTCGGCAACCGGTTCTTCTGCCGTGGATGTCTCTTCCTCTGCTGGCTCTTCCGCAGGAATCTCGACTGCCTCTTCTGCAACAGGCTCTGCTACGGCTTCAACGACCGCATCAGCAACAGGAGCCTCAACGGGTTCTGCAACAG
>JAJPZA010000098.1:0-14038 GCA_021204625.1 Clostridia bacterium | reverse complement strand
AAACCTCGGCTGCCTCTTCTGCAACGGGCTCCGCAACAGTTTCAACAACCGGCTCTGCAACAGTCTCAGCAACTGCCTCTGCAACAGGAACATCAGCGGATTCTTCAACAGAAACCTCGGCTGCCTCTTCTGCAACGGGCTCCGCAACAGTTTCAACAACCGGCTCCGCAACAGTCTCAGCAACTGCCTCTGCAACAGGAACTTCAACGGGTACTTCAGCAACCGGCTCAGCCGCGGACTCTGCAGCAACAGGCTCTGCCGGGGCGGGAACTTCTTTCTTTACAGGCTCTGCCAGGGCGGGAGCTTCTTTCTTTGCAGGTTCTGCCGGAGCGGATGCGCCGGTGTCCTCCACGGGGGCGCCGCCGGCAAGGTCTGACTTGAGCTGGGCGACGAGGGCGTCCGCGCTTGAGAATCTGGAGATGTCGCGGATGTAGGAAACGAACTCGACGCGGACTGTCTTGCCGTACAGGTCTCCGGAGAAGCTTTCCAGATGGACTTCGACAAGCGGCTCGTCTTCATTGAATGTGGGACGGCCTCCGAAGTTGGCGATTCCCTTGTACTGGACTCCGTCCACGTCGCAGAGTACGTTGTACACGCCTTGCTTTATCTCGATTTTTCCCTCAGGCCAGCGGATGTTGGCCGTGGGGAAGCCCAAAAGACGGCCGCGGCCGTCTCCGGATATTACCGGGGCCGTGATGTAAAAGTTGCGGCCCAGAAGGGCGTTCGCTCCCTCTATGTCTCCGTTCTCCAGCATCTCGCGGATGCCGGTGACGCCGATCTTCTGGCCCTTTTCCGTGAGATCCTTGACAGACTTGTACCAGACGTTCTCGTCCTTTTCAGCGTAGTTTTTGATTGTGGAGGCCTTGCCCTTGGCGTCCTTTCCGAAATGGAAATCCTTCCCGGACATGAATGCCTTTACGTTGACTATATCGGATACCTTGTCCAGGAAAGCGCCGGGGGTTGTCTTCTTGAACTCGTCATTGAAGTCTATCGTAAGGACGAACTTCACCTTGGTGCCGGACAGGATGTCCAGGCGCTCGTCCAGGGTGTATAACTGCTTGTCCCCTTTGCCCTTCTCGAACATCATGATTCCGAGGTCCAGGCCGTTTATCTTGGCCTCAAGGGCAGCCTGCTTTATAAGGGACATG
Source organism: Clostridia bacterium (assembly GCA_021204625.1). GTDB lineage: Bacteria > Bacillota > Clostridia > Christensenellales > Borkfalkiaceae > Coproplasma. Next base: position 12,890 of record JAJPZA010000098.1, on the reverse strand, counting down.
TGCCCCCTGTGCAGGCCGTCAAAGCATCCGAGCACAATCAGCGCGGGAAAGTCATACCTGTCCACGCCGTACTTCACAATCTTCAGCATAATTTCTTTGCTACCCTCATAACGTTATTTCTCACTTCGCACAGCCCGTAAAACGAGCCGTCCTGCAGGAACATCTTGTACATCCCGTCTTCCCTTCCGTACTCCACGCTGGCGCCGTTCAGGAGCTTTTCTTCCTCGCGCCCCTGCACGCGCACGTCCTCCATGTCCAGAAGATCCTGCGTGGGGATGATGTACCCTTCTATATTCTCTTCCGTGAGCTCTTCCAGTCTCACGGCGTTTTCCAGACTGAACGGGCCGGACTTTGTGCGCCGGAGGGCGCTCATCACGGCGCATGTTCCAAGGGCCTGGCCCAAATCCCTTGCAAGGGAGCGTATGTACGTGCCCCCGCCGCACTCTATCTCAAAACGGTATCTTCCCGCGCCGTTTCCGCCCGGGCCCAAAAGAGTGTATGAGTATACGGAGACTTTCGCGGGGTGAAGGTCAAAATCCTGCCCCTCGCGGGCGAGGTCATAGCCCCTCCGCCCGTTGACGCGCTTCGCGCTGTATTTTGGCGGAAGCTGCTCAATCTCCCCCAAAAACCCGGGAAGGGCCGCCTGTATTTCCTCCTGCGACGGGATGCGCCCCCTGATTTCAAGGGAGCCTGTCGTGTCCAGTGTGTCCGAGTCCATGCCGAAGGCGAATTCAGCCACATATGTCTTGCGTTTGGACAGGAAGAAGTCAAAAAGCCTTGTGGCGTTCCCAACGGCCACCGGCAATACGCCGGACGCCATGGGGTCCAAGGTGCCCATGTGCCCGCAGCCGGAAACATGCGTGAGCCTCTTGACGCGGGAGACAACCTTTGTAGAGTTCATCCCCTCGCTCTTGTCTATGTTGATTATCCCGGTTCTCATACGTATCCGGCTCAATCCTTTGCATCCAGCGCATCTGAGAGGGCTTTCACAATCTCATCCGTGCAATTTTGCGGGTATCCGGTCATTATGCACGTGCAGACATGCGGCCATGCGCATTCTCCGCGTAATTTCTTGGCAGCCGCGCGCAAATCCAGGGTCTTGCTCTTCATGAAGGCCTTGTGCCAGTATCCGCCCTCCTGCTCCTTGAGGAATACGGCAACCTCTGTTCCCGGCTTCATTCCCAGCAGAAAATTCTCCATTCCGTCCGTTACGGACCGGTCCGCGCCTGAGCACTCGATATCGCGGTCTGAGAGGCAGAATACGGCAATACGGTCATCGCAGTAATATTTCGTCGCAATCCCGGCTGACTTGTATAAGTAATCTATCTCAGCGGCTTTCACGCCGTACAGGATGTCATGTATCCAGGACGGATCCGCGCCTTTCCCGACAAGATAGGCTGCATCCAGGAGAGTCTTCTCCGTAACATTCGCATGACTGAATCTGCCGGAGTCCGAGACCATTCCCATCAAAAGAAGGTTTGCCTCCTCCTTAGACGGCTCCCATCCTGCCGACCTGAATATTTCCGTCATGAGCTCGCAGCATGAGCTGCAGGGGATGACGCAGTTATACTGAGCGTACATTGAGTTGTACGCATGATGGTCTATGTTGACCGTCACGCCGTCGAAGTCCGTGAACCATCCGCCGTACACTCCCATCACAAACGGCATGGCGCAGTCCACGGCAATATATGCGTCGTATTTCCTCCGGGTGAGCCTGCCGGCGATTTCCTCCACATCGTACATTTCATCAAAGCAGGAAGGAATTTCAGCATCCGCAACCACATCCGCAATCTTTCCCGCAGAGCGAAGGCGCACCATAAGAGCAAGGCCCGCCCCAATGGTGTCCGCGTCCGGGCAGGTGTGGATTAATATGAGGCACTTCTTTGTCTCAAGAAGCCTGCTTGTGATTTCCGGTATGGTGCAGTTCATTTCTCTCCCCGGCAGAATGCCGTTTCCAGGCCCGGCTTAACTGGCCGGATTATGACGGCCCTGCGGTTTATAGGGCCGGATTATGACGGCCCGGCGGTGGCGGTTTATAGGGCCGGATTATGACGGATCAGAGGACTTTGGAGACGGCGTCCACCAGTTTTTTGATGCACTGCTCCTCGGTGCCGAAGACCTCGCAGCCGCTGGCGAGGACGTGCCCGCCGCCGTTGAAGCTGCAGGCCACTTCGTTGACGTTTACCCTGCCCTTGCTGCGGAAAGAGACCTTGTAGTCATTCCCCCCTTCCTGCTCCAGCATCGAGATGGCCACTTCCACGGTGTCCACGGTGAGAGGAAAGTCCACGTATCCTTCGGTTATGGAGCGGTCCGCGCCCAGCTCCTCCAGGTCCTTGTTGCGTATGACAATGAGAGCCACTTTGTTGTCGCAGAAGAAGCGCATGTCGCTCATCACCCTGCCGTACAGGACGGCGCGCTCCTTCGCCTGCTTGTCATACATGTTGTAGTTTATCTCGTGCGGGTCCGCCCCGCAGGCCCGCAGGTACCCTGCGTCTATGTACGTCTTCTCGTTGACGTCCGAATGGGTGAAATTGCCGCTGTCCGTAATCAGGCCCAGCATTAAAAGATTGGCCGTGACCTCGTCCGGCGTCCAGCCGGCCTCGCGGAAAATGTCCGTGAGGATGTCGCAGCAGGCGCAGCACTCGCGCACGTAATTGTACTTCGCGTATTGAGGGTTTGAGACGTGATGGTCTATGTTGATCGTGGTCCCCCGGAACTTGGAATAGGCCTCGTCGAACTTGCCTATCCTCTTCACGTCCGCACTGTCCACGGAAATGAAGGTGTCGTACTTCTCCGGCGGAATCTCGTGCTTCACTTCGTTCATCACGGGCATGAACATGAACTTTTCCGGAACGTCGGACTCCACAATCATGTCCGCCTCTTTTCCGTGCAGCTGCAGCTCACGCCTTAAAGCCAGCCCGGATCCAAGCGCGTCCCCGTCCGGCCTTGCATGGCAGAATATGGCGCACTTTTTGCAGCCCTCCAGCTTTTCAATGATTTCCGGTATTGTATTGTTCATGTCTTCTTCCCGCCCCCCGGCATGCCCGCCGGCCTGTTATCCTTATTATTTCGGGCCGGCCAGAATTGCCGGTTCCCGCAATATATCGCGGCAGTTTTTTCCGCCATCTGCTCAGCGCGGCCGCTTTTGCCGCCGCATGACATTACGCCCGCCGGGAAGCGGGCTGTAATAATGCGTTATTCTTCTGTGAGGTTCTCTCCCTCCGCGCCATCCGCGCCATCCGCGTCCTCCGCGTCAGCGGGGTCTTCCGGCTGGATGTCCAGGGAGTTGAGAATTTGGTTTATGCGGTCCCCGTATTCGGCGGAATTGTCCGCATAGAAATGAAGCTGGGGAATGATGCGGATCCTGTTCATGCTTTTCGCGAGCTCATAGCGTATCTGGGCAGCGCTGCCTGCTATGGTCTTGTATGAAGAGGCCATCTTCTCCTTGTCCGTGTCAAAGACGGAGATGTACACCTTGGCGTTCTTGAGGTCCGGAGAGACCTCCACTCCGGTCACGGAGACAATGACGGAAAGCTCCGGATGGCTGGAGCGCACCTGCCTGTTTATGATGTTCGTGATTTCCTTCTGGAACTCACTGGAAAGCCTGTCCGTGCGGCTGTATCCGCTGCGTTTTCCTGCCATTCCCTGATTACCCCTGTATCTGCTCTGTTATGTAGCACTCTATGATGTCCCCGATCTGGATCTCGTTGAATCCGTCTATGGCGCAGCCGCACTCGAAGCCGGATGAGACTTCCCTGACGTCATCCTTGAATCTCTTGAGCTGCTTCACGCCGCCCTCCACGATGAGGATATCGTCCCTGTATATGCGGAGCTTTCCTCCGCGCACGATCTTTCCATCCGTGACGTAGCATCCTGCGACGTTGCCCACGCCCGTGATGCGGAATGTCTGGCGCACTTCGCACTTGCCCATGAGAATGTCCTGGAACTTGGGAGCCAGCATGCCCTTCAAGGCGGCCTGGACATCGTCCAGAAGATCGTATATTATCCTGTACTGCCTTACGTCCACCTTGTCCGACTCGGCCAGAGCCTTTGCCTTGGTGTCCGGCCTTACGTTGAACGCAAGGATTATGGCCTTCGCGGAATCCGCCAGCATGACGTCCGATTCGTTGACCGCGCCTGCCGCCGCGTGGATGACCTTGACGTTGACCTCCTCATTGGAAAGCTTGAGGACGGACTGCTTGATGGCCTCCACGGAACCCTGCACATCCGCCTTTATGATGAGGTTGAGGTTTTTGACAGTGCCTTCCTGGGTCTGTGAGAAGAGGTCTTCGAGGGATACCCTCTCGTGTGTCTTCTGCATTGCGTCCGACTCCTTCCTCTTTCTCTCGTCCATTACCTGGTTCATGAGCTCCTTGGAAACCGCATGTATGGGGTCTCCGGCTGAAGGAACTTCGGAAAGCCCGAGGACGTTCACGGCCATCGAAGGGCCGGCGGCCTTTATGGTGCGGCCGGTGTCGTCTATCATCGCGCGGATACGGCCGGTGACCGTTCCGCATATCACGTAGTCTCCCGTATGCAGCGTTCCGTTCTGGACGAGAACTGTGGCCAAGGGGCCCTTGCCCTTGTCCAGGCAGGCCTCTATGACCGTTCCGCTTCCGTCCCTGTCAGGGTTGGCCACAAGCTCTTTCATCTCCGCGAGAAGCAGGAGGTTTTCAAGGAGCTCGTCCACTCCCTCGCCCGTCTTCGCGGAAATGGGAACGCAGATGGTGTGGCCGCCCCATGCCTCCGGAACGAGGTCATACTGGGTGAGGCCCTGCAGGACCTTGTTCACGTCCGCGCCGGCCTTGTCTATCTTGTTGACGGCCACGATAATCTCGACTCCCGCAGCCTTTGCGTGGTTGATTGCCTCAACCGTCTGCGGCATTATGCCGTCATCCGCCGCAACCACAAGGATGACTATGTCAGTGACCTGCGCGCCCCTGGCTCTCATTGCAGTGAAGGCCTCATGGCCCGGGGTGTCTATGAAGGTTATCTTCCTGCCGTTGACGAGCGCGGTATATGCGCCTATGTGCTGCGTTATTCCGCCGGCCTCGCCGGCGGCGGTCTTCGTGTTCCTTATATAATCCAGGAGGGTTGTCTTGCCGTGGTCCACATGGCCCATGACGGTGACGACGGGAGCGCGGGGAACGAGGTTTTCGAGGTCTTCCTCTGTGTCCGCAAGCTGCTCCGCGAGCTTCTCCTCCGCCGTCTTCTCCGGCTTGTACTCCAGCTCAATGCCGAGGTCCGCTGCTATGAGCGCCGCGGTGTCATAATCCACGGACTCGTTTATGTTCCTGAATATCCCTTCCTTGAAGAGCTTCTTGACGATGTCCGCAGCGGATATTCCGAGCTTCTCCGACAAAGTCTTGAGAGGAATCTCCTCCGTGGTGACGACGGCATGGTCTATCTTGATGGCCTGGTTCTTCTTGACCACCTTGGCCTTCTTGGACTTGAGCCTTACGAATCCGGACTCGTCATCCACATATCCGCCTACCATGCCCTGGGACTTTACGCTCTTCCTGGGATTTGCGGGCTTCTTGTCCTTGTCCTTCTCCACATATGTATTGGCGAACTTGGACTTTCCGCCGGCGGCGTTCTTGCCGCCCTTTCCGGGCTGGGGCTGCGGAGCCGGAGGAATCACAGGCATCTTGATGCCTGTTCCGCCTTTTCCGCCCTGTCCGCTCTTTCCGCCCTGGGCGCCCTGGCCGCCCAAAGCTCCTGTGCGGAATCCTGCTCCCTGGCCTCCCTGGCTTCCCGTGCGTGTTCCCTGCCCGCTGCCGCCCGCGGGCTTGTATGTTCCGAATCCTTTGCCCTGGCCGCCCTTAGGCGCAGTATCCTGCTTGGGTGCGACATAGAAGACTTTCCCCGTGGCCGCATCCGTGCGGAAAGTGCCGGAAAGGCCTTCCGTGCTTATGGTCTTGGGGCCGGCATTTCCTTTCTGCTGGTTCTGGCCCTTGCCGCCCTGCTGGCTTTGCTGTTTGCCCTGTGCCTGTTTGGGCTGCTGGTTCTGGCCCTTGTTTCCCTGTCCCTGGGCCTGTCCCTGGGCCTGGCCGGGCTGCTGAGCGCCCTGCTGGTCTGCGTTCTGGGCGTTGCCGGACTTGTTCTTCTTGCGCCTGGACTTGGAAGTTCCTTCCGCAGGAGCTGCGGCAGGAGTTTCCGCAGGTGTTTCTGCGGCAGGCTGTGCGGGAGCTGCTTCCTTGGCGGGGGCTTCCGCCTTTGCGGGGGCTTCCGCCTTTGCGGAGGCTTCCGCCTTTGCTGTGGCTTCCGCTTTTGAAGGGGTTTCCGCTTTTGCGGGGGATTCCGCTTTTGCGGAGGTTTCCGCTTTTGCAGGGGCTTCCGCCTTTGCGGGCTCCTCTGCAGGCGCAACGGGAATTTCCGCAGGAGCCTCTTTGACAGGCTCTGCGGCCGCTTCCTTCTTTGCGGGAGCTGCTTCCGCTTTTGCTGGAGTTTCCTTCACAGGCTCGCTTGCCGGGGCCTCCTGCTCCTTTGCAGGCTCGCTTGCCGGGACCTCCTGCTCACGGACGGGCTCCGCTGCCTCCGGCTCATTTATGACCTCCGGCGCAGACTCCGCGTATTCATCCGGCTGCGCGGCAAAAGACCCTTCATCCCTCGCCGCAAGATAGTCCAGCCTTTGCAGGAGTTCCGAGAGCCTGCGCTCCGCGGACGTGACCTTCTTGGAGAGATTGCTGACGGGTTCGTTCAGTCTGTTAATGTTCTCAATGGTTTTGTACGGGTTCTTTGCCATTTTATAAAATATCGCCTCCGGTATACAATCGGTAGTTTTCTTCGTCGCATGAAAGAATCGCTTTCGCGAGATTCTCGTCCTTAACCGCCGCAAGCCGGCAGTTGGGCCTGTTCACTATTCTCTCAAATCCTTCCTGGCATATGATGAGCGGGCAGCTGAATCTGTTGCAGAATTTCAAAGCCAGCCGCCTTGAGTTCTTCGCGCATGTGCCGTCCATGATGAGAAGCTTCACGTCCGAGCGCCTCATGGTGTCTATCGCCCCGCTCCCCCGGACCAGCTTTCCGGCCTTTATGCAGAATCCTATGTAGGTGTCAATCTTGCTTCCCAAAATATTCCTCCTCAATCTGCCTGCAGATGTCATCGTCCACCTGGCATGAGAAGACCTTGTTCAGGATATGCTGCTTGCGGAGCTTTTTCACGCAGTCCGGATTGTTGCATATGTATGCGCCGCGCCCGGACGCCTTTCCGGAAAAGTCCAGGAATATTCTGCCCTCATTGTTCTTCACAATGCGGAGCATCTCCTTCTTCTCCTTGAGCTCCTTGCACGCCACGCACATCCTCATGGGTATCTTTTTAGTCTTCATCTATACGTCTAAACTTCCTGCTCATCATCTTTCCGGCTTCTTCGACCGCCGGATTCCGGCCCGGACACGGGGCCGGACATATGGCCCGGACACGGGGCCGGACATATGGCCCGTGCATGGGCCCGGATATGTGGCCCGGGGATTACTCTTCGGACTCATCCTCGTCATCCGGGGAGACGCCCATCTCCATGGCCGCGCTCTCGCTCTTGACGTCTATCTTCCATCCCGTGAGCCTTACCGCAAGGCGGGCGTTCTGGCCGTTCTTGCCGATGGCAAGGGAAAGCTTGTCATCCGGAACGACGGCCATGGCCGTCTTCTCATCCGTCTGCTTCACGTAGAGAACTTTTGCGGGAGACAGGGCCTTCGCGATGAATTCAAGGGGATTCTCGCTCCAGGGGATTATGTCTATCTTCTCTCCGCCGAGCTCGGCCACAACCGCGTTTACCCTCGATCCCTTGTTGCCCACACAGGCGCCGACGGCGTCTATTCTCTCGTCCGTGGAGGCTATGGCCATCTTGGTCCTCTCTCCCGGCTCGCGGCTTATTGACTTGACCTCAACCGTTCCCTGCTTGATTTCGGGCACTTCCTCTTCAAAGAGCTTTTCCACAAGCCCCGGGGCGGACCTGGAAACCAGAACCTGCGCCCCCCTGTATCCGCTCTTTATGTTCTTGACGTACACCTTGATCCTGTCATTGACGCTGTACGTCTCGCCCTTCACCTGGTCCGAAGGCAGCATTATGCCCTCCACCTGGCCCTTGCCGAAATCTATGAGTATGTTCTGCCCGTCCACGCGCCTTACGGTGCCCACGAGCAGCTGTCCCTTCTTGTCCGAGAACTCGTTCACCGCAGCCTCTTTTTCCGTCTCGCGGATCTTCTGCTGTATGACCTGCTTCGCAGTCTGGGCGGCTATCCTTGAGAAATTCCTGGGCACGAACTTCTCCGTGATCACATCCCCGACCTTGACGCCCCTCTTGAGCTTTTTTGCATCCTCCAGGAGAATCTCGCTGTCCTTGTCCGTAACCTCGTCCACCACCGTGGCCTCCGTAACGAACTCTATAGTCCCGGCCTCTTCGTCCGTCTTGATCTTTACCAGACCGAAGAGATCCGCCTGCTTCTTTACGGCAGAATTCAAAGCTGCCTCCAGCGCCTCGATGAAAGCATCCTGCGTGATGCCCTTCTCTTTCTCAAGCTCTTCAAGCGCCGCGAAAAATTCCCTGTTGACCATCTTAATCTCCTGACCTTTTGTATGTTATTTGTATGTTATTGGTAAATCTGCGTTCAGGCCGGCTCTCTCCCCGGCCCCGCCGGCCAACTGCCCTGCAGGACTGTCCGGCCCCGCCGGCCACCGGCCTTTCTATGTCTTCGCCCGCCGGATGCACGGGCATCCCAAGGGTTACAAAAAACTGCGGATTTTGCGGAATATGTGAAGTTTTACGCAATCCAGCGCATAACTTCATTCATTGTTCATTTCCCCTCCGCTTCGGCGGCCTCAAGGGCCCTGAAAGCGGATTCGTCGAACTTGATGGCCTTGTTTATTTTGACTATCTTGTTCCTCTCAATCTTAAGCTCTTCCTTTCCGGCCTTTATCGTGACGGAGTTGCCGTCGTACGCAGTCATGAAGCCCTCCAGGTACTTTTTGCCCCTTATAGGCGCGTACAGCTTTATCTCCACCTCTTTCCCGAGGTTCCTCTCGAAGTCCCTGGGAGTCCTGAAGGGCCTGTCCAGCCCGGGGCTGGAAACGTTGAGCGTGTACGCCTGGCCGTACGTGGGGTCCAGTTCGTCTATGGGGTCGAACACGAGGCTGTGGAATTTCTCGCAGGTGTCCAGGTCCATCCCCGCCTCGTTCTCGATGTAGACCGTAAGGGCGGCCGTCTTCGGATTCCACTCCACGTCCACGACCTCGACGCCCATCTCGCCGGCGTACTTTTCAAAGAAGGCCCTTATATCCTCCATAGGCTTTATATTCATGCGGATACCCCTATTACAACGATTGAGTGCCCGGGAAGGCACTCAATCTCAAGCTTCGATTAAGAACACGGATATACTACCATAACCCTGCGGAAAAAGCAACCGTTTGACCCTCATTCTTCGCTAAAATCTTGCGGTTTTGCACACATTATTATAATGCCAGTCTGCCTGCCCTGCATAAGCGGGCCGTATGTCCGGAAAACGGACAGGAAAAACGAAGGGGTGCCGGGCTAGCTGAGCCTGGGAAGGCTGCCCTTCATCTTTATGAGCTTTATGAAAATCTTTGCCGTGGCGAGGGCGTCGTCTATGGCCCTGTGGTGGTTGAAGGTTATGTTGAAATAATCCGCCAGGGTGTTGAGCTTGTAGTTGGGAAGGCCCTTCACCGTCTCGCGGGCGAGGTCCACGGTGTCTATCATCCTGTGTTCCAGGATGTACCCCTGCTCGGCGCAGTAGTGCTCGAGAAAGTTGAAGTCGAAGTTGACTATGTTGTGGCCGACAGTTATTGACCCGTGCATGAATTTGTACAGGTCCGGCATCACCTGGGAAGTCGTCGGGGCGCCGGCCACCATGTCCTCCGTTATGCCTGTGAGCTTCGTTATCTCCTCCGAGATTTTCCGCTCCGGGTTTACGAATGTAGTGAAGCTCTCGCAGATGCTGCCTGCCTTCACCTTGTACGCCCCTATCTCCAGAATGGCGTCCATGCGGCCGCCGACGGGAGATGCGTTGAGGCCTGTGGTCTCTATGTCAATGACCACGAACTCGTTGTCCAGAAGGCACTGGGGGACGGAATGGTCCGTGAAGAAATCATGCTGCTCGAAATCCGTGAAAGGCTGGGGCTGCACAAAGTGGTAAGCCACGGGAACGGGCCTGGACTGGCGCTCCTCCGGAACGAAGCCTGCGGGCATCATGCCCTTGTCTATGGCGGAGACGTTGAACCTGTTCGCCCCGTTTTTGAGCTCGTATGCGCCCGTGATTACTATGCTGTCGCCCTGTTTCAAAGCCGTTATGGCGTTCAGGGAGCGGGCTTTGGGGAAAACGGTGACATACGTCTGGGCCGTGGTGTCCGAAAGCCTGTACGTGTAGAACGGCTTCTCCACGCCCCTCCTGTTCGTATAGGTGCGTGGCTGGATGTCCTGTATCGTGCCGCATATGGAGAAGGTCCCTTCGGCGTTGTTCATGTCCGACATGTACACCGCGTACTCCACAGGGGCTGAGCTGTCTATGGAGGAGAAGTTGCGTATCCTGAACTTTCTCACCGGCATGGTGTATGCGGGCTCGTACGCCTCCTTCTTCACTTCCAGATCCTCCGCGGACCGGCTGGAGATTGCGCACTCTCCGGAAAAGCTCCCGCAGAAGGATTTCCTAAGGCCCGATGTGACGCTTTTCGCAATCTCGTCCGCCTGAGATCTGAACATGGGCATCAGCTGGATTGCATAGGAAAAGCCTCCGTCTGTCCTTGTGACGGAGATGTCCCCGGGGGACATTGTGGCAGAGACGGCCTTGCTGGCGGAGGAAAGGATGTCGGCTATCTTCTTCTCCACCATCTTTTCGTCCGGCGTGAGCTTCTCTATGTCCGTGCGCATCTCAAAATATGAGGGCACGTACGGCCGCAGGGCGTTTTTCGCCGCGGCCTCGTCCTTTGCGGAAAAGGCCGTGTCCGTTACTATGTGGACCGTGACGTTCCTCAAGGCCATGTCCACGGTCAGTGACTTTATGATTGCCCGCCCAAGGCTTCCGCCCTGGGCCTGCAGGCTGTTTATGACATCCTCAAGCATTTATGATTTCGTCCAGCTCCTTGAAAAATTCCCTCTCAGCTTCCCAGGCCTCTATCCTTCTCACAACCGCGCCCTTGCGGAAAATGACGCAGTAATCCCTGTCCCCCGCAATTCCGAGGTCGCACTCTCTGGCCTCTCCCGGGCCGTTTACTATGCAGCCCATGACGGCTATCTTCAGGGGCTTTTCCACGCCCTTCACTTTTTCCTGCACTTTTGCAGCCAATGCCATGGCATTCCAGCGGCACCTGCCGCACGTGGGGCAGCATATGACTTCGGCGAAATCCTTTTCCAGCCCGCAGGCCCTTAAAATTTCCCTGGCCACGCGGACCTCCTCGATGGGGTCTGCGGATATGGAGACGCGCATCGTGTCCCCTATCCCGTCCATGAGAAGGCTGCCGAGGGCCGCCGCAGATTTGACCGTGGCCGTCTCAAGAGTCCCGGCCTCAGTGACCCCTATGTGCAGAGGATAATCCGTCCTGGAGGAAAGGAGCCTGTACGCTTTGACGGTCATGGGAGCGGATGAGGACTTGACGGCAATGACTATGTTCTCCACGCCGTATTTCTCAAGAATCCGGACCTCGGAGAGGGCGCTCTCCACGAGGGCCTCCGCCGAGACTCCGTACCTCTCCAGATACTCCCTCTGTATGCTACCCGAATTGGCCCCCACCCTTACCGGAATTCCGTGGGCGCGGACGCAGTCCGCGACAAGCTTCACTTTTTCCTCGCTCCCTATGTTGCCGGGATTTATGCGGACCTTGTCGCAGCCGTGCTCTATGGCCTCCGTAGCCAGCCTTGCGGAAAAATGGATGTCCGCCACAAGCGGGATGTGGATGGCTTTCTTTATGGCCCGGATGGCCACCGCGTCCCTGTCATCCAGAACGGACACGCGGATGATGTCGCAACCCGCTTTCTCCAGGCCAAGGATCTGCCCTATGACCTTGTCCGTCTCGGATGTCTTGAAAGTGCACATGGACTGGACGGCAACCTTCTCGCCGCCGCCTATCCATCTGTTTCCTATCTTCACTCTTCTGGTTCCGGTCATGGCCTGTCCTTCCTCCGTGGTCTGCTCCGCATGTCCGGAGCTTTGCTCCGGAATCTGCATATATGGCGTAAAAATGCGCCGGAATGTTCCGTACATAAAGGCAGTGATTTCCACTGCCTTTAGCGCGCAATCTGCGAAGTGATGCAGGTGTTTCCCTACTTGTTTTCTTCCTTGTTCTCTTCCTTGCTGTTCATGAGCTTCTGAAGCTCTTCCATGAAGCTGGAGATGTCCTTGAACTGCCTGTACACGCTGGCGTACCTTACATACGCGACCTCGTCCACGTCCTTGAGCTGCTCCATCACCAGCTCTCCGATCACATGCGAGGGAACCTCGCGGTCCATTGCGTTGTACACCGTGCGGGTGACATTGTTGACCATAGCCTCAATCCTGGCGGAAGAGACCGGGCGCTTCTCGCACGCCTTGATTATTCCGTTCCGGATCTTGGCGGGATCGAACGCCTGCCTGGTCCCGTTGTTCTTGATGACGAGAACCGGCGTGTCCTCAATGGTCTCGTAGGTTGTGAACCTCTTGCCGCAGTTGAGGCACTCCCTTCTCCTTCTGATGGAGTTTCCGTCCTCAGAGGAACGGCTGTCTATGACCTTGCTATCCTCGCATCCGCAGTACCAGCACTTCATCCTAATTCACCCGACCATATCTTGTATTTATGGATTCAGTGTACCACAACATGTCCGCAATGTAAAGCGTTCCGGCAAAAAATTTGTGAACGCGCCGGACAGAAACATATGTTTTCAAACTCGCCTATTCATGCCGTTTTG
>JAJPZA010000131.1 GCA_021204625.1 Clostridia bacterium | reverse complement strand
AACCCCTAAACTATCAATAATGACTTCAAGAAGAATATTTAAGATGATTGCCGTGTGCATAATGATGGTCCTCTCTTCGGCGGCCCTTCATGCGCAGACAAGAGTTGCCGGAACGGTGACAGACGAGCAGGGTCAGCCACTTATCGGAGTCACTGTTCTGGAAGCGGGTACGGTAAACGGTACTCAGACTGACTTCGAAGGTAAATGGTCGCTTCAGGTGGTCGACCCCAAGGATGCCGTAATCCAGTTCTCATGTCTCGGCTATCAGGGCGTTGAGGAAAATGTCGGCAAAAGGTCCGTCATCAACGTCATAATGATTGAAGATTCCGAAGAACTGGAGGAAGTCGTTCTCGTAGGATACGGTACACAGAGAAAGGTTAACCTGACAGGATCTGTAGTCGCCGTGTCCACCAAAGAGTTCACTCAGCGTCCTATCACCCAGCTTTCCACCGCGCTGCAGGGCGTTGCCCCTGGCGTCACGGTGACCACCGGTGGCGGAGCGCCTGGCTCCGATTCCGGTAACATCCAGATCCGAGGCATCGGCTCCTTCGGAGGCTCAAGCTGCTCGCCTCTCGTTCTCATCGACGGAGTAGAGGGAAGCATGAATACGCTGGACGCCTCGCAGGTAGACCAGATCTCGGTCCTAAAGGACGCCGCCTCCTGCGCCATATACGGTAACCGCGCGGCCAACGGCGTGATTCTCATCACCACCAAGCGTGCCGACAAGGGTCGTCCGGTCATCACCTATCGCGGCTACGTCGGCTGGCAGCAGCCTGTCGTCTATCCTAATGTCGTCAACGCTGAAGAGTACATGACGCTCTACCGCCAGGCCTGCGACAACGACGGCACAGAATGCATCTACACCGATGACTACATCGCCAACTACCGCAAGAACAACTACCTCGATCCGGACGCCTTCCCGATCACGAACTGGCAGAAGAGGCTGATGACGGGCAGCGGCTTCACCCACAACCACGTACTCTCCCTTTCTGCGGGCAACGACAGGATCAAAATCCTGACCTCGGCCGGCTACCTCGATCAGGAGGGAATCATCAAGAACTCCGACTACAAGAGGTACAACCTTCGCAGCAATATGGACATCACGATCTCCAAGAAGCTGCAGTTCAGGCTTGATCTCAACGCCATCTATTCTCGCAGGAACGCCAACCGCTACCAGGGCACGTTCTTCTATTTCATGAACACGAGGGATCCGCTCCTGCTCGGACAGTGGTCCGACGGCAACTACGCCGGCATGACGGGTTCGACGACGAACGTACTTCCGATGGCCGAGCAGAACGCTGGCGGAAACAACATCACGAACAGCTTCAGGCTGAACATCTCCGGCGAGTTGAACTACAAACCTCTGGAGTGGCTGGAGGTCGACCTCAAGGCCACGCCGCGTTTCTACTACACGAAGAACCACAAGTTCACCGATCTCGTGACATACTATGGAGATGCCTACGGAACGGTGTCCAGCTCGACGAACGCCGAATACAACTCTCTGACCGAGAGCATCGGCGAGTCCCTGACCAATTACTACCATGCCACGGTCACTCTGGGACACAACTTCAACGGCCACGACTTAAAGTTCCTCGCCGGATACTCCTACGAGGACTATGACTACCACTACATCAGCGCTTATCGCCAGGACTTCGACTATCCTGCCTACGAGGTGATCAGCGCAGGAGGCGACAACGAGTACAAGGACAACAGCGGAACCCGTTCTCAGTGGGCTCTCAGCTCCTTCTTCGCCCGACTCAACTACAACTACAGGGAGCGTTACCTGTTTGAGGCGAATGTTCGTTATGACGGGTCGTCACGATTCGCGAAGGGCAACCGCTGGGGCGTCTTCCCTTCATTCTCCGCAGGCTGGAGGATCAGCGAGGAGAAATTCATGAAGCCGGCCGAGAACGTGATCTCCAACCTCAAGATCAGGGCATCCTGGGGACAGCTCGGTAACCAGGACATCGGCTCCTCCTACTATCCTACGACCGAGTCCCTCGCCATCAGCTCCATCGCGGCGGACGGCAGCAACATCTTCCCGATCGTTACTCTGAACACGCTCGCAAACCCTGACCTCACTTGGGAGACCTCCACGATGACCGATGTCGGCATCGACGCCACCCTCTGGCACAAGTTCACTCTCACGGCCGACTATTACCACAAGGTTACGGACGGCATTCTCATGGAGCTAACCATTCCTTCGGTGATTGGTCTGAACGCTCCTTACCAGAACGCCGGCATCGTCCACAACGACGGATGGGAGCTTTCCCTCGGATATGACAACCACTGGGGCGACTTCACGTTCGGCGTGCAGGGTAACCTCTCCGACGTGCGCAACAAGATCGTCAACATGGACGGCACCTACCTCTCTTCAGGCGTCATCCGCAACCAGGAAGGCTATGCGATCAACTCCCTCTATTTGCTCAACTGCCTCGGCATCGTTCAGACTCAGGAGCAGGCTGACTGGATCAACGCCAACTGCCCTCAGTACGGAATGACCACTCATCCGGGTGACCTCTATTACGAGGACGCCAACGAAGACGGAGTGATCGACGACGACGACCGTCAGATCCTCGGCTGCATGATCCCGCGCTACACCTTCGGACTCAACCTCAACTTCGGCTGGAAAGGCATCAACCTCAGCGCGCAGTTCCAGGGCGTGGGCAAGGCCGACGGCTACATCAGCGGCTACTACACCCAGCCTTGCGTCAAGGGAGCCACTTTCCACAAAGAGCACCTCGACAGCTGGACGCCGGAGAACACTGACGCCAAATATCCTCGTCTCTCCTACGTCGATGACCTCAACAGGAAGTCCTCCACCTTCTGGATGGCCAACGCAGCCTATCTGCGTCTGAAGAACCTCATGCTGAGCTACACCTTCCCCAAGAAGCTCATGAGCAGGGCCAAGATAGACAACCTGATGGTCTATGTCAACGCCACCAACCTGTTCACCATCGACAACTACTATCCGGGATACGACGTCGAGACCAACTATCAGGACGGAGACCAGGGCGCGACCACCGGTGAGATCGGAAACAACTATCCGCTGGTCAGCACATACACTTTCGGACTTGAAATCAGATTCTAAATTAGGGCATTATGAAAAGTATAAAATATTTGATTATAACGGTTGCGGCCATTCTCGCCGTCAGCTGCTCTCTTGAAAGGGAGCCGCTTACCGGCCCTTCTACAGGAACATTCCCTGCAACAGCCGAGGAGGCGCAAGCCGGAGTGCTTGCGGTCTACAAGGGACTTGCGAACAATCTTTTCAGCAGCAACTATCCTATGGAGCTTGCAATGGACATCATGTCCGACCTCGGCACTACCCGCGCCAGCGCCGGCTACCAGTCCTACGTCAAATCCACCATCACGTCGACCTCCACTTATGTCAGGAGCGAGTACAAATATTTTTACAAGGCCATCGGACGTGCGCACCTTGTGCTAGACAGCATCGACAACCTGAAGGACGTGCTGTCTGAGGAGGAATATCTCCAGTACAAGGCCGAGCTGCTCTGCCTAAGGGCCTACTGCTATGACGTTCTCTGCCAGTTCTACGGGGACGTGCCTTTCATCGACCACAGCCTCTCCCTCGACGACTACCTCTATGCGAGGACTCCGCGCGAGGAAGTGATCGACCGCATCCTCTCCGACATGGACGATGATCTGCTCGAGAACCTGCCTGTTCAGTGGGCCAGGTCCACGTGGGGCACTCTGCGCCTCAGCAGGGTCGCGGCATTTGCCCTCAAGGCCAGAATCTGCCTCAACTGGGGCCGTTACGAGGAATCTGCAGCGGCAGCCAAGAAGGCCATGGAATACGCCGAGGGCGTGTTTGAGCTGACCCCGCTTGACTACACCTATTATGAGGACCACACCAAGGGCGAGCCTGATCCGACGCCTCTTTTCGGCTTCCAGGCCGAAACTGACTGCAAGGAATGGCTCTGGAGCCTGTCCTACAGCCGTCTGGCGGCTTCCAACACCCACGTTTCTATCTATTACAACGCCTCACGCGTCATCAACGGCTGCGCCTATGCGGGCCCCTCTCTCGCGCTGATGGACACATTCCAGTGCACGGACGGCCTGTCCATCGTCGATTCTCCTCTTTATGACTGGCAGAATCCGTGGGCAAACCGTGACCCTAGGCTTGACCTCTACTGCCTCCGCTCCGGCGCGAGGTGCATGGGCCTTCAGTTCTCCACAGATCCGGCCGACGCGACCGTCTACGACTACAATGCCGGAACATGGGTGACCAACAGCGACGTCACCGGCAACAAGAGTGAGTACGGCCCGAACGGCACGGCCGGCCCCGGCGGATACCTCTGGAGGAAATTCACCGATCCTTACTACTATGGAAACCTCTCCGGCTCGGGATATGACGACGAACTTGACGTGCCGATCATGCGCTACGCCGAGCTGCTTCTGATCGACGCCGAGGCCAACATCGAGTGGGAAGGCGGCGACCTCACGAGGGCGAAGGCCGACATCGACAAGGTCCGCGCAAGAGTCGGAATGCCCGAGGTCGACGGTTCCAGCCGCGCGTCCCTGCGCAGTGCTCTCAGATACGAGCGCAAGGTAGAACTCTGCAACGAGGGCTTCAGGTGGTTCGATCTCAGGAGATGGAAAGACGATGACGGCAACCCGGTTGCCTACTATGTTCTGAACTATCCTCAGTATGCGCCGGGCTTCGGCCTCACATACTCGAACGCCAAGCCCATCATTGACGAGAACTGGAGCGTGGTCTACGACGGAGTCAGCACATTCGACGGACAGGCCTGCGATGCCCGCATCCACGCCGACCGCAAATTCACTCTGAACAAGGATGAGGTCTGGCCGATTCCTGACACTGAGATCGAGACCAATCCTGACATTACACAGAATCCTGGATATTAACAGATCATGAAAACTACAAGCAAACTCATATTAATGTGTGCGGCCGCGCTGACAATCGCCTCCGGCTGCAGTAAGGACACGGAATCTTTCGATCCGGAGGTGAGCAAGACCGGATTCGTCGAGCTGGTTGCCTCCATCGAGAACGCGTCCACGAAGGCTTCCCTTCTGGCTTCGAACGGTGAAGCCCGCTGGCTTCAGAATGACGCGATCTCCGTGCTCTGCACCGACGGCACTTCTGTATTCTTCGATCTGAACGGTACGGGAGACACCAGAAGGGCCTTTTTCTACGGAATCATTCCCGACGGCAAGGAGATGGGCGACTACGCCTGCTATCCTGTCGGCGCCTATATCGAGAACGGCAAGATCTCATACGATCTCCCCACGACACTGGCCGTGGGCTCCACAGGAGCCTGCTCTCTGATGCTGGCCGAGATTCCGGAGGATGACTTCAACATCGAGTTCAAGCAGCTGACGGCCTATCTGTCGATTGCCATCACCAATTTGAGCAGCAGCACCGCGACTGTGGAGATCACTTCCGACAAGAAGATCGGAGGCAAGCTCAGCTTTGATCTCGCCACCGCGATCGAGGATGCGGAGGATGCCGAGGCGGAGTACAACAGCGTGTATGTTGACTACACGGCCGGCGCGTCGAGTGCCACGGTGTTCTTCGCCGTTCCGGCAGGAGAGTACACAACCCTGTCGGTCAACGCCTACGCCTCCGACGGCTCTCTCCTCTCCACGTACGAAGTTATGTCGTACTCGACAATTGCCCGAGGCGAGCTCAAGACGTTCACCATCAGCATGTAGTGATTTTGTTTCACATATAATTTGGTCGTTTTGATTGGTTGCCCGCGCCAACGCGACTGGCGCGGGCTTGAAATCATAATTCGAAGCCTTTAGATGAACAGAATATTTGTCATACTGGCATGCGCCCTTGCGTGCGCGTGCACTTCCGCCCGGACGGGAAAGGCCCCTTCTCCTGCAAGTCAGAGCGTCACGGGGGAGGAGATGTTCTTCTCCGACTCGCTGAACGCCATGGGAAGGTACCGGACCTATCCGGCGCCGAATGTGGAGCCCACTCGAGCCCCCAAGGGATACAAGCCCGTCTACATCAGCTCCTACGCGCGTCACGGATCGCGCAAGATGCTCAGCCTGAGCACTGCCGGCAACCCGGCGGCCATTCTGGCATACGCTGACTCTATCGGCTGCCTCACCCCTCTCGGACGCGAGGTGTGCGAAAAGCTTGTCATCATCAGAAATGACATGGAGAGATCTTTGGGGGATCTCACCCGGATCGGTGTGCGGCAACATGCGGGCATTGCGGAGAGGATGTGCCGCGACTATCCGTCGGTCTTCGCCGGCAAGGAAGTTGAGGTCAGACTCTATTCCACGGTGACCCAGCGCACGATGCATAGCATGTTCGCCTGCAACGAGGCTCTTCTCAAGCACAACAGATTCCTCAGCTGCATCAGGACGGCGTCGGATTCCCTCAGCTGTCTGACTGCGAAATACGACAATCCTGAGGGATTTGGGAAGGGGGGAAGCCTGCAGTTCATTCGGGACTATTTCGATCCGCAGCCTCTGCTGGACCGCCTCTTCACGGGGAACGTTCCTGTACTGAAGGACACGGTGAAGTTCGTGGAGAACCTGTACAACAGTTCGATCATCGTGTTGGGTGAGGGCCTTTTCGACGCAGATTTCATCTGGGACCTGTTCACATGGGACGAGTTGTTCACACTTCAGCAGGCCCAGAGCTATGACCTGTATCTGACATGGTCCAATTCCCCTGAGCTCGGAGCCCGGATTCTTTCCTCGATCAAGCCTTTGCTGAGAGATTTCATGGACAAGGCCGACGCCGCCCTCGAAAAGGACGTTCCGGGCGCGGACCTGAGGTTCGGCCACGACATTTACCTGATGCCGCTCCTTGCTCTGATCGGCGTCAACGGCTATGTTACGCCTGAGGAGGATCCTTTGAAAGTGATAGACACTTTCCAGGACTTCAACTCCATTCCGATGGCCGCCAACCTCCAGCTGGTGTTCTTCCGCAACGGCTCCGGCGACGTGTTGGTCAAGTTCCTGAAGAATGAGGTCGAGGCATGGATTCCGTTGGAGACGGACATGTATCCGTATTATCATTGGAACGACGTGAGAGAATATTTCAAATCATTGATTTAGTAGGGAAAATGCAGTCGCCGAATTGGAAATTATTGTAGTTTTGCGACTGCTAACAACAAATTGACTTTCTTATATGGCAAATTCCATTTTCATCGCCGGCTCGACCTTTGACGACAAGGGAGGCTGGATCTCCGATCCTCAGTTCATGGAGCAGATGGGCTCAAGCTACCTCATCGCGCACGGCATCGGAACTCCTGTGGCCGACGCAAGCACGGCTTTCAGAGTTGCGCAGGACGGACAGTACAATCTTTATGTCAGGACAAGAAACTGGACCTCGCGGTGGTCCGACAAGCCGACTCCCGGCATCTTCACCGTCAGCATCGACGGGGAGAAGGTCGGCGGGACTTTCGGCAACGGCTCCTCGCAGTGGGCCTGGCAGGGCGGAGGCAAGGTGAGCCTCAAGAAGGGGGAGCACAGGATCACGCTTCATGACGAGACCGGATTCGACGGCCGGTGCGACGCGATTCTGCTGACCACGGACGAGGCGGCGCCGAGTGACGCCAAGGAGGATTTCATGGCCCTGAGGCATGAGCTCCTCGCGATCCCGGCTCCGGAGGACAAGGGCAGC
>JAJPZA010000122.1 GCA_021204625.1 Clostridia bacterium | reverse complement strand
CCAATTTTGAGTGTTAATATCGGCTGCTCATGGTCAGAAACCTGTGAATAGTAACGAATATTTTCTGGGACTTTGCGGGCCGGATGTCTATTTTGTTCGTTACTATTCTTGACACTAAAAAAATTTTGTATTAGAATAGATTGCAATGATGGGTAATTGTCGCATATTGCGGCATTTAGCCGGGGATTAGACTTATTTTTAGACGCCAGGAGATAACTGAAATGGCAAAAGCAAGCAAAAAAGGCCAGAAGATTTGGGTTCTGATTCTTTATATTGTGGTTCTGCTTGGCCTGCTGGCTGGTTTCCTTATACCAATGGATTTCAACGCGACAGACGTGACCAGCACTATGCTTATAATGCAGATCCCTGACGCGATAAACAAAGCTCTGGGCACATTCGGCGTGACTTGGGACGCTTTGTCCGGCGTGGGCTCCTCCCTTGCGATAACCTCGCCGATGGGAATCTCCTTTGCGGACTTCTCAATCGACATCAACGCATGGCTCACGGTTCTTTACGCCCTGTTCACGGTCATCGCCGTAATCTGCGTCATTCCCGCCATTGTAGGATGCACCAACAGAAAGGACAAGGCCACAAGGAAGGCTGAAAAGGCCGCTAAAAAGGCTGAAAAGAAAGCCAGGAAGGACGCCAAGAAAGGCGTCGTGACGGATGACTTGGAGGACGCCCAGCAGCCTGCTGTGGACCCCCGCCTCGAAGGGGACGTTCCCAAGACAAAAGACAAGAAAGTAAAACAGACCACATTCCGCACTGCGTTCGCGGTTGAAGGCATATCCGTCATAATCCTATTCTTCATAAACCTGATGATCGTTGTGGACATGCAGTACGTGGACGGCTCCTCCTGCCTTCCCGTTGCCATAGCGTTTGCAGTGGTCATAATAGTCGGATTCATACAGAGGATTATAGTCAGCAAGGGCTCCGGAGTCATCAAATTC
The DNA here is from genome assembly GCA_021204625.1 of Clostridia bacterium. Taxonomy (GTDB): domain Bacteria; phylum Bacillota; class Clostridia; order Christensenellales; family Borkfalkiaceae; genus Coproplasma. Next base: position 6,728 of record JAJPZA010000122.1, on the reverse strand, counting down.
ATCCTGTTCATCCTGTCCCTCGCCGCCGTATTCACCGCAGTCTTCTGCATAACGTCGATAATTCCGTCCATTCAGGAGAGCGTCGCCACCATCTCAGGCGATGCCAATGAAGGATCCCTCTTAAGCTATTTCGCATTCGTATACGGCGGAGACGCAACAGCCGCCATCTCATCTTTCCCGGACGGACTCGGAAGCCTCTGCTACTTCCTGTTCTTCGCCGGATCCAGCCCGCTCGGCAACCTTGGCAACATATTCGTCAACAGCGAGACCGGAGCTGCAAGCACCACAGGCCTTATCTGGTTCTACGGATCCATGGTTCTTGCCATCCTGGTTCTTGTGAACTGCTTCCTGGATATGCTTGGAATCTACAAGAAAACCAACAAGTTCATGCTTGGTTTCAACGTATTCAGATTCACCCTTGAAATCGCTGACTTAATCCTCCTTACAGCAATCCTTATCATAGACGGCAGCATGAGCTTCGGCTTCATGTTCGTTATCCTGGCCGTCATTGCGGTCATCCAGTGGATTATCGACATCATCAGGGTTGCCCGTTACAAGAAGGCTGTCGAGATGGTTGTCGGCCCTGACGGAAGGCTTGTTGATCCGGACGAGGCAGCGCAGAACACTTACTTCGTTCCCGCAATGGCAGAGAATCCCCGCATTGTTTACGTAAGCTCCTTTGCAGAGCCCGCATACAATGAAGCATACCACAACTCCATCTATGACCTTCCCGCAGCAGAGCCTCCGAGGACATATTATCCTCACATAGCTCCCATCTCGGAAGATCTTCCGGAAGCCCCCAAGGCCCAGGCCGCACAGCCCGCTGCAGCTGCAGCCCAGCCCGCCGCGGCAGCCCCTGCCGCTCAGCCCGGCCTGTACAATCTGCACACCATCTACAACGGACCTACGGACAAGTTCATCTCAACGCTTACCAACGACGAAAAGGTTGAGTTCGCGAGAGTGTTCCTTGAAAGAGCGAACGGCGAACTTCCTTACATCCACGAGTACAGGATAGGCTGCGCAAACGACGAGTTCTTCACCGATGTGATAATTCATTTCACTCTCCTGCGCGACCTTATCTCAGACGGCCTCATGATGAAGCTGTACAAGGAAGACATGCGCCACCAGCAATAATCCAGCCGGCTAATCCAAAAGCCATCCCTCTTGGGATGGCTTTTTAGTATCTGCCCGTAATTAAAGCCGCCCCGTCTGGGGTGGCTTCTTTTCTTCTCTGCCTGTCATGATTCCGCGGCCGCAGCCGGCTCTCTTTCCGGCACCCGTTTCGCTGGCCTGTCTGTCATTTATCCTTGCTGTGTGATTCTCTGCATGGCCCGTATAAACCTTCCTGTTTACGGTCTGCCCGTCTGTCCTTTTCTTGCGGTTTGCCCATGCCCGGATGGCCTGCGCCCCTGTATCCGGTTTCTTCTGCCATGCCGGCTGACCTCCGGACGGGCTACGTCTCTGTGATCTCCTTGGACGTGCGGCGGATTTTTACCTTGAAGGTTGTGCCGCTCTTTTCTATTCCGCCGTCTGACACCACGCCTACGATGTACAGCCCTCTGCCGTGCACATCCATGAGATCCTCCGGAAGGGCATGGAATGTCTGGAGATCTTTCTGGCAGTCTGCCGTTACGGTCATCTCAATGACGTCCGGCTTGAGCTCGCTTTCAAAGCTTGCGGTCTGCCCGCCGTGCAGGATTACGTTGGAAAGAAGCTCGCATGCCACAAGACGGCACGAGAAGATATCGTCTTCATTTATGCCGCTCTCTCTAAGGATTCTGGAAAAGGCTCTGAGCTGCGCGCTCATTGTCTTTATGTCCCCGACCTCGAATGTCATGATTGCTTTCATCTGCCCTGCCTTGCGCTGCCCTTTAATCTTTGGGGCATGTATTGCGGTTGTATGTGTCTGTGCCGCCCGGCTCCGTTTTTCCGCCGGTCCTTTGGGCCTGCCTTGAAATCCTTTGAAATCCTGCCAAAAGCCTGAATGCGGCTTATGGGGATGGACCTGTACAAACCGGTATATGGACCTATACATGGCCCTGTTAAAAGCTCCTAGGAGGATTTGGCGCCGGCTGCGGAATTCCCTTTGGGAATATCCGTGTCCTGCTCCGTATCCTCGCCGTTGAAGCTCTTTTTGAGCTTCTCTATGATCCGTTTCTCCAGGCGGGAGATGAACATCTGGGAAAGGCCCAGGGCCTTGCCGGTCTCCGCCTGTGATTTGCCGTCTATGAAACGGAGCTTTACTATCTGTTGCTCGCGGGGAGTGAGCTGACGTATCTCCTCCTTCATGGAGAAGCCTTCGTCGAAATCGTCATAGGGGTCCACGGTGTCCTGCATGTTGTCCGAATTGGTGGTGCCGGTCTCTTCGCTCTCCGCGATTACAGGGGCGTCCAGGCTTAACGGAGGACGGAACTCGAGGGCCTGGACTATCATTTCCTCCGAGACGTCCAGCATCTCCGCAAGCTGGCGGACGGTTGGCCTTTTCTCATGCGTTCTGAGGTATTCCTCCGTGCACTGCTTCACTCTCTTGGAGACGGCGTACAGTTTTCGCGGGAGCTTGATGGATTTGGCGTAGTCCCTGAAATAATTCTTAATCCTGCCCGTAATGGATGGGGTTATATAAGCCGGGAAATCATTGTCCCTGTCCGGATCATATTTCTCTATGCCTAAAATAAGGGCCTCTGAAGCTATCTGGAGAAGATCGTCATAATCCACGCCGCGGCCGACGAATTTCTTCGCTATGATGGCTGCTGTGCGCTGATACCTCTCCACCAGCTGATTCCGGATGGCTCTGTCTCCCGTCTCCCGGTATTTTCTGAAAAGCTCTAGATCCTGCTCTTCCATCACATCTCCAGCTGTATGCTTCTGATTACGCCGCCGCTCTTTCTGATGTCGCACTTCTTCACAAGCGCAGAGATAAGGGCGAGGGAAAGGTCATTGTCCGCATTGTCCGCAGGGGCCCCGCCCTGTCCGGACACCAGGCACATTGTGCCGCCGTCCGCGGAGAAAACGCACTCCGCGTGCTCGTATCCGGAGGACCTTAAAATGAGGAGGCTCTCGGTGACGCAGACCTTGAAGTCCTCCATGTCATCTATATCCTCGTCGTTTATCATGCAGACGGCTCCTGCCACGAGCCTTATGGCCGTGTTGTACACGCTGTCTTTAAGGTCAAATTCAAGTTTAAGCTTATTCATTGTCCTTTATCTCCATGGCGTCCGTGAGGCCGCAGATGTCAAACAGCTTCTTCACATTGGGACGGAGAGACTCTATGGTCATCCTGTACCCGTCCGCCTGGAGGTTCTTGTAAATTTTAACGAAGGTTCCCAGCGTCGTGGAGTCTATGAACGTGAGCGAGGCGCATCTGAAGACTATATCCTTTTTGTCATGCTCGTACGCGCACCTGACTTCCGCATAGAAGTCATCGCTCGTGGCCGCGTCTATCTCTCCCGAAAGCTCATACACAAGCTTTCCCACCGATGATACCAGATTCACATTCTGCATAAATTCACAGCTCCTTGCAGACAGCCCTCTAACAGCTTGTCCTATAATTATTATAAACCCTTTTTACGGATTTCAAACATAAAATCCAAAAATACTTTCCGCGCGGCCCAAACAAAATGAAAATCACAATGCCGGCCCGGCAGTTCCGGCCGTTTTCCGGCCTGCCGGAGCCAAATTTCCGGCTCATTGCCCTTCCGGGCATTATGCAATTATGCATTCTTCATGCGTCATATCCGCCCGGCCCGGAGCAGGTTTCCGGGCATGCGCTATTGCCGGCTCCGCTTCCCCTCGCGCTTCATCTTCCGCCAGGCAGCGTCCTCTCCCGGCCATGTTTCTTATCATGTTTCCGCCCTGTAATGATCCGGCGGAGCATGTTTCCGGCCCTGTCAAAGGGTTCCTTTGGACTGATATTAGACAGAGTGTTGAAAAAGTTCGTGCAGAATTGCACAGAACTTTCATTATACTGTCACCGACGGCGGGTTTTGCGAATACCGTATTGTTTGACAACATTGGCTTTATATGATAAAATTTATACCAAAGCGCATTTCGGAGTGATGGATTATGGATTTCAACGAAGCGAACTTCATAGTTAAATATTCTCACCGCATCAACGAACTTGCGAAAATAGCATCTGTAAATGACACGATTGACAGCTCCTTCTATCTCAAGTATGACGTAAACAGAGGGCTCAGAGACAAGAACGGAAAAGGAGTCCTCTGCGGACTGACAGACATTTCAGAAGTGACCTCGTGGAAGGTCATAGACGGCGTAAGGACGCCCATCCCCGGGATCCTTCGCTACCGCGGCTATAACGTAAAGGATTTGGTACGCAACTGTATGGAAGAGAACCGTTTCGGATTTGAGGAGACGGTATACCTTCTGCTGTTCGGCGAGCTCCCCAACGGAGACCAGCTCTCCTCGTTCACGGAGATGCTTTCGGACTGCAGGGTTCTTCCCAGGAATTTCGTAAGGGACGTCATAATGAAGAGCCCCTCGAAGGATATGATGAACATGCTGGCAAGGTGCGTTCTGAGCCTTTACAGCTATGACCCCGATCCGGAGAGCACGACGCCCACGAACATACTGCGCCAGAGCGTGCAGCTCATTTCGCAGTTCCCTCTTCTCGCCGCATACTCATACAGGGCTTACAGATACGATTCAACGGACAACGCATCCCTTATAATCCACAAGGCCATCCCGGAATACTCCCTTGCGCAGAACACCCTTCACATTCTCCGCAAGAACAGCAAGTTCACGGACCTGGAGGCGAAGGTCCTGGACATCTGCCTCATTCTCCACGCAGAGCACGGCGGCGGCAACGCATCCACATTCACGACGCATCTCGCAACCTCCACGGGAACGGACACCTATTCATCCGTGGCCGCATCCCTTGGCTCCCTGAAGGGCCCCAAGCACGGCGGAGCGAACATAAAGGTAATGCAGATGTTCGACAACATCAAGGAGAACGTGCCTGCCTGGGACGAACCGCATATAAAAGACTATGTGAACCAGATGCTGGCCAAAAAGGCTTTTGACCGCTCCGGCCTCGTATACGGCATGGGGCATGCCGTTTACACGGTATCTGACCCCAGAGCCGAAGTGCTCAAGGTGTACGCCGGAAAGCTTGCGATAGAAAAGGGCCGTGAGAAAGAGTTCGAGCTGTACAACACCGTAGCCAAAGTGGCCTCAGAGCTCATCCAGGGGCAGAAGCACCTGGACAAGCCCGTGAACCCCAACGTGGACTTCTATTCCGGCTTCGTTTACAGCATGCTCAACCTTCCCATCGCCCTCTACACGCCGCTCTTCGCCATAGCCCGCATTGCAGGCTGGAGCGCGCACCGCATGGAAGAGGCCATCTCCGGAGGAAAGATCATCCGTCCCGCATACGAGTGCGTTGCAACGCCCAGAGACTACGTCCGCTTGGCAGACAGGAAGTAATCCGCCCGGCCCAGCAGGCCTCAAACATCACATATGCCATACCAAACCGCAGGCTTGCTTGCGGTTTTTGCATGCAAAGCCAACAACTGTTGACTGTGGGGAATATTATGGCAGCAGACAAAATTACAATCCGGGCCGCTCATGCGGACTCACTTCAGTCCGGCCATCCAAGCGGCACAGTTATCTGCAAAACAATCCGGCGGGCATGCCCTGCGCATGCCATATATTAACAGGTATATAGAATATGGCAAAGAAAAAGCACAAGCCCGGCAAGCCCAAACTGAAATTCAGCAAAACAGCTCCCCAAGCATTTGCGGTAATCGGATACACTTATCCGGAAATTGAATGGCCAGAGCTGGAAAGCTTCATGATGCAAGGCATGGACGCTCTTCTCCACACCAAGGACCTGAAGGATGCAGCAAGAGTGATGTTCTATTTCAACTATCTCTATTTCCGCTGGAATGCCGTTGAAAACATGAGCGAGTCCTTGTGGAAGATGACATCCAGCCAGTCATCCGGAATTGAGCCCGTGCCGGATGAAGAGACTGTTGGCGTGTATTACATAACAAACGGATTGATAAGCAGCGAAGGCTGGGAAGGTGCTCTGCACTATATCGGAAACCCCATGGAGAGACAGCTGTACGATTACAACTACAACTCCTTCGTCTCATGGGATAATCCTTACCAGGCAGACGAAAACAGCCGGTACCATATGACCGGCCATCCCTGGGATAATGATCTTCAGCTGTTCAAGGACGATATCCCGCTCGCCGCTCTCCTGTATAACAAAGAGGACTGCAGCATAAGCGCCCAGGGAGACAGCTTCCCATACCATCTGATAACCACAGGAAAGGACATAGCCGTTTACGGCAAGGAATACATCTCAAAGCTGGAGCCGGAAGAGGCCCCGGACCCATCCATGATGCTTGCCCGCATCCAGTGGTGCGTTACTGACGAGGAACACCAGGCAGGGCTCGCAAGGCTTGACATATGCAATGCCGAAAAAGCGGATACAGACCTCCTGCTTCTCCTGTCTGCCGCCTATCTCATTGAATGCGCCGGCAACGCAGACTTTGAGTTCTGACAATAAAACTACATGCCCCTTGCCCATCTGTGCAGGGGCTTTTTATATGCAAAATTCTGCCTACCGAGGCGTGTAAAATACTCCTTACCAAGGCATGCAAAAACTCCTTACCGAGCGATGTAAAATTCTGCTTACCGATGCATGCAAAAACTGCTGTCAGTGATGTATGATTTTGTCACCATTTAGACGAATGAACCGGTCACGT
>JAJPZA010000091.1 GCA_021204625.1 Clostridia bacterium | reverse complement strand
CCGGCGTGGCCTTTCCTGCGGGGAGCTGAAGCTTTACAACGGCTGTAATCTTCTTAGCCATTATATATCCTCCAACGTGGTCTTCGCGGACATGGCATCATATTTGCCATATCCTCCCACGATTCAAACGATATCCGCCCGAACGGGCGAGCGCGGGGCGCCTCAAAGCCCAGCGGCGCCGCGCTTTCAGATCCGCATCCTCAGTCTTCCAGCTTGCGGATCTGTATGTATTCCACTTCGGCGTCTATGTTGGTGCCGCCGAACATCTGTATCTGTATCTTCGCTTTCTGTGATGTTTTGTTGGCTTCGGTAATGATTCCTTCGTATCCTTCCAGCGGGCCGGACTCCACCACAATCTTGTCCCCGGCCTTGTACTCCTCTTCCACCGCGACGTTCTCGAGGCGCATCTTGCGGATCTCAAAATCCTTGAGCGGCATGGGATGACCCTGGGGCCCTACGAATCCGGTGACGCCCCTTATGTTGGTTATCCAGTACCAGAGCTGGTTGGAATATATCATTTTTATATAGACATAGCAAGGCATCAGCTTGCGCTCTACTATCTTGCGCTTGCCGTTCTTCTCCTCTATCGTCTTCTCCATGAGGATCTTGACGTCGAAGATCATGTCCTGCAGGTTGTTGTTCTCGATAAGCCTTTCCAGACTGTCCTTCACCATGGCCTCATAGCCGGAGTATGTGTGAAGGATGTACCAGCAGGGCTTCTCGGTGTCCGCTATCATTGCCATTGCGCGCTAGCTCCCGATGGATGTGAGAAGGTCCAGAAGCGCCTGAAGGCCGAAATTGATCGCAGTGACCACTACAGTGAACGCGAGAACGACAACAAGGACAACGACTGTTGCCTTGACTACTTTGGGGAATGACGGCCATGTCACTCTCTTGAGCTCTGAGAATGTCTCCTTGAGCCTCCTGCCCATGCGGACGAAGATGTTAGGCTTTTTAGTTTTTGCATCTTTCTGGGTTGCCATAAAAGATACCCCCGACTCTATATAAAATTACTTCGTTTCTCTGTGCTGTGTGTGTTTTCTGCAGAACGGACAATACTTTGAAAGGGTGATTCTGTCCGGATTATTGCGCTTGTTCTTGAAACTGTCATAGTTTCTGCGCTTGCACTCCGTGCACTCGAATGTAATCCTGGTTCTTACCTGTGCCTTCATTGTTGGAAAACTCCGTACAAAAAAATTACAACCTCTCCGGCTGTGGTTCTTAGAGTATAACAGCAAAAAAAACGATTGTCAACCGATTTTGAAAGCCCGCGCGCCCTATTCCGGCCCAATTTCATAAAATTTGCAGACTTTTTTATGCGTTCATGCAATCATTATTCATGCCGCCTCCGGCCCTGTTCCACACACCGCGCAAATCCCCTTAACCGGCCATTTATTCCCCGCAAAATGCTGGCATGTGCTCCTTTTGGTCTATGCCAGAATACGGCCTCCGGCCCGGGGGGTGCTGCATAAGAAAACGGTCCTGGAAAGCCAGGGGCGCATCCGGAGACGGGCCTTGCCTGCCGGGTCATAAGCCTGGGATTGAACGCCTGGCTGCGCCGCCTGTGAATGCCAGTCTTAGCGCAGCTTTGCTGTTTCCCGGGAGCCTTGCGGCCCTGGCTTAATGCGCATTACACTGGCATTATGCATCCCCGGCTGAAATAAATCCAGCATATTTAATATGGGAATCCATTTTTAATGCGGGCGGAGGGCTGCACCCTGCCTCTGCACCTGGAAGAGAATTCCCCTCCGGGATTGAGGCCGGATTTCTGGCGCAAGAAAACCTCCCCCGCTTTGTGAGGGAGGCCGGTTTGCAGATTATAATGTGCCCGCTGGATTAGTTGAGGTCGCTGCTGTCCACGGAGAAGGCGTAGGTCTGGCGGTCTTCGGGGAAGATGGGGCCGTTGATGATGGGCAGATTGAGCGGCGCGATGTATGCGGATGATGTCAGGTTGGTGACGCCTGCGCGCAGATAGGGGTAAATGAGGCTTGTGGCCTCGATGACGAACTTGCGCTCATCATCGCCCTGCATGTCGGACACTTCAAACACGCCCACGTATGTGGCTGCGATGTCGAAGGGCTTCGGCTCTGCGTCTGTGGACTCGATCTTCACGGAAAGGGCGACGAATATGAGCTTGTCATTTCCGGCCACCTTTCTTACCTGGCGTGAGAACTGGGGCTTGATGTCGAGCCTTTCGTTGGGGGCGAACTTTACTCTGTTGAGCTTGAACTGCAGATCCTCTACAGCGATGCTGTTAAATGTGTATTTCATTGATTTGTACTCCAAAGATTTAGTCCTTACATTATATATTATAAACACTTTTCACGCAAACTAAAACTGTTTTGAGCAAAATTTCATAATTTGCAATAAATTTTAGGGATTTTTGCATAGAGACCACCCGTTTTCCCGGGTTTTTCCCTGGATTTTCCGGAGACTGCCGGTGATTTGCCGCCGTTTGCCGGAGATTTTGCCGGGCGCGGCAATAAAATCGCTTGACACCGGAGCATATGTTTTATAAAATGAAACATGAGCCGCTTGGGACGGGCCCCGTAAGCGCGCATTTGCGCCGCCTAGCCGAAGATAAGGATTTCCCAGCGAGACTGGACAGAGGAGGTAAATAATGTACGCGATTTTCGACAACGGCGGAAAGCAGTACAAGGCGCAGGTAGGCGATCTCATCAGGGTTGAGAAGCTTGCGGCTGAAATTGGTTCCGTTGTGGAGTTCCCCGTCATTCTCACGGCAGACGAGGCAGGCATCCAGGTAGGTTCCGAGGTTGAGGGCGTGAAGGTCACAGCCAAGGTAGTCACCCAGGACAAGGCCAAGAAGATCATAGTCTTCAAGTACAAGGCCAAGAAGAACGAAAGAAAGAAGCAGGGCCACAGACAGCCCTTCACCCTTATCAGGGTAACAGCCATAGGCACAGGCGATGAAGCCGCAGCGGAGTAATACAGGAGGCAGACATGTTCTTATTCAGATTATTCTCTCATAAGAAAGGTTCCGGTTCTTCGCACAACGGCAGAGACAGCATCGCGAAGAGGCTTGGCACCAAGCGTTCAGACGGACAGTTCGTTCTTGCAGGAAACATCATTGTAAGACAGCGCGGATCCAGAATCAAGGCCGGCGAGGGCGTCGGCATGGGCAGAGATTACACCCTCTTCGCTCTGGTGGACGGAATCGTCCGTTTCCAGAGACTCGGAAGAACAGGCAAGAAGGTCTGCGTATTCCCCGTAGAAGAGAAGGAAGAGGAAGCAGCAGAGTAAAAACCAAGGCGGGCCTGGCCCGCCTGTTTTTATACATGCCCCCACTCCCATCCGGTCCGGCTCCAAGGGCCGGAGGGTAATAAAAGACGCCGGATTGGATTGGACAGGAAATTTGCCATTGGCTTAGATTGCCTTAGGAGGCTTTAATATGATAGCGGTGCTCCCGTTGCAGGACATAAGAATGAATGACTTTGAGCCCCTCTTCATTGCGTACTACGAAGAACTGGACTGCGAGGACGATGCAAAAGAGACTCTGGACGGGTACGTCATGCCGGACGTTCTTGCCGGGCTCATTTTCGTGGACCTCATATATGATGAGGACGTTCCCTGCGGGTTCGCCATCCGGCAGATAGACGACATAGACAACGACTGGTGCTGGCGCGAGGGCTGGGGAGACATCCGCGAGATGTACATAGCCCCGGACTTCAGGCGCAAGGGCCTTGGAAAGTTCCTGCTGTATACGGAAGAGATGAAGCTCCGCGAGGCCGGGGCCACCAAATCATACTGTCTCCCCGTCGTGGAGTCCGAACCCTTCTTCGCCGCATGCGGATATGAGAAGACGGACGAGTTTGACAGCGGCACCGCATGCTATGTCTTTGAGAAGCCGGACCTCAGCAACCATGAGTGCGGAGGCTGTGCCAAATAGCTGAAAGAATCTCACACGGAAACATGGCACGGATGCTGGCCCGGATATGGGCCGGATATGGGCCGGAAAAGCTTTGAAGTCATCATATGTTAAGAGAAAGGCACTGCATTTGCAGTGCCTTTTCTGCGTCTCATATGAACGCGCTCTAAGCGTTTTCTGGCATGGATTACTTGAGGATGATTGTGTGCAGGTCTATGCTCCCCTTCCCTTCATACGTGAAGTACAGGGCGCTCTTGGCGGAAGCCACGGAGATGGCTGCCTCTGCGGTCTGCTTGTCTGCGCCTGTTCCGGAAATCTGGATTTCGGCCACAGGAGCGCCGTCCAGGGCAGTGCGGACAACAAGCTTGCCTGTGCCTTTTCCTGCAAAGCGTACGCCTGCGGTTGTTGTGGCGGAGAGATCGAAATACTTGTAGCCGACTGTCGTCCCGTCATGGATGTTGGCAACGTACTGGTCCGGATTGTCCTCGCGGTCCTTGCCTGTCTGGGTTATGAAGGGCTCGCTTCCGGCTATGCCGCGGAAGATGCCGTAGAAACGGTCTCCCTTCTTGGAAGTGAGATGGCAGGCTATGCGGGCCTCGTATTCGCCGGAACCTTTAAGAGGGCCGCCGTTGAGTCCGCAGGAGGTCACTTCGGCCTGACCGAATGATCCGTCCTCGTTTACCGGCAGAAGCTCCGCGCAGTCCTGGCGGGCGAAGTCATGACGGTTGGTGTGCCTGTGGTAGAAGACGTAAGTCTTGTCTCCGAGGTTCAGGAGGCCGCCGTGAGTGTTTCCGGTATAGTTGCAGGCCGTCTTGGGATTGGTCCTGCCGTACAGGCCGATGTCCCCGTTGGATACAAGAATGCCGCCGTATTTGAAGGGCCCTACGGGCGTGTCGCCTACGGCATATGCAAGTTCATGGCCGAGCTGGGATGAATATACGAAATAGTATTTGGAGCCTATCTTGCGCATTGAGGAGGCCTCGAAGAAGACGTGGTCCCCGTACTCGCCTGTTGTGTCCGTGGTCTTCATTGGAACGGTCATGACGGGTTCTGAGATTACGGTGTACATGTCCTTGGGATCCAGCTCTACAACCGCGCCTCCCTTCACTCCCTTCTTGGAGATGAAGAATGAGATGGGCGGATATACGCCGGAGCCGTAATACAGATATACTCTGCCGTCTTCAACGTATACGGCGGGGTCGAAAGGCACGTAGCTCTTTATCCATTTGGAGAGGTCCACCTTGCCGTGATAGGTGAAGGGACCCGCGGGGCTGTCTGATACGGCCACTGCAATGTAGAGAGTCTTCTTGCCGAATCCGGGAGCCGGCGAGAAGTATATGTAATATTTTCCGTCCGGGCCCTGGCATACGTCCGGAGCGTAAAGAGCCGCTTTGCTCTTGTTGTTCGGATCATCCTCACGCTTGAAGATTACGCCTTCATATCTCCAGTCCGAGAGGTCTTCAACCGGCGCGGACCAGGTAACGTAATTGTTGACACAGAATCCGGATGAGCCGAATTTGTCATGGGACCCGTACACGTACACGCGCCCGTTGAATATATGGGGCTCTCCGTCCGGGATGTACTCATACGAAGGCAGATATGGATTGAACACCTGGTTTTTCATTATCTTTCTCCCCTGCTGCGACCCTTTTCCGGCCCTTTCAGCGTCTCATATTTTAGTACGGCCAATTGCCGAAAGCAATATACAAACCGTACATAATCATAGCCATGTTTTGAGCTTTTCCGGCATATACTCCCGGAAATCCGCTGCATTGTACCACATGCGTACGAAACTGCACATGTGCAGTCCGTATTTGCTCATTTTTTCAGCTTGAATGACACATAAGCACGCGTTTAAGCCGTTTGCCATTGTTTTCACAGGCTCAGCATGCTATTATTATAATGCAGTCTGCCCGAAACCGCCGGGCAGGTCCTTTGCCCGGAGATGATATGAAAAAGAGACTCGCCGCCATCCTTATTATTATTCTTGCCCTGGCTCTCGCCGCGGCTGCGGCCTGCACCGTTAACGGCGTGCGGAAAGAGGATGACGGAGACGGCATTGAGATGTATGTGAACATCAAAAGGGACGCAGGCGGATATTCCGGACATGAAGTGTATTACGCCGTGTACGGGCCTTACGGGCAGGATTATGCAGATGTCCTCACCAGGCTCTATGTGGATGACGTGTATCTCTTCACCGCGCCAAATGCATCATACACCAGCATCATTCCCACGGAGGACGGGAATTACATGCTCCTTTCGGATGCGTACAGCCAGGGGCTTGTGTCCCATGATGACCTTGTGGCTTTGGCAGCAGAGGCGGAATATGACACCCTGGACACGGGAACGAGCGGCGGCTTTCACGGCGTGTGAGTTCCTGTGATGAAATGGCAGTAAAACGGCACAAAAAGCGAGACGGAGCCCCGATAACGGGGCTCCGTCTATTTTCATAATAGTGGGAATACAAAAGCTTGAAACGGGATTTAAGCGCGCCGCGGAATCAATGCTTGATGCCGAAGCCGAAATACTCGTTGGCGTTGTTGAAGCAGACGTCCTCCACTATCTGCCCCAGGCGGGGAAGCTCGGATGCAGGATACTGGCCGGACTCTACGAGACGGCCGAGCATGGAGCAGAGAATGCGCCTGTAGTATTCGTGGCGGGGATATGCGAGGAAGGAGCGGGAGTCTGTGAGCATGCCCACGGACTGGGAAACGAGGCCCACCTGCATGAGTGTCTCAAGATTCTGGCGTATGCCGTCCTGCTGGTCCAAAAACCACCATGCGGTGCCTGTCATGACCCTGCCCTTGACGCCTTCCTTCTGGAAGCATCCGGCGAGGATGTTGAGTGCGTAATTGTCCTTGGGGTTGAGATTATAGAGGATGGTCTTGGGAAGAGAGCCGTCCGCGTCTATGGCCCCTAAAAGGCCGGAAAGCTTGGCGATGTAATTGGCATCGTCCATGCCGTCAAAGCCGGTGTCCGGGCCTATGGCCTCGTACATTCTCCTGGAGTTGTTCCTGAGGGCTCCGATGTGGTACTGCTGGACCCATCCGTACCTGTTGTACTCCTTGCCCAGGAACACAAGCAGATATCCCTTGTACTGGTCCTTCTCCGCCTCAGAAATCTGCGCGCCTGCGAGGCCCTTGAGGAATACAAGGTTGGCCTCTTCATATGTGGCGGGAGCGTAATACACGGGCTCCAAAGAATGATCCGAAAGCCTGCATCCCGCTTCATTGAAGTATGCTATGCGCTCTGCGAGGCAGTCCAGAAAATCCTGCAGGAACTCAATCTTTTTGCCGCAGACTGCAGAGAGCTTGGAAACCCAGCCGGCGAACGCAGGCTGCTCCACCTGCACCGCCTTGTCCGGACGGAAGGCCGGGCGGACAATAGCCTTCAGCGTGGGGTCCTCCTTCATCTTCTTGTGCCACTCAAGGGAGTCCGTGGGGTCGTCAGTCGTGCAGACAGCCTTCACGTTCATCTTGTACATCATTCCGCGGGCGGTGAGGGTCTCCAAGGCCTTGTTGGCCTTCTCCCAGATAACGGGGGCGTTCTCGGCGTTTATGATTTCGTCTATCCCGAAGTACCTTCTCATCTCCAGATGGGACCAGTGGTACAAGGGGTTGCCCACAAAGTAAGGCATGGACTCACAGAACTGCATGAACTTCTTGTAATCGTCATCCGGTCCCGAGATGGACTCCTCTTCATATCCGCGGGCTCTAAGCGAGCGCCACTTGTAATGGTCTCCGGTCCTGTCTCCCGGCCCGAGCCATGCTTCGGAGAGATTGCGGAACTTCTTGTCCTCATATATCTCCTTGGGACTTAAGTGGCAGTGATAGTCTATTATGGGCATCTTTTCGGCGTGCTCATGATAGAGCATCTTCGCCGTGTCTGTGTCAAGGAGGAAATCCTTGTCCATGAACTCTTTCATATACGTTCCCCTGTAATTCATGCCGGCACTTATGCGCCAAACGCGCATATCCGCCTGTCTTTGTAAAGATGCCGCACAGGAACCGTGCGGCATCTGCGTTGTCTTGCTGAGCTCAAACGGCCCTGACGGGCCAGAATGGCGAGATTATCTCTGGACGCGTCCGGATGCGTTTCCTCCGCAGAGAGCTTCCACTTCCTTGCGGGTCACGAGGTTGAAGTCTCCGGGGATTGTGTGCTTGAGGGCGGATGCAGCTACGCCGAACTCAAGGGCATCCTTGAAGTTCTTGCCGTCCAGCAGTCCGGTGATGAGCCCGGCTGCAAATGAATCTCCGCCGCCCACACGGTCTGTTATGGGAGTGATCCTGTACTCTCTGGAATGATAGAACTCGCCTGTCTCGCCGTTGTAGATGCATCCGGACCAGCCGTTGTCCGATGCGGAATGGCTCACGCGGAGAGAAGAAACGGCATACTTGAAGCCGAACTTTGCAACCATCTGCTTGAAGATGTCCTCATATCCGGAAAGCTCCAGATTGCCGGATGTAACGTCCGTGTTGCCGGGCTTGAAGCCGAGAACGAGGTCTGCGTCCTCTTCGTTTCCTATGCAGACATCCACGTACTGCATGAAGCCTGTCATGACCTTCTGGGCCTTCTCGCTGGACCAGAGCTTCTTGCGGAAGTTGAGGTCGCAGGATACTGTTACGCCGTGCTTCTTGGCAGCCTTGAGAGCTGCCTCTGTGAGCTCTATGGCTGAGTCTGAAAGGGCGGGCGTGATTCCGGATACATGGAACCAGTCTGCGTCTGCGAATATCTCGTCGAAGTCAAAGTCTGCGGGCGTTGCCGTGCTCATGGAGGAATGAGCCCTGTCGTATACGACCTTGGAAGGCCTCATGGATGAGCCTGTCTCGAGGTAATAGATTCCAAGCCTCTCTCCGCATCTTGCGATGTGGTCTGTCTTTACGTTGTACTTGCGCAGTGCGGAAATGGCGCAGTCGCCAAGCTCGTTTGCGGGAAGCGCGGTAACGAACTCGGACACATATCCGTAATTTGCAAGGGATACGGCCACATTGGCCTCTCCGCCGCCGTAGTTCACATCAAACCCGGTGGCCTGGATGAACTTCTCATTGTTGGGTGTGGACAGACGAAGCATGATCTCGCCCAGCGTTACGACTTTTTTCATGGTTACTCCTTGTTAGTTTTATTTTTCCGAATGTACAGACTTTCCTACGTTCATACATTTTCGTACCGGTTAGTTTACCGCGCCGCAGGCCGTTTTTCCATTGCAACGGCAATGAGCCTGCATGCGGCTGTCAGAATTTTGGGCAGTTTGCCAGCTTTCTCACTCTGCTATGAACAGAACGCCCAAAGTGTTCTTTCCGCAGTGGGACGTTACAACGCATCCCGCCACAGTCTCGATGACCTCATCGAATCCGAACTTGCTCTCAACAAGCGCCCTTGCCTTTGCCACCGTCTCCGGCTCCGCGCTGGAGTGGGTTATGAAGCAGCGGGTCTTGTCATAACTGGGGTATTCCGCAACGAGATCCTCTATGTACTTGCGGATGCTTGCGTCCAGGTTGCCCATGTACTTCTTCTTTGCGTACAGCTGGCCCTCTTTCATGGAAATCATGGGATGGAGCCTTAAAACCTTTGCGCCCATCATGGCTGCAAGCGAGCATCTTCCGCCCTTGTGCAGGTAATCCAGCCTGTCCGGGATAAAGGATGTGTTGACCTTGGGTATGAGGGCCTTGACGTCCTCCACTATCCTCCTGGGCTTTTCCCCTGCGGCCGCAAAATCGCAGGCCTTGAGAGCCAGAAGGCCCTGGCCTGTGGAAAGAGCGTACGAATCTATGACGTCCACCTTGTTCCTGAATTTCTCCGCCGCCTGGAGCGCGTTGCTGTTGGATGCCGAAGCCTTGGATGAGATGTTGAAATGAATGACATGGTCATACTCTTCCAAGAATTTTCCGAAGAATGCCGTGTAATCCTCCACTGAGGGGGCCGATGTCTTGGGAAGGACGTTCGTGTTCTTGACATAATCGAAAATCATCTGCGGGGTGATGTCCACGCCGTCATGATACACGTCCTCTCCGAGAAGGACCGTAAGGGGCATGATGCCCACATTGTATTTTTCCGTAAGAACCGGACCGAGGTCGCATGTGGAGTCTGCTGTAATCTTAATGCTGGTGCTCATTGTATATCTCCCTATGCAGTCATGTAGTCTAATAATGCGTGCAGCGGCTCTGCCGCCGTCCGGTGTGATCAATGAAGCGCTTTTCCTGCGCACAGCCCATATTTTAGCACCTGTATTCCGGATTTTCAACAATTATACGATACTTTTACATTCTTTTACATGTTTTTCAGAAAGCCTGCGCCAGTTCTCACACTCTCCATACTGCCGCTTAATTCTGAATCTATCCGCAAAGAAACGCCCATATGCGGTCATGTGCGCCCTGTGTAAAGCTATAAAATCGTAACAGGACAAGCGTCATCTGTCACAAGACGGCGCATATGCGGGCATGTACGGGAAAATCCGCTGTGAGGCGTCCACTCCAGTATGAGATACAGTCCCGGGCGCCGGGAGCCATCAACTCCGATCTTGTAAATAGCAGCCGGTTTACGGGGGTTATCAACTCCAATCTTGGATATAGCACCGGGCTCCAGGGTTATCAACTCCAATCTTGGATATAGCACCGGGCTTGGGAGACCATGGTTTAAAAGGGAGTTGAATTGTTTTTCAGTGAATTTTTCTTCAGTGAATTATTTTCAGCTGGAACAGGCAGGCACATGTCAGGAATCTCGGTGTGCCGGGATTCATCAACTCAGATTTACGATATAGCATCGGGTCATCTGGAGCCATCAAGTCCAGTCTTGGATATAGCACCGGAATCCGTCAACTCCGATTTGCGATATAGCCCCCGGCGTATGACCAATCCAATGCCGTTCTGTGGGCATCAGCTCAGACTTTGGAAACAGCCCCTCATCGTCAGGATGAGGGGCTTTGCAGCTTGTTTGGTTGGTGTGGCGCTAGATCTCTACCGGCGCATAGCGGCGGTGGATGTTGACGATTGTGGCGGGAATCTCTTCCTCAGGGATGCCTGTTATTATGGAGACTGCCGTGCGGTACAGCTTCAGCTGCGGCGCATATGTGGCTCTGAGAAGGTCCGGATCCTTGTGGGAATACTTGTAGTCCACGATGTGGTACTTGCCGTCCTGGCAGATGAGAAGGTCTATGGCTCCCTGGACAAGGACGGGGTCTTCGGCCGTTGTGTCCATTATCTTGCAGGCGGGCATGCGGCACAGGAATTCCTGCTCGCGCATAGTCTGCGCGGTTTCAAGGCCTGCGAAGACGGGGAAATTGAGGATTTCGGCTAGCTCCCCGGGAACGAGGTAGCCGGCCTGCTCGGCGGTCATGAGATCCATGCTTATGAAGTTCAGTATCTCGCCAGTTATGCCGTCAATGTCGCGGACGGAGAAGTTGCAAAGCTCCAAAAAGCGGTGGTATGCGGTGCCGCGGGGGATGCCCGTAGGATCAGACTTTTTTACCTCCCCCTCATCCTGCTCCTCTTCCTTGGAGAACAGGTTGCGTATGTCTTCGGATTCATCATCCATGCTGTTGTACGCTTTGAGAATATTGGAGGCTGAAGTCTTTACCGGCAGGTTTACGCTTCCCGGATATGCGTACGGCTTCTCAAACATGTCTCCATACTTCAGAGGGTCTGCAAGCAGGTCATCGAAGCTCATGGGCTCACGGAGTTTCTCACCCTCTGCAGTATGATCTGCATCTGCGGATTCATTGTCATCCGGAGCAAAGTATGTGGGGGATTCTGCGGTTTCGCCTGCTGATATTGAGGCGGCGGATGTGGATGCTGCAGTGTCCGGCGCGGATTCTGTGCCGGAATCTGCGGGGGCGGATTCTGATACCTCCAGCATGGGCTTCTGCTGTATGGACGGAAAGTCGAAATCTATGAGCGCTGCATAGTTGCGTGCGCTCAAGGCAGCCGCGGTGTTGTATTCGGGAACGCTGACAGAGGTCATGATATGGAGCTCCGTTTCGGCGCGGGTGCATGCCACGTAGAAGAGGTTGAGCTCGTTCTTTATGTCCTCGCGAAGCCTGCTGCCGCGGACGTATTTGCGGAGAATGGTGTCGGAATATGTCCTGTCCATCTCGTTGTAGCAGCGGGGCGCGAAGCCGAATGTTTCGTCAAAATAGATGTCTTTGGTGTCGCTTCCGGAGAAGAGCTTGCATATGTCAGCGATTATCACCACAGGGAACTCAAGGCCCTTGGACGCATGCATGGTCATTACCTGCACGCAGTCGGAAGGGGCGCATGCCGGAGAGCCTATGGAGTACCCTCCCTCGCGGATCTTGCGAAGGAAGCCGGAAAGGGTGAGATCCGGGCCTTCCTGCATGAGACGAAGGACGTTGCGGAGGGCTTCGCCGCCGCCGGCGGAATATTCCGCCTCGAGGCCGGTTTCGGAAAGGATGCGGGTAATGAGGGTTCCGGCGCTCAGGACGCCGGCAGCCTGCTGGAAGCCGTCCAGCTTG
The DNA here is from genome assembly GCA_021204625.1 of Clostridia bacterium. GTDB lineage: Bacteria > Bacillota > Clostridia > Christensenellales > Borkfalkiaceae > Coproplasma. The sequence goes on along the minus strand of JAJPZA010000091.1, from coordinate 16,654 downwards.
TCGTAGAATCCGGAGAGCTTTGCGGCCAAGGCCTTGTCCGCATTCTCGTTGTCCTTTCTCATGTAAATCTTGCAGCACTCGCGGAAAGAGCTTGTCTTGCCCGTCATGGACGTCTTTATTACGGCCAGCTCGTTCTCCGTGAACTTGCCAAGTGGAGACAGGAGAGCCGTTATAAGGGCTATATCCTGCTCTGAATTGTCTATGACGGACAAAATGTCCAGCATCTGCTTCACTTCAGGGGTGTCGCAGATATTTCCCTTCTGGGCGCCGGAGACGGGGATCTTCTCGGCTATGAGGGCTGAGACTATGCTCTCCAGGGCCTTGTTCTTTCTGGCCAGAATGCAGATGTCCCCGTACTGCGTGGGAACTTCCCTCCTGAGGTCCTTGTCGTAGCGCATCTTGCCGTACAGGCTGCGTATGAGCTTCACTATGGCCTTGGCCTCGAGGGTCTCCTTGTGCGCTTTGGCGTCCTCCTTGACGGAGTATACCTTGGGCTCTATATCTTCCTTCTGCTCTTCGCCGAACTCGTGCATGTAAACGTTGCCGGCGTTTTCCGGCCACCCTTCGCAGGCTTTCATCTCATGTCCCTGCTCTGAGGGATTGGGGACGGTCACAAACCTTTTTGCGGCCTCTGCCGCCATCTGGTGCGCCCGGGCAAGCTCATCCATGGTCTCGTCATCCCTCGTCTCGCTCCTGGTCTTTCTGGCGGGTTTGGACGCCCTGGACACGGGCATTACATGTAATGCAAGGGAATCGCCGTTTGCATCCGTAAAGGATGAATCAAACTGCATGCCGGATGCAGGCTCAGTGCCGGCCGGGGAAAGGAAGTCTTCGGCAGAATCCGGATCTGCGGAGGCCTCCGCGGAACCGGCTGAAGCGATATCAGGTAAGAAAGCCTTGTAATCGAATCCGCAGATAATCTGGGTCATGGAGGCTGAGAACATGTCGTTCACAGCCTTTATGATGCCGTCCGCGGAACGGAAATTCGTAGGTATGCGGAGAGCATGGCCGCCCTCGGACTCGAAGGTGTCAAACTTGTCGGAGAAGAATTTGGACTTGCTTCCGCGGAAGCCGTATATGGCCTGCTTTACGTCTCCCACAAGGAAGATCTTGCCGCCTATGGCCGAGATTATCTCCTCCTGCACGGGATTCACATCCTGGTATTCGTCCACGAACACATAGGCGTATTTGGCCTGGATTTCGCTGAGGACCTCCTTGTTGGAAAGGATCTCAAGGGAATAGTGCTCCAGGTCATTGTAGTCAAGCTTGTTCTCGTCATGCTTGACGGCCGCGAACTCGTCGTCGAACTGCAGCAGGATGTTTGCGAAAGCCCTGGCGAGCTCGCCGGATTTGAGAAAGCGGGCGTACTCCGTGTCCTCGTCCTCTATGTCTCCCCGGACGGACTTGTACTTGCGGTTGAGCTCGTCCTTCTTGTTCTTGAAATACTCCCCCGCTGTCTTCACTTCAGCGGGAGCGTACTTGCCGTCCACAGGCTTGCGGAGAGATGATATGGACGTGGGAACGGGGTCAAAGGCGCCGGCCGTTTTGGCCTGCTCCAAAGTCAGGTACATGTCGGTGAAAAGGTCGGTGTACGCCCTCACCTTGGCTCCCGGCATGCAGTTCATGAGCGGGATGAAGGACAGCTGGAAATCGTACAGGACGTCCTCCAAGGCCTGGTACTTTTCGCTGTTGGCCGCCTGGAGCCCGGCGCAGATTTCGCGGAATCCTTCCGGGGTGTACTTTTTGAGGGACGCCTCTATCTTCTCCCTGTAATGGGAAACGGCTCGGGCTGCGAAATACGCCTCAAGGATTATGGCCTTCACGCTGTCATCCTTGCGCTTGCGGCGGAGGAACTGCAGAAGGAGCATGAAATCCGGGTCATTTTCTTCGTACAGACGGTCGAAGAGGTTCTCAAACGCCCTGTCTATGTATTCCTTGAACTGGGAATCGTCGGATGAGACTATGTCAAAGGCCCCGTCGCACCCTAAGATGTAGAAATATCTGCGGATGAGCTGGGAGCAGAATGAATGAATCGTGGATATGTCCGCGGTCGGGATGGCCGCAAGCTGGTCTTTAAGGTGCTTCTTCTGCCTGCCGTCCGTGGTCTCGCCGAGGGCGGATATGAGCTTTTTGCGGAGCTTTTCCTTCATATTGGCGGCAGCCTTCTTGGTGAAGGTCACGCAGAGGACCTCGTCCAGTTTGGCGCCGGAAAGGATGGCGTTCAAGAGGCGCTCTATCATGACCGTGGTCTTGCCGGATCCCGCGGAGGCTGAGACTATGACGTTGCCCGGGCAGTCTATGACCGCCTGCTGTTCAGGGGTGTATCTTGTTTTCTTCTCTTCAGCCATATCAGTCTCCTCCAAGAGAGCCGAGCGCGCCGGCCAGATCGTCTTCTCCGTCGTCTTCGTATGAATCATCCTCGTCCCTGCCTCCGGCAGCGGAGACGCTTCCCTTCACGTGCAGAGGCGTATCGGACAGTCCTGTCTCCAGGGCGAGGGGATTGGGGTTCTTTTTTGTCGCATGGGCTATCTGAGCTATGTCCGTGCACTTCACGCTCTTGGGCGCCTCACGGGGCGCGCTTCCGCGCTCCGAGCCGAAGCCGCAGCTTCCGCCGTACTTGCATCCCGCGCATGAATTGGCCACTGGAGAAGGCTTTATGTACCCGGACTTCATCTCCCTGGCTCCCTTGTCCGCAACAAGGACGGAATAGTCCAGAAAGTCCGGGAATACTGCATCCAGCATGGCGCTGTCCGCGCGCTGCCTGTCCGCAAGGTAGGCGTCAAAGTACTTGCTCTTCTCGCCTTCCTCAACGACTGTGTCAGAGGCCGCCACAACTTCCTCGCTGGCGTCCATGAATCCGGACATGCGGAAGATGCCGTCCTGGTCGCTCTTGTAGCTTATCTGGGCCGGGAAATAGTATGCGGCCACAGGACGGGCCCCGCTGGATGCGGAGGCCGCCTCGAGATAGAGCTCCAGCTGGAGCTTGCGGCCCATATAGTATGCTTTGGCCGTGGCGTCGAAACTGCCTGTCTTGTAGTCCACAACACGCACCATGTCACCGTTCAGGCCTTCGTGCCTGTCTATCCTGTCTATGCGGCCTGCCACCTTCACGTCATTGCTCAATATTATCTCGCATCTGGACTCGGCGCCGTCCACCCTGAACTCGGAATTCTTAACCTGCTCGTAGAGGCCGGAGGCTATCTCGTCAACCTCTTCGCGGAGCTTGGATTCGGTATACTGCCCGCTCTTTGTGAGCTTCAGCGTGGAATACGGGGGCTTGGAAAGAAGATCGTCCGCAGCTGTCTGCACCTGCGAGAGGAATTCGCGGAGAGTATGGGCGCTGTTAAGCTGGGGCGTGACGTTCTGCAGCACTTCATGGATGAAGTTGCCGGAATCCCTGGCTCTAAGGCCTGCCTCCTCCCTGTCCTGCGCGCCCAAGCCCTTCTGCATGAAGGCCTTGTACGGGCAGGCGAAATAGGTCTCAAGGGTTGTGGGAGAGATGGAACCGCCGGCGAAGTAGAGGTCTTTGCCGCACTCTATGTCCTTCTTTTCCGCATGCGCCTGGTCCGCCCATTCCGCGGCAAGAGCGGCCTCTTCGGCCTTGCCGTGGCGCTTCAGCATGTCAAGGACCCTCTCCCTCTCTCTTGCGTCCCTCGTGGAAACCACCCACTTCATTGCGGGCAGCTTTTCGCTGCAGTAATAGCGGATGCTGGACCTTGCGGCATTGTATTCGGAGATGCGCACGGGCGTGAGCTTGCTTTTGTCCGGTCTGCTGAAGATGCTTGTGGCGTATGCCACTATCTCGCTCGGAGAGGACTCCTCGGAGCCCAGGCGTGCGGGATATGAAAGATACAGCGCTCTGCGGAAAGAGCAGACGTTGAGGGCCGCCACTTCCCTGCACCTGTCATTTATCTGCTTTATCTTGGGAGCCACGGACACGGCCATGGATTCAAGATACATGAGGTCCTTGTCGGAAAGAAGAGTGGAATCGGACTGCACCGCGGGAACCGCGGATGTCAAGCGCGCGCAGAAAACCACATCGCTTCCGGTGTTTGTTGTGGCGGAGATGTCACCCACGAAAACAGCGTCCGCCTTGGGGGGAATGAGCGATATCTTCATCGCGTTGAATCCGGAGCGGATCACCTTGAGATAATCCGTGTCCGCAAGATAATCTTCGTCCCCGGGCTTTCCCGCCACTTCATCCGCCTCTTTGAGAACCTGCAGGATGCTGGAGCACGCCCTGTGGGAGAATTCGGCCTCGGCGGGATACTTGTCCGCGAACTGGCTGGAGATATCCTCCGCCGTCTCGGCAGCCTTGTACATCTCAAGAAGGGCCTTGACCGCATCATATCTCGAGGTCTTCGCAAGCTTTTTCAGCTTGTTGTATCCGTCCAGGAATGCCTGGCGCACGTGCATCACGGCCACATAGCTGTATCCCAGCTGCTCGCAGGTGTCCTTGTCCGGCTCAACGGAAACCGCTCCGCGGTAGCCGCCCAGGCGGAGCATGTAATTGCGGAATATGTCCTTCTCTTCCCTTGAGATTCTGTTCCCGGCCTCGTCCATGGAGAAGAACGTGGAGGACACCACGTCCTCCACGTTTCCGGCGCGGCAGCCGTAGAAGAGGCAGGATAAAAAGCTCACTACGAATGAGCAAAGGGGATGGGTGGAAAGCGAATAGCGCTTGTCCGCATAGTACGGTATGCGGAATTCCGCGAAGATTCTGGAGAGCTCCCTCTCGCTGTCTTCCAGGTCCGGAAGCATTACGGAGATTTTTCCGTAACGGATTTGCTCCTCCGCAACAAGCCTCTTTATCTCGGACGCTATGAACTCCAGCTCCTCAGACCCGTCCTGCGCTTCAAGGACTGTCACGTCCCCGGCCACGGTCCTGTCCTCATCCTTCATTATATAGCTTTCCGGATTGAAGATTCTGCGGCGCAGGGCTTCCGCGGACCCGGCAAGGGTTCTGGGAACGTTCTCAATCTCCGCCCTTCCGTATTTTCTGGCAAGCCCCAGAAAAGTCGTGCAGGCCTCGTTCACGTAAAACTCCTCGTTTCCGCCAATGAATATTCCGTACACGTCCTTAGCCCTCTCGAACGAAGCCCGTATGCATCCTTCGCCGGTCTTTGTGAAAGCCTGGTATCCGAGGAATATGACCCTCGTGCCGTGCATGATGTCATTGTTCCCCAGAATGAGAGGCTCCAGCTTCTTGAGGTAGTTGTTCCTGTCCTCCAGGCAGTTGTCCTTTAAATACTGCTCATACTTTTCGTATATGATCTCTATGTCATGCAGCTTGGCGGCGAACATGCCCTCCGCCTTAATGTCCTTGAGTTCGTCCGGGGATATGGCCGATGCGTACAGGAGGGCTATTGTGTCATACACTGTCTTGGCGGCGTCCGTTGCGGACAGTTTCCTGAAAAGCCTGAACTCCCCCTTGCATGAGTTTATAATCTTCCTGAGCGTCATTGCGGAGCCCTGGGATGAAAGAACCCTTGAATTCCTGTCCCCGTACAGGGAAAGGAAGCGCGCGAAAGTGAACACCCTCGCATTGAAGGTGCCTCCCACGGCGGCGCAGACCTGCCTCTCGGCGGCCAGCGTCAGACGGTCCTCGCAGAAGATTATGGTGCGCACGCCGCGCTCCTTGTCCTCCGCCACCAGTTTGCCCATTTCCTCGAGCGCTATGGAAAGCGCCACGCAGTTGATTGCCTTTATCATAACGCCATCCATTATACACCCTTATTCCGGCTATTTAAACTGTTTTTTGCCCCAAAAATGGCCGTTTTTGGCCCTTGTTAAAATCTATTAACACCTTATTCCGGCCTGTTCCCTACGGGCTGCCGGGAGCCGCCCGCCGGAGGGATTTTGCGGCAGAAATTGGCCAGAAAGCTGAAAGGCAGCTGTCTTTATAATGAAAACAAGCGCTTTGGCGTTTGTGCCTTGGCGCTTGTCCGGATTTGTTTGAAATTCTGCTCCGCCTGTCATGGCGGATGCCGGATGCTCCGGTTTCTGGTCTTCAGACCAGAGTGTTCTGCATCAGTCCTGCACTGTCTTGCGCTGGTCCATGAAGCATGAGATTACGCTGAGGATTGCGCTGACAAGAAAAACTATGCTGAAAGCCACGCCCGCTGCGGCATTGCCGCCAATGAAGACGACATGGTTCCAGACGTCCGAAAGGGACGGGATTGCGGCGCAGACGGTGAAGGCAAATCCCAAGATGCCGAGAACTGCCGGGACTGCAGGGGCGAATCTGTAGTCTGTGAGAAGGACGATGGCAAAGGACAGGCCGCCGAGGAGCATGAGGATGAATCCGGGTATGGAGAAGGTCCTGTCCGAGACGTCCACGGCGATGTACACGATGGCTCCGATGATGGCTATTGCGGCTGCTGCGATTCCTATCCAGAATCCGGCCGTGCGGTCTTTAAACATTCTGCTGGTCATTGCCTGCCTCCTCCTCTTTCTTGTCTGTATTGCCTGCATTGTCTGTGAACATGTACCCGCCCAGGATAAAGAGCACAATTGCCGCCAGGGCGAGGATGCCCACGATGACGTCTATTGCGATGAGGGTTGACTTCCACCAGGGGGTTGAGTTGGAAACGGTTGCGCCCGAGGCAAGCCCGTTTACCAGATTGGAGCGGGAATATGCGTAATAGAAGTGTTTGTTGGCCGTGCGGACAGCATCCAAGATGTTGCCGTCCTTGCCGGTCTTTATGAGCTTTATGAGAGCGTCCGTGCGGGATTCGTCCCCGTCATACATGTCCGTTCCGCATGTGATGCTCTCTTCCGTGAAGACGTATCCTGCGGTGTCCTTGGCTGCGTCCGTTATGACCACGCCCTTGAAGCCCCACTCCTTGCGGAGAATCTGGACCTGGGTAGCGTAGCACGATGACCCTGCGACAAGGCCTATTCTGTTGAAACATGCCATCACACCGAGGCACTCGCCCACGTCGTCCCTAAGCGCTCCTTCAAAGCCCCTTAAAGATCCCTGGCGGAATCCCTGCTCCGTGGCGAACGTTGAGACGCCGTGGCGGTTGGTTTCCTGGTCATTCCCTGCGAAATGCTTGATGCCGGCTATGAAGCCGCCCTTTGTCATGGCCTTGGTCTGAGCCGCGCCGCAGAGGTATGACATGTTGCCGTCCTCGGAATAGTACTCAGAGTTGCGCCCGCCGTAAGGGGTCCTGTGCAGGTTGGCTCCCGGCCCGAATATCATGGAATATCCGGAATACAGGGCGTCTTCCGCGAAGAAGGCTCCGCGCTGGGCCAGCAGTTCAGTGTTGTACGTGCAGGCCATTATGACCTCGTCCACGTACAGGGTTATGCCCGTTCCGTCTCCGTACTTGTACGAAGCCGTGAGTCCGTAAGGGCCGTTCGTGTTGGAGTTCACAGGCTTGCCCACGGACGTTATCGCCTTGTTTCCTCTGGATTCGCCGCAGATGGTTGCGAGCTCCGTTATGGAGAGCTGGTCTAAGAATTTGTTCCAGGTCTCGTCATCCTCGTAAGGGACATTCTTCATGTCCGCGAACTCAAGGCCGCTGTCCACGTCCTGCGTGAAGGCGCTTGTGGGAGTGCCGTTGCTCTTGTACGTCTTTCCTGCAAGCAGGGTGTCCATGGCCGCGTTTGTGGTGAGGCCTGTGTAGGATTTGGGGAATGTGCTCCAGTCCGAACGTGTGAGATATGTCACTTTCTCGCCGGCATTGTAGGAGTTGTAATCCATGTCCTGCAGGGTGTTGCACACAACTTCTCCCGTGGCGGATTTTGCCTGCCAGGTGTTGTTGTATGCGTCCAGCTTCACGAGGACGGATTTGGACGCCTCTCCGGAAACGGATGCGCCCTGCTCATCTGTAAGAGACACCTTGTCTGAAACGGCTCCCGCGGGAAGATCCCCGGAGGATATGCGCTGGGCTATGATGTTGTTGAGGGCGTCATGGGAGCTGTCTCCTATGGCGAAATAATAGTTGCCCGCGTCATACACGTAGCATCCCTTTTTGGATGTGTCCGCGCCGTTTGCAGCGGTCTCGTCATATGTTGCGAAGAGGTAATCGTCTGCCGTCACGGCGACGGTCTCGCTCTCCCCCTTTCCAAGGGCGGAGGATTTTGCGAAGCCTATGAGCTGCACCGCGGGCTTTTCCGCCTGCCCGGCGGAATAGGGGCACTGGGCGTACAGCTGCACAACGGACTTTGCCTTGCCGGAATATGAACTTCCGTCTGCAGGGCCGTTGTTTGTCACAAGGACACTGGCCGTTACGGTGTGGGCATCCTGGTCCCATTCAATGCTCTTCACTTCCTGCGTGAACCGGGAATATGACAGGCCGTATCCGTAAGGCCTTCCCATCTCGGAAGCGTAATCCCATTTGCCGTCCGGGGAATTGAACACGCCGCAGTTTCCGGTGGATCCGTTGAGTCCGCCGAAGGCCTGGTCCTGGTACCTGGTCTCGTAATACTTGTAGCCCACGTAGATGTCCTCTGCGTAAACCACATATGAGTTCTCAAAGCCCTTGTTGTGGTTGGCGTACTCGAAATCTCCGAAATTCTGCATTGCAGGAGCGGAAAGGGCGTCTGCCGCCCACGTGTCCACTGTGTGGCCGGAGAAGTCCGCTTTGCCCGTAAGAAGGTTAGTGACTCCTATAAAACCGGTGTCTCCGGTGCCGCCGAATGTCATGCATGCATCCACGCCGTAAGTGTCATCATCCAGCCAGTCCAGGTTCATTGCGAACGGGCTGTTGAGAAGAACCACGGTCTTTCCGAACTTGCCGGAGGATTTTATCATCCTGAGAAGGTCAGCCTCTTGCTTGTGAAGCGACAGCATGGGAACTCCGTCCGCATCTTTGACGTCCAGGTCTATTCCTTCACCGCCGTATCTGGTGAAAAGGACAATGGCCACGTCATTGTACTTGTCCGCCCAGCTGGATTTGAGGGCGTCCGTGTAGAAGGAAATGTCCACTTCTCCTATGCTGGAGTTGCCTACGGTCTGCGCTGAAACCCTTCTTACTCCGCTGTTTGCATAGGCGTTGAACATGGTGTCGTTTATCTCAAAGCCTGCGGATTTGAAAGAATCATAGAGCGTTCCGCCTCTTGATGCCTTGAACGCAGATCCGCCGCCTGCCGCATATATGGGATTGGCCGTGCTGTTTCCGAAAAACGTCACGCTTCTCTCCGTGGAGGCAAGCGGAAGGGCGTTGTTTTTGTTTTTCAGAAGAACGGCTCCCTCCTCCATTGCCTGTATATTGAGGGCGTCCTCGTCTGCCTGGAGCTTTTTGCAGTTCTCCTCGTTCAGGGCGCCGTACCTGCTCTCGAAGTCCGTTGTCTCGGTGGTGCCGGCCGTTATGCCGAAAAAGTCATTGACATACCCGCTGTAATACCATCCGAGATAGCTTATGACTATGAATATGGCAAGGAGAAGCAGCAGAACAACCGAAACTCCCCGCCATACCTTGTATTTTTTAAGTGTCTTCAATGTAATCTCCTTTTAATCCTGTATCCGAAGCTCCCTTGCCCGCATGGGACCTGGGGGCTTTTGCCATGCATCTGCAAGGCGTGCACAAAGCATGTTCCGGATATTATTTGGAGACGTACTGCTGGATAAGCGCCCGGTAGACATCGTCATCATTCACATATGCGACGTCAATAAAGCTGAATATGTTCTTCTCGGTGAGAAGGATGACCTCGATGCCTTCGCCTTCATCGCCAAACTTGCCCTTGAGGCCGTCAAAATAATCCTGTGCTCCAAATGGAATCATCATGTATGTGAGCTGCGTGTCGTTGGTCGCCGTGTCGCTGTCCGCGTGCGAGCCGGCCACGGACTCTATGTACTCTATTCTTGTAGGCGTGGCAATGTTCACGGTCATGGACAAGGAATCAGAATCCGTCACTGTGTAAGATCCGTAGAAAGTGGTCACTTTCTGGCCGCGGTCATTTCCGGTCTGGGAACCAGCAGGGACATCGGGACCGACGCTTAAATTCGAGAACGTGATGGACGTCTGCGTGAGGACGTATGAGTTGTCTTCATACAGTTTAAGCTCCTGAGTTGAAAACGTGCCGAAATAAAAAGTGCCGCCCAGTTGCATTAGATTGTGCCACTCCATATTGTTCGTGGAAAGATAGTCTCCTGTCATCCTGGCGGAAGAGCCGCATGCTGCGAAGCCTACGGACATGGCTGCAGCGGTGACGCACACGGCCGCAAGCATGATTCCTTTGGTGAGTTTTTTCATGATGAAATCTCCTTAATTATTGCTGTTCTTTCTCTCCTGCGCCCGGCTTCATATGCCGGTATGCGGAAAACATGCTTCCTCTTCCACCCGGAAACGTTTCGGATTAAAGTATATTCTTAGCGATTTGGGACTTCAACGGATACGAAACACTCGGCCTTCGTGGCGAAAAAACTCGCCATGTACATCCAGATTTTTGCGCTGAATCGACTGTATATTGCGCCCAACATCTTGAGGCCTGTTTTTAGCCGGGATATACTGCAGCCGCAAGGGGGACAGATGCCGGGAAAGGAGATGTGATGAACATCAGGATCGGAGTTCTGGACGAGGACATAAGCGCTTCCAGTCTGGAAATAAGCTATCTGTACCGCTACATGGCGGAAAAGAACACCAGGCTTTCCGTCAGGGAATACAAAAGCGCGGCTGAGCTGCTGGCGGTGCCCAAGGATTCGCTGGATATCCTTCTGCTGGACACGGAGCTGCCGGGAATGGGCGGAATGGAGATTGCAAGAACCCTCAGGAAAAAAGGCTGCAAAGCGGAGCTTCTTTTCATAACCTCTGTGTCCAGGCATGCCGTGGAAAGCTATGACGTGCATGCTTCGGCATATATGCTGAAGCCCGTCTCATATGCGGATTTTGCCGCGCGACTCACACGGGCCATAGCCGGTGTCCGTGAGGAAACGGGCAAGGTTGTCTCCATCTCAACGGAGAACGGCTTCGTGGCCGTCCCGGTGGAGGACATCCTTTATATGGAAGTGGTTAAAAACAATGTCTTCTGCCATACCAAAGACGGAGTGTACAGGACCAGGGCCACACTGAAGTCCGAGGAGGAAAAACTTGGAAATTTCGCCTTCGTGAAGATAAACAGTTGCTACCTCGTGAACATGAGCCACATACGGGAAGTCTCCGGCAACACGGCCTTCGTTGGAGACGTTCCTCTCAGGATAAGCCGTGCCAGGAAGACGGCCTTCATGAAAGCCTTCGGGGAATACTCCATACGGATATGAAAGCATGAGCTCATGCCCGGCGCAAATATGCATGCCAGATGAAAAGGCCTCCCTTCACGGGAGGCCTTTTGCTTGCGGCCGGCAATATATTGTGGAAAGACGGCGCGCGTTACACTACATGTTGTTAATTTTTTGTTGATATTCCCCGGATTGTATGCTAGAATAGGAAACAGGTTTGAAGCTGTGAGGTTTATCATGAAATACGTCAACCCTGTGATATTCTCAGACTGCCCGGATCCGGACGCGATACGCGTGGGAGAAGACTTCTACATGGTCTGCTCCTCCTTTGACGCAGTGCCCGGAATACCTCTGTATCATTCCAGGAATCTTGTGGAATGGGAGCTTATAAACCATATATTATTGTCCATTCCCTTTGAGGACTATTCGGGGGGCGGCGCGGCGGCGCCCGCGATACGCTTTCATAACGGCACGTATTACTGCCTCATAACCTTCCCGGAGGAAGGCATCTTCGTGTCCGAGACAACGGACCCGTACGGGAAATGGTCCCTTCTCCGCCCGCTGGTAAAGGGCGTGGGGCTCCGTGCCCCCAGCCCTCTTTGGTACGGCGGGAAATGCTACATAGCCTTCACCTTCGACCGCACCAAGACCAACAGCAGCTCGCAGATAGCCATATTCGAGGCGGATGACACATTAAAGACCGCAGCCAAGAACTTCAGCATCATATTCAACGGCAAGGACACAGCGCCTCTTGCGGACAACCCCAAGCTGTACAGGCACAGGGACATGTTCTACATCCTGGCACCCGCCGGCGGCACCCGGTCCGGATGGCAGCTGGCCCTCCGCTCCAAAAACATCCTCGGCCCGTATGAATCCAAGGTCATCATGATGGAGGGCGAGACGGACATAAACGGCCCCTGCAACGGAGCCCTTGTGGACTCGGACGGCTTCAGCGGAAAATGGTACTTCCTCCACTCCAGGGACATGGGGGCATACGGAAAGGCTGTATATCTGGAGCCGGTAAGCTGGCTGAACGGCTGGCCCATCTGCGGCGAGCCCATGGGAGACAACATGCCCGGCACTCCGGTTGAAGAGGGCGATTTTCCTGTGGACATAGCAACCGACGCCCACACGGAATACTCTGACGATTTCAAGGGCAAGACCCTCTCCCCCATATGGGAGCTCAGCGAAAACCCGCAGCCGGACTGGTACATGTTAAAGCAGGGTCTGAGGGCGAACTGCGTGTACCATGAGAGCGAGAATCTCGCGGGCATCAGAAACCTCATAATGCAGAAGGTCACCTTTGCAAACTTCGCCGTGAAGGTGAAGTGCAAGCTTTCCCTCTCTGAAGAGGGCGACGAAGCCGGATTCGCGGTATACGGGGACTATTACGCCTACATCTGCGTGACCCGCATCGACGGACAGAACATGCTCATAATCCGCGAGGGATCCGAAAACGGCGAAAAGGACGAGACGCTTGCAAAGAGCGATCCATTCGACGACCCCTACATCACCTTCCAGCTCTCCGCCAAAAAGGGTTACCCGGACATGCTCAACTTCCGGTTCACCTTCGGCGGAAAGGCCTTCACCAAAAAATTCTCCGCATCCAGATTCGGCGTCAAAGGCGCCCGCCTCGGCGTCTACGCTCGCTCCACCACCGAGAACAGCCCCGGCTTCGCAACCTTCAAATTCTTCCGCGTGACCCGCACGGACGCCCGCATCATCACTCCTCCAGTCATAATAAAAGAGTAACCCCGGCGCCGCCTTCGCCGGCTTTCCAAGACAAACCAAAGACCATGACCCATGCGGCCATGGCCTTTTTAGTTTGCCTATATGAGATATGTAACATTTAGAATTATAATGTAACATTTGAAATGTTACAAGATATTTTTTTGTTACAAACTACATTGACCCCATTCACCAGCAGCTTCTGCCATCTACCTGTCCGTGATTCTAACATTTTTTCACCCTTTAACATTTAAAATGATAATCTTTCATAAAATGTTAAAACTGATGGATTCATCCGGCATATATCCATGATGATTCCGTCTTGTAACATCTTTTTGCAATCTAACATTTGAAATGTTAGAAGATAATTTAAATGTTAGAACTCTGCTGAATAACAAAAAGCACCCCTGTCATTGTTGGAGTGCTTATATATTGTGTTACGGCATATTCCTGCCGCATACGTGTATGTTGCTCAGTGTTTCTGGGTAACATTTCATCTCATGCCCTGCCAGTAAAACCAAGTGTATACGGTTATTCAATTCCGAAACATTTTTTGATATAGGAGATGTTTGTTTCGAGTGATGTTTCAACTCCTATATCATCCATAGTCGGGGGATTCTTGCTTATCTCATCGAGGAACACCTTGATATCATTTTTGATATCCTCATCCACACTGGACAGGTCAGTGCTTTCCAGATAGTGAGCCATACGGAAAACATCATTCTTGTGCTTCTTCCAGTCACGGGTATTGACATGCTCATTTGCCTGACGCTGACTCATCAGATTGACAAATGCCCTGGCCTTGAATGCCACAAGATACGGTGCATCCAGCACAGGCAGGCCTCTTGCAATTACCTTCCCCTTCAACAGGAAATTGTAATAATTGTCATCGAGCAGAATTGCTGAGAGACTGGATACATCATAACCAATGGCTATGGGTGCAATTGTTGAGAGAATCTCATCGGAGAAGATATCCTGCTTGCGCGAAAAAAGCTCTATCATCGCAGGGAAACCCGCATTCTTCGGATTCAGAAACCTATAGAAATGTGTCTTCCCATCACTTGACCTGAACTTATCATATTTGCCGTCTTTTATGAACTGCCAGAAACGATTGCCAAATGATTCTGACATCGTTTCTGCGACTATAATCATGTCTATATCCTTTGTTGTCCGGAATTCTTCATCATGAATATCCATGACCAAAGTGCAGGCCGTGCCGCCAACTATAACGTAGTTGTCTGCATAGTCCTTGAAGTAATTGGCAAACTGGTTGAGTCCTTTCACCAGTTCAATGCCGCCTTTTCTAAGTTTTGCCATTTAAGATTTCCTCTTTCAAGTCATCAAGGACATATTCTGTCCTTTCATCCGGCTTAGGTATTGAAAGCCAAACGGAAACCTTGTCCGCAATTCCAGGTTCTGAAAATGCAACTGGATTGTATTTCCATATCTGAAGTTTAACATATGTCCAATCAAAGAGCAGGGTGTTTGTATCAGGCATGCATTTGGATTCCAGGGCCTTGAAATCCTCCCCTGACACCGCATATGTTGATGTCCTGCTGTCGGCAAGCATGGACCATTCGGAAAGAGCAGTGAATCCTGATTTCACACACTTATCCGAAAGGTCCTCTTCCCTTATCATCACTTCCCTCCTGATAGGATTGATAAGATAATTTTCAATGCTGTTATAAAAGGATTTTTTGTTGCCGACCATTCTGTAATACTTTGTTCTTCCCTTCTCTTCGTATGTTATGCCACCGACAGTTTCAAGATCTCTGAGTCCACGGCTCACGGCCATCTTGTTCAAGCCTGTGCCCTCCACTATCTCCTTTACAGTATGTACTTCAGTTGAAGAGTATATGAAGTATAAAGCACATAACTGGGTCTGAGGAGAAAAACGAGACACCTTGTCATTATACATTGTCTGCCTAGTTTTTTTTAAGACAAAGCCCTGCATCGGCATATAAATCTGACGTCCCAGCTCTACAAAACTGACTCTATTATCTATAAGGTCCTTTGCCTGTGCGGCGTAGGTCCTTTCAAGCAAGAGTACAACTGGAAGCAGGAATCTGCTTTCCATATTTTCACTGCGGACTATGTATTGCCTAAGCGTGAGCCTATCTGTCCAGTGAACAAAGATATACTGCTGCTCATAAATCTTGAATGATTCGTATGTATATGTCGTATACAGCAGAGGTAATGAAACCTCTGGTACGGGCATCTCTGTTACATATTCACTTCCAAAAACGGACTCCAGGTATTCCTTAAGCATAATATCACCTATATAACATATTTATTCTAATGTAACATTTTAAATGTTATTTGTCAATATTTTTGTTATATTGCAACTTATGCTTTGCTACGTTGTTACAAGTATACGATGGCCCTGAAGATGTTCCCTTCGATGAATACCGGAGGCTTTGCGGAAAAGGCTCTGCTGTTCTTTGCTATTACCATGAGCCCTGTGTTGCTCCTTTCTGTAAGACCCGCTTCACCGAAGGCATGAGCCAGCTCGTTGAGCTCTGCCCTTTCCGGATATATGCGCGGGGAATCCTTTGCTGCTATGCCGGTCCATTCGGCGACATGGCCGTTCTCTGTGGAGATTGAATCCGGGGAGATCACAAACCTTGCCGGAATAGGGCTCACGTATTCCCTGTGGACGAGAAAGTTCACAACGAGATTGCGGAGAACCTTGTCCATAGCCTTTGCCTTCGCGGCATCCGCTTCATGATAACCGAAGACATTCTCATGGGCGAAGTCCATGAGAATGTCATATGCCTTGAAGAGATTGCATGAAATGCGCTCCGTCTCCTCCGAGCCGTCCTCACGGCGAAGCACCATGTCAATGCCGTAGCCGGGAAGAAGGCGATGCAGGCTTTCATCCTTTCCGAAGAGAAGCAGCGCGCCGAGGGCATAGTGCCTTTCTCCGGTGCGGGAGTCCCCGTCCACAAGCCTGAGGCTGCGTACGAGATCCTTATCTTCCCATTCCTTCCAGGGATGGTCCTGCCTCTTTGAAACAGCCATATCCCTCATTCTCTGTATGGTGTCCGTATCCAGATCTTCCCAGACAGCCTCTGTAGGCCTGAGCTCAGTGCACTCGCGGCTCTTGCGGAGCTTCAGATGCAGCAGAGCGGTCTCGTCTTCCGTGATGTCCCTGTTGCCTTCTTCCGTCCATTCATATATCCTGCCGGACACGGAATGCACATCCTTCACGGACATGTGAACGTAAAAGTGCAGGACCGTCTTTCCCCCGTTGGGCTCCATGCCAAGGCTCCCGTCTTCCGCCACATGCAGATACTGACTGTTCATCATGAAGCCGGGCACAATGTGCCCGCCGTCCCAAAGGTCATGAAACAGCGCCCTGCCAATCTCCCAGGCCTTGTTTTCGTCCATTCCCGTGACAGTTCCGTCCTCACGGACGCCGATATACACTTCCCCTCCGAATGCGTTGAGAAAACCGCAGACGTTCTCATAGAAACCAGCCGGGGCCTCGTCTCCCCACTCCGTGCAGTACGTCCGCTTTATTCTGCCGTATTCAAACAAATTGCTTGATTCTGCCATATTCCCTCCTGTACAGTTCTTGTTTCATCTATCTGTAATGGCATAACTTATCTGCTAATGCCGTGCATTCCGTCTGTCCCGTGGTGCAGCATCCCGGAACTTAGCCTTTGAACAGGCCGGATTCCTGCGGGGTCCCGCAATTTGGGAATGGAAGAAAAGTATAATAAACAAATGTTTAATTGTCAAGACACTTTCTGTTAAATT
>JAJPZA010000231.1 GCA_021204625.1 Clostridia bacterium | reverse complement strand
TGTTTACCCATTTTTTTGTGCCTTTTTAAAAAAAAGGCGTGGTCATATATATGAATCATCATCGTACTCATAATCCTCGTCCTCATCCTCGTCCGGATCGTACTCTTCGAACTGTTTAAATACCTTTGGATCGATCTCGTCTGCTTCGTACTCCTCATCCTCATCTGCATCCTGAATTGCGGAAGGATCCTCTTCATCTTCTTCTTCATCATACAGGTCGTCATCTTCGTAATCATCGTCCCCGTAATCCCCGTACCCGTCATCATCGAATATGGGCACAAGAACGGTGAAGGACTTGGGGCTGGCATTGGGTCTGAACGATCTTGCTCCGACAGAGACTTCCCCTTCCACTCCTGTTCCGTCCTTGAAAGAAATCTCCGCATCATTGCCGTCCAGCATAAGCACCAGCAAAGGGAACAAATCTTCTCCGCTTATGCCTTCCATGAGCATCTCACGGATCCGGTCATGAACATCCCGGTTAAAGACCTTCCTGCCTTCCGCAGTCTCCGCATCCGCCAGCGCGTATGCGGCCTCGCTGAGTATTATGGCATCTATATCTTTCGCAGAAAGCTCTGCCTCTTCTTCTGCATAATTGGCAAACAGGTTCTTGAAGCCTTCCCTGTTCTCTTTTGTGAGATATGCTTTGTAATCTTTCATGATGTTCCTCCCGAGTGTGGGTTCATATATGGAAAAGGTGCTTCAGGCCTCATGTCCGCAGCACCTTGCTTTTCATGAGCGCCCGCATGCCGCAGAAAGACATAAGGGCGGGTTCGGCTTTTGCCCCGTTGTCTTCCACGAAGTATTGGCGCTTGTAAACAAGATGCTTTCTCTGTTTTTAACCTCAGTGATAACCGTTGTCTGCATCTTTACAAGGATGTGGGTGCATCTCCGATGATGCATGCTGCCCTTAATATTTGTCCAAGGGCATCCTTGCCCCCTTGAACATCCTCATTATATTGGGAGTTTATATCCATCCGCACGGAAAAAAAGCTGCGAGCAGACGGGAAATATTGATTTGGTGCTCATTTTGGCATATTCCATATGATTCCGGACTGGCTTACAAAAGGGTTCCGGCTGCCCAGCCGGAGCCCTTTATGCCACTGCAAGACGCCGAGATCCCTTCTATCCCCAGCGCTGCGAGGTGGGCGCCTATACGGCTGTGCACTTTAGCCTGTGTGCAGGGACCTATGTAGATTTTTGAACACGTGGGTTCTGGCGGCATATGGTTTGCTGCGGGCGTCTTTACCCAGGACCGCTTTCGGCCACATGAATGACCGGACTCCCGTGGAGGAGCGGCTCTCTGCGCGGGTCCCATGCACTTGAGCCCCTTATTGTACAAAAAGCCGCCCAGGTCTTCACGGAAAAAAAGCTGCGAACCTTGAAAAGGCCATATAACAGAAAGGGCTCCGGAGACCCGAAGCTCTTTTGTCCCAAGACACGTTTTTACGGTTTGCCCGAAGGCGAGAGTCAGACTTTTGGCCTGAATGCGCATTACCAAATGCACTCTTTTATTATCTCCGAGACTGCTGTGCGTGTCTTTCAATGCAAATTGTACAAGATGCGTCATCTGAATCCTTATAATGACTTATAGATATGAGACTGCTGTGAGCATCTTTACCGGGATGTAAAGCCAGCCCTGCGCGGCCGCCCTTCATGAAGCTCCAAGGCATCCCTGTCCCTTGGAACAGGCTCATTGTACAAAAAGCCGGATGGATCTTCACGGAAAAAAAGCTGCGAACAGTCTGGTCTGTTTCCTGCATATAGCAAAAAGGGCCCCGCTGCAGGAGCTCTCTTTGAAAAGGGGTCAAGACACTGGGCACAACCCGGCAAATCACTCTGGACCGTGAGATGCCGAGGCTCCGCCATGGCTGCATTGCTGCGGCCAGGGGATCTGCCGGAAGAACTGCTTGCGCAGCCTGCCGGGAAACTTCGCCGGCATTTTCATGCCGGCTGTACGGCGCGTCCGCCATACATGTTTAATTGTCAAAAAGTTTGCTGGCTGTGTCTTTATAAGGTCCGAAGGCCGGCATGCTAGGTACCATACTTTCGGATGCGCTTTGGCGCATGTCCAACCCGATGCAACGCCCGGCCTCAGGAGTTTCCTCCCAGTATCTCCAGCGGCCTCTGCCGGAGAACGGGATTCAATATACCGCAGTTATGACCGGGACAGCTCGGAAAAAAAGCTGCGAACTCACCTGAGCCCGCAGTTTTGCTGGTCTTTCAGACGGCGGATCACAAGCTCCCTGAATTCCAGAGGCTCAAGGACTTTGACGTACTGGCCGAAAGAAAGGATGTTGATCACAAGCTCCGTCTCGTCCGCAGAGGCGTACTCTATCTCCAGCCTGTACTTCTTGTCTCCGAGGTCCTCCGCGCGCTTGCGGAAATGGGCAAAATGGTTCATTACCCTCTCCAAGGTGGAGCGCTCATCCAGAATCTCAAGGGTCACGTGGCTCTTGGGATGGATTACGGGGCAGTACCCGGCGCGCTTCTGGTCCGTTATGCGGCAGGATGTTATGCGCCCCAGATTATGCTCTCCCTTCTGGCCGGATGTGAGCACGCGGAACTTGTCATCCTTGGATGAGTATTCAAGGCATATGGGGAAGAAGGCGTAGCGCTTCAAATCCCCGTACCTGTTCGTGGACTGTATGGAAACTCCCCTCTCTTCATGGATGGCCTCCAGAAGAGTGCGGAATATCTTGCGGTACTTGGGGTCCGTGAAATTGTCCCCGTCCTGGTAACGGTCATAGACCTTGTAATCCTCCTGCGTGAACAGGGGCTCCACATCCTCCAGGCCGTCTATGTGGATGTCAAAGAGCTGCACTCTCGGGTCTTCCAGAACGGCCTTGAGCCAGCGCTTCTGCAGGGTGGTGAGAGGCATCGTGGGAGCGTGCTCCAGAGGGGTCGTGTCATCCTTTCGGATGAGCGGCCAGCTTCCGTCCTTCAATGCGGACGGGATTGTAAGCATGCTGTCCGGGAAGGCCTTGTATTCCACGAGCTGGTATATGAGATCATCCGTGAGGTCCCCCTTCACGGCATGCTCCAGAACGGAGGCCACAGTGTTGTAATATGCGGAGAAGAGCTCGCTGTATATCATGACTTCCCCTCCTCCAGGCCGTACAGTCTGTACATCTCTTTGAGGTCCTTTCTGAACTGGTTTTCAACAGACCTGTTGGAAAAATCCAGCTGGGTTATCCTGCATATGAACGTGCGTATCCAGGGGATGAGCTCTGTGGAGTCATACACATCCGCAGAGAACATGTAATGAGTGCCGTCCACCTGCGTGACCGTGCCGTTCCTCTTCTCCCGCTCCAGACGGCGGACTATGTAATCCTCCCAGGGATTGGCCTGGATTGTGAAGGAGACATGCTCCATTTTGCCTGAGCGGGGCCTGCAGATTGTGCCCCACATGTTTGCCTCAACGGGCTTGAAGTCCTCGCGGATCTGGTCATAATTCTGGCAGGGCTCCGTGATTTTGGCTTCCTTTATACGGTCTATCCTGAAAGACCAGTATGCTTGGGAGGACGGGATGTATGCGATTAAAATCTCCTTTCCGTCCTGCGAGCTTACAAGGAGTTTGACAGGCACTATCCTGTGGGCTTTCTCATCCGCGGGCAGGCCCGCCTCGCGCCTTTCCCTCTTTCCTGCGGTCTTTATCTCCATATATGATTTGGAGGACATGGCGAGGAATATGCCGCAGACTATGTCCGAATCTATGACCCCTGTGAGTGAATTGTGCTTGTATGCGAAAAAGTTCTCCTCCGCGGTGAGCTTGTCCTGCATGAAGTTTCCGAGGGCCCCGCAGGGCTGGGTCTCGCTGGCAAAGCCAAGCATCTCCCATGCGCCGGAAAGGTCTGTGTCCGGGGTCCTGGAATACAGGGATTTGCCGTTCACCTTGGTGACCGCAATCAAGCCTTCCTGCTCATACTCCTTGAGCTTCTTTCTAAGAGTGCTTTCATCATATACCGCATCCCCGCCGCATTCGCTGGCGTATTCGCAGATGCCGTCCATGAGCTCCCTCAAGGTCTTCTTCACGTCCGGCGAGGGAAGAAGGTCAAAAATCATGAAGTGCATGGTGATGTCCCCGTCCGTAAAGCTCTTTGTTTTGAGAGCCTTGAAGAACGGGTTATGGTCTATATCCCTTGTATCCACGGAAATGGCGACATTCTTGCCTTCCGGGGTCTGCGAGATACGGATGTATCCTGAAAGCCAGTTCTCTATGCGCCGGCGCTCATCATCATACGAGCGTGCGCTTTTCTCGCTGTACTCCGCCCTGGTCTTGAAGCCGTACACATAGAACTCCCTTAAGTACTCGCGGATCTTGTTGAAGTTCTTGATAAGCTCGCTGTATGCCGTATCCCTCACCCCCTTTGCCTGCAGAATATCCGGGCTCTTTTGCGCCCTGTGCCATGATTGCAGCGCACTTATTTATCCATGCCCTTGCATGGGCATGATTTGACTATAATGCCCGGGCTGCGGTGTCCGGGCTGCACACAGATATGGCTGTATATCTAATATAAACGATATCCGACAGGATATCAAGCGTTTTTCCACTTGAGTGTTGTGCAGATAATCCGCAGATGTTCCGGCAGATGATATGAACCGCAGAAAAACAGCCGGGACTGAACGCCCGGCTGCATCGTTACCACTTAAGGCGATAGTATATGAACCCTCCATCCCGGACAGGCTCCAGGATGCCGGCTGCAGCCATCCTTGTCAGAATGGATTCCGCCTACTCCCCGCTTATTCTTAGAATCGAAGAGAAATCTTCCTTGCGGACAGCCCCGTCATAACCCACAAGGAATCTCACAATGGCACAGTAAACGGCATCCTCTGTGATATCTTCGCCCGCATACATGCAGCGGCAGTCATACGCTTTCGTCTGGTATATCAGCTGATCCATGATTTCAATCGGGAATATGGGGAAATTCCCGAACATTCCGTCCTCACAGGGCAGACGGCGCAGCATTCTGCTGTCGCTCACCGCTATGATACAGCCGCACTTCTTCACCGATACCTTGACCACAGGCACGGCATCTCCGACTACCTCGGACTTTACAGGCACCGGCGGAATGGTATTCTCTGCGATATGGATATTCAGCCTTCTGAGATCCAGCTGGTCCTCATTTGCTCCTGTGACTGTGCCGTCTCTTTCAATCCCTAAATACAGGTCCCCGCCTTCCGTGTTGGCAAAGCCCACAACATTATCCACAATTCTGGGATGATATCCGGGAGCCCTGCCGCTCATGAACTCAACTGTCATTGTCTCCCTTGCGGGAAACATTGCTTTCTCTTCTGCCATGGTGTTTGGCCTCCTGTCATGCATGATGAATGCCGTAACAGTAATATCCGCCGTATTCATCCGGATCATATCCTATGCAGCAGGCGTCTATTGCATGCGCCGGCAGATGCTCTGTCTATCTGCCGTCCAAATTGGTATCCGGCGGTTCATTCACCCGTATGCCGCCGTCAAAATCGTCCAGGTTGAACCCGTCGTCCAAAATCCCTTTACGGGTCAAGCCTGTGAGCTCCATAAGATCTTCTTTCTCATGGAAGATTACCGCTTCCTTAATCATTGCGAAACTCTTCTAATCTTTGCAAAGCACGGGCATGCGCAAGGCATGCCCTCTCCCTGCATGCGCTCAGCAAATATCGTTGTGAACGGAGAAGTAGACGTATCCGCCATACTCCACATAATTGAAATGCCAGTAGCCCTTGGCCAGTATCCTGGCAAATTCGCACTCAACGCCGTTGTCTTCAAAGGGCACCTTCACACGGATGCCTATCTCCAGGTCATTCGTCAGAAAACAGTTCTCCCTGAGGTCCTCGTGGGACAGCCCGGTGAACCTTGCAAGATCATCCTCACTGTTGAAAAGCTCAACTTCCTTGGTCATATTATCCCTCCTGTTATGTATGATTCAGACACGCCGCGCTGGCATGCCTGTATTATTCTGTCTGCTTTGCTGTCTTCCCATTCTTGCGCTCCGGACTTTCCCTGTGCGTGGAATTGTACAGGATAACCGTGAATGAACTCTCTTCCCGAAATGGATATCCATTATAATAAACGAATGTTTATTTGTCAAGTGCTTTCGCAAAAATTTGAGAAATTTTCGGCAAATTTTCGAAGGCTGGAGAAATGGACATCAGAAAAGCCCGGAGCGATGTCCGGGCTTTGGTGTTTGCTGTGTTTTTGAATGTTCCTTCAGGAAGGATTACTGGCGGCCGCTGGGGCTGTTGGGATTGCCGGGGTTGTCCGAGTTGGTGTTGTACAGGTTTGCCGTGCGCTGCTTTTTGAATTCCTTCTCTTTCTCGCGGTTCTCGATGGCCTCTTCGGCGCACTCCTTGGCGCGCTGCACATCCGCTTCATGAATCTGGCCCCTTTCGAGGAGCTTGGCGGTATAGTCGCAGCCAATGGTCTCGCCGAGATAATCCGCCTTGCGCTCGCCGCGGCAGAAGCCTACGGCATGGCGGATGAGGATCCAGAGGTCAAAGAACATCTCTCGCTTTGAGGCGTATTTTGCGTCCAGGGCGAACATCTCTTCATAGGTGAGATCGTCTGAGCCCCATGTGATGAGGCATGAGAAGACGCCGGGGCGGGCGTTGAAACGGTCCAGCTGGTTGTCATCCATGAAGGCCCCGTCCTCAACGTTCATGGGAGTCACGCCCACGACGGAAAGACGTCCGGAAAGCATGTCGAAAAGGCGGCAGCAGTACTTCATGCGGGACTCGATTCCGGCGAACTCGTGCAGGTACACGACCTTGCCCTTGTATCCCAAATAGGGCTTGGATATGAGGCCCTCGCCTGTGCGCTTGCGGGATATTATCGTGCAGGCTATGAGGCCGGGGGACCAGATTATCGTGCCTATCAGGCCTACGAGGAAGTCCAGGGCTACTTTCATGAAGAACTTGTAGTTGACTTCGATTATGAGCAGGAGCACGATCACAATGAATATGATCAGTATCGCTATTCCTGCCGGGGTGCTAAGAAACTCAAGCATCTGACGTATCTCCTAAGCTCACAATCTGCTCCAGCCGCTCCATGATCCTGTCGAATCCGGAGCCGTTCAGAGATGAGACTGCGATTATGTTGCCCTCTCCGCACTTCACTGTCTGGGCTATCATTCTCACTCCCCTTCTCGCCGCGTCCTTTGAAAGCTTGTCCGCTTTTGTGGCTATTATGGTGAATGGGATGTTGTTGACGTACAGGTAATTGACCATCTGCAGGTCCGCGGCAGTCGGCTCATGGCGTATGTCCATGAGGGAAAAGGCGTGGCTTATCTGCCCCTCGGCGAAGAACTTCTCCATGAGGGCGGCCCACTTGTCCGACTCCTGTTTGGACACTTTGGCGTACCCGTATCCGGGAAGATCCGCCATAACAAAGGGTCCGAAGTCAAAGTAGTTTATGAGCCTGGTGCGGCCCGGGTCCTTGGATGTTCGGGCCAGCTTGCCGTTGTTCGCCAGCTTGTTGAGGAAGCTGGACTTCCCCACATTGGACCTGCCGCATACGGCTATGACCGGCTTGTCAAAAGTCTGGAACTGCGCCGCCGTTCCCGCGCTTATGACGAATTTTGCGTTTATTTTAAGCATATGGCTCCTTAGCCGCCCTGCGGTCTTGAATGATTTCTTGCGGGCCGGAATACTTGGCCGCAGAGTCTGGTCCGGAGCAGTTGGGTCCGGCATATATTAAGGGCAACGGATTTTCCGGAGGTCCGGCGGATTTTCCGGAGGTCCGGCGGATTTTCCGGAGGGAATTCCGGATGGAGCTCTGTCACCACCTGATTGCGTTGCGGAAGACGGTGTCCACGTCCGAGACGGGAATGAAGTTGAGCTTGTCCCTCACTTCGCCCGGGATTTCCTCGAGGTCCTTCCGGTTGTCCGAAGGGATTATGATGTCAGTGATTCCCACACGGTATGCAGCGAGTGACTTTTCCTTCAGGCCGCCGATGGGAAGAACCTTTCCGCGAAGGGTTATCTCTCCCGTCATGGCGACGGAGCGCTTGACGGGCTTCTTTGTGAAAGCTGAGAGGATGGCCGTGGCCATGGTAATTCCTGCGGAAGGGCCGTCCTTGGGAGTGGCGCCTTCCGGTACGTGGATGTGGATGTCCGTCTTTTCAAAGGCCTCTTCGTCTATGCCGTACATCTCCGAGTTGGAGCGTATGTAGCTTATGGCCGCGCGGGCCGATTCCTTCATGACGTCCCCGAGCTTTCCGGTGAGAAGGATGTCCCCCTTGCCGTGCATTGCGGAAACTTCTATGGTGAGGGTTGTGCCGCCTACGGACGTCCAGGCAAGGCCGGTGGCCGCGCCTATCTCGTCCTTTTCAAGGGCTGCGTCCCTCTCATACTTGCGGGCCCCGAGATATGTGGCGATGTCATCCTTGTCTATCTGGAATGTGTCCCCTTCACCGCTGGCCTTCTTCACTGCCACCTTGCGGCAGACGCTGTCTATGTTGCGCTCCAGGGAGCGCACGCCGGCCTCTAAAGTGTATCCGTCTATTATCTCTTCAATGGCTGCGTCCGTGAAGGAGATGGCGTCTTCTTCAAGGCCGTTCTTCTTTGCGTTCTTGGAAACGAGGTAGCGCTTGGCTATCTCGCGCTTCTCTTCCTGCGTGTATCCGTCCAGCTCCACTACCTCCATTCTGTCCAGAAGAGGCCGGGGGATGGTGCTCATGTCGTTGGCCGTGGTTATGAAGAGGACTTTGGAAAGGTCATAGGGTATTTCAATGTAACGGTCACGGAATGTGGAGTTCTGCGCGGGGTCCAGCACTTCGAGAAGGGCTGAGGCAGGATCTCCGCGGGAGTTGGTTGTGAGCTTGTCTATCTCGTCCAGAAGGAATACCGGGTTGGACGTTCCGGCCGTCTTTATGCCGTTTATGATGCGTCCGGGCATTGCTCCTATGTACGTCTTTCTGTGGCCGCGGATTTCGGCTTCGTCATCCACGCCGCCGAGGCTCATGCGCACGAACTTGCGCCCCAGGGCGCGGGCGATTGAGCTGGCAACAGAAGTCTTGCCGGTTCCCGGAGGGCCCACGAAGCAGAGTATGGGAGCGTTCATGCCGCCTGTGAGCTTGAGGACCGCAAGGTATTCCGTTATGCGCTCCTTGATCTTTTCCAGGCCGTAATGGTCCTCGTTGAGAACCTTGACGGCGTCCGCGAGGTTTTCCGTGTCCGTGGTGTACGTGTTCCAGGGAAGATCCAAAAGCCAGTCTATGTACATGCGGAGAACGTTGTAATCCGGGGATGAAGTCTGCATGCGGCCCATGCGGGAGAGCTCCTTCAAAGCCTTCTCCTCCGCCTCCGGGCCCATGTTCTTTTCCTTTATCTTCTTCTCCAGCTCGTCATACTCCTCCTCGTCATCGCCCAGCTCCTTGTGTATGGCCTTGAGCTGCTCGCGAAGGTAAAACTCCTTCTGCCCCTTGTCTATGCTCTGGCGGACGGCGTTCTTTATCTTCTTCTCCAGCCTGCCTATCTCAAGCTCATTGTTGAGGGCTGTCCCCAGAAGGCGCAGCCTGTCCACGGAGCGCACGCTCTCCAGAATTTCCTGCTTGTTCTCCGGGCTGCACTTGAGCTCGTTCGCCGTCCTGTTCACGAAAGTGTCTATGTCCGTCACGGACACGAGCTTTGAGATGGTGTCCTGGGAAATCCTTGAGTCCCCGCCGGACATTTCGCGCAGGATGTCCTTGGCCGTGTGGAAATACGCCTCTTCCAGGGACTCGTCACCGTGCACCGTCCTAAGCTCCGTGATTACCACGGACATGTATCCGTTCTCGTCCGCAGGGATAATATCCCTTGCGTACGCCCTGTACATGCCTTCCACGCCGATGCGTATGGATCCGTTCGTGAGCCTCGTTATCTGCTTTATATGCACAACAGTGCCGGTGAGGTACAGATCCTCAGCCTGCACGTCTTCCTTGCCGCTGTCCTTCTGCATGCACAGAAAGAGCCGCCCGTCCGCGTCCGCGGCGACCTTGACGGCTATAAGCGATGAGCTCCTTCCGACGTCTATGGACATAGCCGTGTCCGGGAACATTACCCTGCCCCTTAAAGGCAGAAGCGGCAAAGTTTCTGTTGTCTGTCTTGCCATATGTTTTATTTCTCCGTACCGCCTCAGGCGCCTGCGCCCGGGGCGGATATAATCCAAGCTTAAAGCATATCCCTATGGGTATGCCCCGCGGGCGGAAAAGGACGCCCGGCCTTTTGAGCCTTATGCAGACTTCCTGTACACCAGCGTGGGCTCCGCGTTGTCCGTGATGCACTCGCGGGTGACGATGACTTCCTCCACGTCCTTCTCCGAAGGGATCCTGTACATGACGGAATTCATGCAGCCCTCTATGATGGTCCTAAGGCCCCTGGCCCCGGTGTTGAGCCGGATAGCGGTGCTGGCGATTTCGCGCACCGCGGAATCATCCACGGTGAGCTTGACGCCGTCCATTCCGATGAGCTTCTGGTACTGCTTTATGATTGCGTTCTTGGGCTGCGTGAGAATGGAAACGAGCGCGTCCTCATTGAGTGGATGCAGGCTCACGACGATGGGGATCCTTCCCACGAACTCAGGGATGAGCCCGTACTTTGTGAGGTCCTGGGGCTTTACCTGAGAAAGAACGGCGTACAGGTCCTCGTCCGAAAGCTTGAGGTTTCCGCCGAATCCCAGGGACGACGTGTCCGTGCGCTGCTGCACGATCTTCTCGAGGCCTACGAACGCTCCTCCGCAGATGAAGAGGATGTTCGTGGTGTCAATTCTGATGCACTCCTGCTGGGGGTGCTTGCGGCCGCCCTGAGGGGGCACGTTCGCTACGGTGCTCTCTATGATCTTCAGAAGGGCCTGCTGCACGCCTTCGCCCGAGACGTCCCTCGTTATGGAGACGTTCTCCCCCTTGCGGGCAATCTTGTCTATCTCGTCTATATAGATTATGCCCCTCTGGGCCTTCTCTATGTCATAATCCGCGTTCTGTATGAGCTTTAAGAGGATGTTCTCCACATCCTCGCCCACGTAACCTGCCTCTGTGAGCGTAGTGGCGTCCGCCGTGGCAAAGGGCACGTTCAGAATCCTTGCAAGCGTACGCGCCAGCAATGTCTTCCCGCATCCCGTAGGGCCCAGAAGCAGAATGTTGCTCTTGTCCACTTCAATCTCATCATCCCCGGAAGACTCCGCCTGCAGGTTCACTCTCTTGTAATGGTTGTATACGGCCACGGAGAGGACCCTCTTCGCCTCGTCCTGGCCAATGATGTACTTGTCCAGCTCCGCCTTTATCTCCGCCGGCTTCTTTAAGGGAACAGTCTCCGCAGCCGCGGCCGCCTTCGGCTCCAGCTGCCTCATCATGTCCTCGCAAACCGCGATGCACTCGTCGCAGATGCAGGCCCCGTCCTGCCCCTTTATGAGCCTCTTCACCTGGCTCTCCGGCTTTCCGCAAAATGAGCATGTATTCTCTGTCTTCATGCTTTCTCCCGGAGCCTCCGGCGCCTCATGCGCCCGCGCTCCAATTTCCTCTTTCCTGGCAATATCTTCCGGTTTTTTTTCTGGGGGCCGGCCCCTGTTCCTGGCGCCGCATCCGGCGCATAATAGCTGTATATCCTGCGCGTAGCTTTACGCCAGCGCAGGATACTGCTTGCCTTTTCACGCCTGCTTTCCGCAGGCTCATGTTTGTGCGGAACGCACAAACGGTTATTGTCCCGCCCCTGTTCCTGGCTCCGGACTCTGCCCCTTTGAAGCAGTCCCCGGGCCCAAAGGAATACTATCTCCTGTCAAAGACCTTGTCTATGAGTCCGTACTCGAGGGCTTCCTGTGCGGTGAGGTAATTGTCCCTGTCCGTGTCGCGCTCTATCTCGGCGAGAGACCTGCCGGTGTTCTGCACGAGGATGTTGTTGAGCTTTTCGCGGATCTTGAGCAGATGTTCTGCCGCAATCTTCACGTCCGACGCCTTGCCGTCTGCTCCGCCGGAAGGCTGGTGTATCATGATCTCGCTGTTGGGAAGGGCGAAGCGCTTGCCCTTCGTTCCGGAGGAAAGAAGGAAGGCGCCCATGGAAGCCGCCATGCCGATGCATATCGTGCAGACGTCGCAGCGGATGTAGTTCATGGTGTCATAGATTGCGAGCCCGGCTGTAACAGATCCTCCGGGGCTGTTGATGTACAGGAAAATGTCCTTCGTGGGGTCCTTTGCCTCAAGGAAGAGAAGCTGGGCCACAACGAGGTTGGCTGACGTGTTGTCCACCTGGTCTCCGAGGAAGATGATCCTGTCTTCCAGAAGACGGCTGTAAATGTCATATGAGTGCTCACCCCTGGAGTTCTGCTCAATGACATAGGGCATTGTGTAGTTCTTGATAATGTCGCTCATGTATTCTCCTTATCCAAGCCTCCTCCGGGCAGCCATGGAATGCCCGCCGGAAGGCTTTGTCTGACTTGCTTCTTCCCGGCCCTCCCGGCCGGGGTGCCCGGCCGTTGCGGCCGGACTTCCGGCTTCAAATGCCGGATTGCCTGCCGGCCCGAAACGCCGGCGGCATCATATATGCGATCATGCGATATTCCTGCGGGAATCCTGACGAATCCCGCAAGAAATGAATTACTCCTCTGCGGGCTTCTCTGCCGCGGGAGCCGCCGCGGAGTCATCGAGGACGTACAGGTCGTTGTTGTCCGTGATGAACTGGAGGAACTTGTCTATGACTATCTCGTCGCGCATATTTGCCTTCTGCTTGTCCGTGAACGCCATCTCCTCGGGCTTCTTGTCCACTTCGGCGGCGCGCTTTGCAATCTCGGCCTCAAGGTCTTCGTCCGTGGCCTTGATCTCTTCCTTCTTGATGATGTACTGCATGGCAAGGGTTGCCTTGACCTGCGCAAGGGAGCGCTCGCGGAAGTTCTCGCGGAACTGCTTCTTGTCCTGCTTCATGTAGCTGAGATAATCGTCGAGGGAGAAGCCCTGGTATGCCTGGAGGTTCTGGTCATAGCGCTCCATCTGGGAATCCATCTCGCGCTCCACCATGACGTCGGGGATGTCTCCCTGTACGTGCTTTACAAGCTCGTCTATGATGCTGTTCTCCGTGTCGTTCCTGGACTGATCTTCGGCCTGCTTCTCGAGGCGGGCGCGAAGCTTCACCTTGTACTCCTCAACAGTGTCGGCGCCGAGGTTTGCCTTTACGAAGTCATCCGTGAGGTCCGGAAGAACCTTCTCTGTGATGGCGTTCACCTTTACCTCGAACCTTGCGTCCTTGCCGGCAAGATCCTCTCCGCCCTGGTAATCGTCCGGGAACTTCACCATGACGTCCTTCGTCTCGCCGATGCTCATTCCCACAACCTGGTCCTCAAACCCGGGGATGAAGGAGCCGGACCCGAGTACGAGGTCATATCCCTCGGCCGTTCCGCCGGGGAACTGGTACATTCCGACGAATCCCTTGAAGTCTATGTTGACAGTGTCATCGTATTTGGCGGGGCGGTCTGTGACCTCCGCCTTGCCTGCCCTTGAGGAAAGGGTCTTGGCTATTGAGCCGGCCACGTCTGCGTCCGTGACCTTGTAATCATACTTGCGGATGGAAAGGCCGGTGTATGCGTCCATCTCGATTTCAGGGCGCACGGGAACTACGGCAATGAGCTCGATGCCTTCGCCTTCCTTCATGTCTCCGACAGAAAGATCCGGCTCATCTATCGCAAGGAAGTTTTCCTTCTCCTGCTCCAGAATGTCATAATAGTGCTTGCTGTAAAGGATGTCTATGGCGTCCTCAAAGAAAACACCCTTCCCGTAATAATTCTCAAGCACGGGCTTCGGAGCCTTGCCCTTTCTGAATCCGGGCACCGTATACTTCGCGCGGACCTTCTTGTATGCCGCCATTATGGCTTCCTGCCACTCTTCTTCAGAGAACCTGATGTCAAGCTTAACCGTGCTCTTCCCGCCGGCTTCTTTCGTGTATTCCATTATGCATGGTCTCCTTCTATATACAATCTATATATACTGCGTTTATAATAGCACAATACTTTCATTTTGAAAAGCGATTTGCCGCCGTATATCATTTTACTTTCCGCGAATTTCGGAGTATACTTTTCCCCGGAGGATAAAGGAATGCCGCAGGACGCTTACACACTCAAATATGTCGCAAAAGATTTGTCCGCCCTGCTTCCGGGCGGGAAGATAACCAAGATTTCGCAGCCCGAACGCGATACCCTTACACTATATATATACACTCTTTTCGGCGGTTTTAAACTTGAAATCTGCATTTTTCCGAAATTTCGCAGAATTTCTTTGACTTCGAGGGACATAAAGTCCCTTGACACCCCCTCTTCATTCCTCATGCTCGTCCGCAAGCACCTGCAGGGAGCAAAGCTCCTCGCCTGCGGCCAGATCCCCTGCGAGCGCATAATGTACTTCGATTTCGAGTCCGTCTCCGAGTTCGACGTCCGAAATTTCAGGCTCTACGCCGAAATCATGGGCAAGAGCTCCAACATAATCCTCACCGAAGACGGCAAAATCCTCGGCTGCTTCAAGCCCGGCTACGCGGGCGAAGGTGTCCGCAACACGCTCACCGGCGCCCCGTACACCCTTCCCCTCTCGCAGCACAAAGTCCTTCCGGATGACCTGGAGGGAATCCGCCGGGCACTTGCAGAGTCCGGC
Organism: Clostridia bacterium; assembly: GCA_021204625.1. Classification (GTDB taxonomy): domain Bacteria; phylum Bacillota; class Clostridia; order Christensenellales; family Borkfalkiaceae; genus Coproplasma. The sequence goes on along the minus strand of JAJPZA010000231.1, from coordinate 14,653 downwards.
CCGGACGCCCTGCATGAGTGCATAACCGGCATTGCCCACGTAACGGCTGAGGACATCATTTCCACTTATGGCGAAGGGGTCACGGCGGAACAGGTATATGAGTACCTCAACGCGGATGAAATCCATCCCTGCGTGATTGTGGAAGGCAACAGGATAACGGACTTCTGCGCCCGGTCTTCATCCCCTCTGGCCTCACCGAGGGATTCCATTCTGAAGGCGCAGACGGAGTTCTACGACTCCGCCACGCAGGAAGCCGCCCTGCAAAGCCGCAAGTCCGCCTACAATGCCTCCCTTTCCGGAGCCCTGAAAAAGGTTGAAAAGAAGATAGCCACAGAGCGCCAGCGCATCCTCTCCTGCGAGAACATGGAAAAGGACCGCCTGTACGGCGAGCTCATTACCGCCAACATATACCGGATTCATCCCGGGGACGAAACGCTCATTGCGGACAACTATTACTCTCCCACCCCGGAGCAGTGCAGAATCCCGCTGGACAAACAGCTGAGCCCTTCGCAGAACGCGCAGAGATACTACAAAAAATACAACAAGCAAAAACGCACCCTGGAGGTCTCCCAAAGGCTTTTGGACGAGGCCCTCTCCAAAGAGGACTATCTCCTGTCCGTGCAGACAGGCATACAGCGGGCGCAGGACAACGCGGACCTTCTGGAAATCGCCGCCGAGATGCGCGAGAGCGGGCTTCTGAAAGACACGGCGCCCAGGCGCAAAAAGCAGCCGCCCTCCAAGCCGTACCGCATGTATTCATGCAAGGGATACGAGATTCTGGCCGGACGGAACAACCTGTCCAACGACGCCCTGGTACATGCCCTTTCCGGGGACGACCTCTGGCTCCACACCAAGGAAGGCCATTCCTGCCATGTGGGAATCATATGCAACGGCAGAGCCGTTCCGGAGGAAGTGATACTCGTTGGAGCGCAGATATGCGCCTTTTACAGTGATCTCGCAGGCAAAGGCAAAGTTGAAGTATCTTACACGAGGCGCCGCAACGTGCGCAAGCCCAAAGGGGCCGCGCCCGGCTTTGTCTCCTACACAGATTACAAATCCACGATGGTCTCCCCGGACCCTCACACGGAGCTGAAACATGAGTAAAAAGCACAAGACATCTGAAGAGCAGGAGCCCGAGGTTCCCTACACCAAGAAGACCTATTTCTACATGGCCGTCGGCACCACGATTGTGTCCGTCATATTCGCAATCCTTGGATTCGCCATATCCGTGCTCGGATTCTACGGCATCATAGTCTCCATCCTGATGTCTCTGGCATCCCTCTCCTTCCTCTCCACGCAGAAGAAAAAGAACAACTTCAGCGCCGTGAAGCCGCTGACCATAGTGAACTACGTAATCCTGATACTGCTGATACTCTTCATAATCGGCGGCATAATATGGGCCGCCACCCAGGCAGAATAGCCGCAGGCTGATTACAATTACAGTGCTTGTTTCAAAGCCCCCTGGAAATCTCCAAGGGGCTTTTTGTTGTGCTTGAAGAATGAATTCGGATTGCTCTAACTCATTCTATATTATGTTTGATGAGATCATTACTGCTCATCTGATCCGAGGGGAAGAGTGTTTGATCCTGCAAGTTTTGAAAGATTATGACTCTGTAAAACCCGCATCTGTGAGCGTGCCGCTATGTTAAGAAGCTTCAGCCTTTCCTTCTGTATCGCTCCCTGTTCGATAAGTATGGCATTATAGCTCTCCATATTTGCCAATACAAGGAGCTGATCGACAGATGCGAAATCACGCATATTGCCACTCTTGTCAGGATTCTTGTCACGCCACTGCTTTGCTGTCATGCCAAACAGTGCAACATTGAGCACATCTGCTTCATTTGCATAGACATACGCAAGCTGCGAATCATCCAAAGTCGGCACGATATTCTCCTTTATTGCGTCTGTATGAATGTGATAGTTCACTTTGGCAAGCTCACGCTTTGTGTTCCACTCCAGCTCCTTCTGCTGTGTCTTTCTCATGTTCTGGAAGGTCTTGATAAGAAGAAGCTTGAATTCGGGTGAAATCCAGCTTGCAAATTCAAATGCAATGTCCTCGTGGGCATAAATTCCCTTGCTCTTGCTACCTGTTGAAATAGCAAGACCAACTCCCCCCAGTTTTTCAATCCACTGCTTTGGAGTAATCATAAAACTCTGAGATCCAGAATCAGCTGTGGCAGCATCAAACTCAGCACGACTAAAACCAGGATTATTAAGTTCTTCCCACAGACACAGGAAGTGCAGCGTATCCTGCTGACGCAACCAAGTATAAACGAGAAACTTGGGGTCTTCTGAATTCCTGTACTTAGCAATGTCTGTTAATGACACATATTCACTCTGTCCAACTGCCCTGTATCCTATTTCCATACCACTAACTTCTACCTTATTGTACTTCATTCATCCATTGTCCTTATTATAGCATATTGTAAAAGACCTTACAATATATTTATAAACACTTTTTTGACTGGGTAAACAAAAAGCTGCAATTATGGTGTAAAAATTTTTTAACATTTCAAATTTTATGTTTAAACTATAACGAACTATATGAATTTACTACATATAAAATAGTCATATAGTATAAAAGACGGCCCTCCCGGGCCGCCTTTCATATAATCTGTGAGAAGGGTAATATTATGAAATCATGATTTGATCAGTGTCTGCCGAAGCTGCCGAATCCGCTGTTAAAGCCGCCCTGGAATCCGCCGTTTGAGCCGCCGCTGCCGCTGCCCATGTTTCCGCCGAAGCTGCCGTTGCTGCTGCTTCCGGGCATTGTGCTTGTTGAAGATCCGACAGAGGTTATTACTGATGAGATTGTGCAGGATGCAAGCTTCGTGCTCTCACCGTAGATGTAATATGTGCTGCCTTTTGCAAGATCCGGGCTGGAAAGGATTACGGACTGGCAGGCTTTGGGCACTGTATAGTACAGAAGCGTGTTCCCGGATGCGTCCTTGAGGTACAGCGTGGTTCCTGCGCTTATTGTGGACTGCTGGGCATATGAAATCACATACTGTGTGGAAGATGTTGAAGGGGTCTCAACCATTCCTAAAGCTCCGCATGCGAACACATATCCTCCGGTAATCTTTATGCCGCTCTCTGAATCCAGCGCGGCGTCATTGCTGCCTGTTGATCCGGACACGAAGAGTATTCCGCCTGAAATGAGGATGTCTCCGTTTGAGTCCACGCCGTCTCCGCTGGCGTCCACATAGATTATGCCGCCGTTGAGGATGATGTGGCAGTTGCTGTTTGCCTGACCCATGACTGCCGTTGTGCCGTCCGCCCCGTTAATGCCGTCATCCGAAGACGTGACGTTGACATAGCCGCCTGTGACCTCCACCTTCGCTGCCTCAAGACCTTCATAGCACTCTGTGATTTCAATGTATCCGCCGTACACCTGGAGCAGGTCATCCGCATGGACTGCGTCATCCCCTGCCTTGATGTAAATGTCTCCGCCCTCTATGATGATTGTGCTGTTGCTGTGGATGGCATCATCTGTGGAATCCACTGTGACGTCTCCGTTGATGTAAACGAGATAGTCTCCGTCTTCAATCTCAGCACTGTCCGACCCCCAGTCTATGAGCCCTGCCTTGACGCCCTTGCCTGCAGCCGTAACGTTCACGTTCGAGCCTTCATCTACGTACACGAAGGTGTCCGCCTGTATGCCGTCATCCTCTGCCGTAAGGGTAAGCGTTGCATTCTTGGTGTAAACGAATCCGCCGTCTGAGTATGAGAATGCGGGAGCTTCCGTCTCGCCGTCATATGATGTGATTTCCGCATGCAGGGCATCCTTGCCGGCATCAATGCTGAGCGTGGCGTCTATGACTGATATGGAGTTGGCCTTGATGCCGTTCTTTATTGATGCGGATGAATCCGAAGCGGCGATTGCAAGCGATCCTGACCCGAGGATTGTAAGGTCTCCGGCGATATCTATGGCCGTCTTGTCATCCGCCGTCTCAGTCGCCGTGCTTTCTCCGATAAGCACAAGCGTAAGACCGTAGTTATCGGAACCGATTATATTCTTGTTGTTGGACAGCTCCGCATTTATCAGATACAGGGTGACGCCGTCCGCCGTGACATCAATCTTGCTCCCGGACACGCTGCTTCCGTCCGAGAATGTTGATCCTTCTATGTAATATGCGCCGGCTTTCTTTATGCTTTTGCCGGAAAGCTCCGTAACGTTGCTGTCCGCTTTTACCTCGTCCGCCGTCGTGTGCACTGTATCAGACACCGTGCCCACAGCCGCCAAAGCAGTCTCAGCCAGATTAGTCTCAGTAAGCGACGCATTGCCCGTATATTCCTGTGCTCCTCCCAAGGAATCCCCGGGGTTCACATAATCATCTTCACCATTGCCGCCCCCAGTTCCGGAGCCTCCTTCGTTCCCGGACGGGGTTGTGCCGTCTTCGCCTGGATCTGTCCCTTCCTGCCCGGAAGGATTTGTCCCGTTTCCGTTGTCATCCGAAGATGTGCTGCATGCAGCGAAGAACACGCACAGGAACATAGCGAGCGTCAGAAGCAGGCAAAGCGCAAGTGAGAAGACTCTGCTTTTGCTTTTCATAATACCGCATCTCCCTTACCGTTTTCTGGCCTGATTATAAACCTGCGCCGGCGGGTTTTCAAGGAAAATGCCTCAAGCGTCTTTAAAAAACCCACAAACAGTCACAATGTGTCGGAATTTTCAAATAAGCTTAAAAAACAACACATTTTTGCTGGCATTCTTTCTGGCGCGCATAACCCGGTGTAGGCTTTGAAATACACAGGCAACAGGTGGCCACCATCGCAAGTTTATATGGCTGAATGCGTGATATCCCGGCACGAATTTTTGCGAATCGGCCCGCTAATGAACATTTGTTCGTGCTTTCGGCCATTCTATCAAGTCCAGGAGGGGCAGTCCGGCGGAAAAGTTGTGTTTTACGAACAGTTGCTGCCTCGGAATCTGGAAAACAGCCAAGCAAAAAGGCCGTCCAAAGGCGGCCTTTGCGGTTTGTATTCAGATGATATTCGTGTGGGAATCAGCCAAGGTTCTTTGCAAGAACCTGTTCGAAGCATGCGCCGTAGAAGTGCTCCTTCGGAGTCATGCGGATGCAGTCGCGGACGAATTCTGAGGCGAAGTCTGCGGACTCGGAAACGGTCTTGCCCTGCAGATATGCAGCGGTGAATGTTGCAGCGAAGATGTCTCCGGTGCCGTGAAGGCTTACGGGCAGCTTCTCGCCGAGGACGTAGGAAATCTGGCCGTCCTGGCAGATAATCTCTCCGATCTTGCCGTCCAGCTCCACTCCCGTTATAACGGCTGTCGCATTTGTGAGCTTGCCGAGAGCCAGAACAAGGTTCTCAAGATACTCCTTGGTATGGACCGCGCTGTACGGAGTGCCTGTCATGAAGCAGGCCTCGGTTACGTTGGGCAGGATGATGTCCGCGTTGGATATGAACCTGGCCATGGCCTCGACATAGGTCATGTCAAATCCGCCGTAAATCCTGCCGTTGTCCGCAAATACGGGGTCTATAATCTTGATGGCCCCTTCTGCCGAGAAATCCCTGAAGCAGGTCTCGGCCGTCTCCATGAGCGGAGTCTTGCCGAGATATCCTAAAAGGAATCCGTCAAACTTGAAGCCCTCGCCGCGCCAGACCTCGAAAATGTTCTGTATCTCGTCTGTCAAATCCAGATAGCTCCACTTGGAGAACATTGTGTGGTTCGAGAGAACGGCCGTAGGGAGCATGCAGGTCTCTATGCCGTATGCAGAAAGGATGGGATGAACCACAGTGAGTGAGCACTGTCCTACACAGGAAAGATCCTGCATCGCAAGCAGTCTTTTGTTGGTCATGATGTCACACCTCTTTTGTTGCACTCTGATGTATTTGCTTCACGCCGTCCGGCTGTCCGTGGGTTATGGACCGCCTGCCGGGTGTTTCTGCCATAGATACTTGATTCCTGGAAAGCAGAATCACTGCATGTGCTTCTGCTTTACTTTCTTGTCCACGATGTGGCGCTTCTTGAGCTCGTCGCGGATGTCGTTGAGGGATATTCCCATGTTAACGAGAAGGACCATCACATGATACACAAGGTCCGAGACCTCGAAGATGACCTCAGCCTTGTCTCCGCCCTTGCCGGCCACAATGACCTCCGTGCTCTCCTCCCCGACTTTTTTGAGGATCTTGTCGTTTCCCTCGTTGAAAAGATATGAAGTGTATGAGCCTTCTGTGGGATGCTCTTTCCTGCCCTCAAGGAGTTTGTACAGGCCGTCCAGGGTGTATTCCGGAAGAGTGTCGGATGAGTATACGTAGTCATTGAAGCAGCTCTCCGTGCCAAGGTGGCATGCGGGGCCGTCCTTTACTACCTCAACGGTGAGAGCGTCCCTGTCACAGTCCGCCTTTATATAGACTATATGCTGGACGTTTCCGGAAGTCTCCCCCTTTCTCCAGAGCTCCTGGCGGGATCTGGACCAGAAGCAGGTCCTTCCCTCTTTCATGGAAATCTCAAGACTCTCCCTGTTCATGTAGGCCACGGTAAGGACCTCCTTGGTGTAAAAGTCCGTGACAACTGCCGGGATGAGCCCCTGGGCGTCAAATTTAAGTTCGCTGATATCAAGCATAATGGTTCCTCTCATTAGATATTGTGCGCAGCGGCCTTTGGGCCGCTCTGTTTGCTGTGTAAAAACGGATTAAACAGGCTATACTCTCACGGGAATGCCTGCATCTCTTAGGGCGAGCTTCAAATCCGGGATGGCTATCTCGCCGAAATGGAAGACGGAGGCGCCGAGGCCCGCGTCCGCGTTCACCGTCTTGAAGAGGTCTATGAAATCCTGCACGCATCCGGCGCCGCCGGAGGCTATCACGGGTATGCGGACGGCATTGCAGATGGCGTCCAGCATCTCAAGGTCAAAGCCCTTCTTGACTCCGTCCGTGTCTATGGAATTGAGGACTATCTCTCCTGCCCCGTTGGCCTCGCCGAACTTCGCCCATGCTACAGCTTCCAGGGGCGTCTCCTCGCGGGCTCCCTTTGAGAAAACCTTGAACTTGCCGTCCACGCGCTTTACGTCCATGGAAAGGACGACGCACTGGTCCCCGTACTTTTTTGCCGCCTCATGGATGAGGGAAGGATTGCGGATCGCGCCCGAGTTGACGCTTACCTTGTCCGCCCCGCACTTCAGGACCCTGTCAAAATCATCCACGGTGTTAATGCCGCCCCCGACTGTGAGCGGAATAAATATCTGGGACGCCGTCCTGCGGAGAATGTCCGTAAAAAGGGACCTGCCTTCAAAGCTTGCCGTGATGTCATAGAACACGAGCTCGTCCGCCCCTGAATCTGAGTAGATCTTCGCAAGATGGACGGGGTCATCCACGTCGTTAACGTTCAGAAAGTTCGTGCCCTTCACTACCCTTCCGTTCCTCACGTCCAGGCATGGTATTATGCGCTTAGCTAACATTTGTATCTCCCGCAGCCCGCCAACGGGCTGTCTGCTGTCATTTTCGGTTATGCCGTAATCTGGACTTCAATCCGCTATATGCGCCCCGCTTTGGGGATTTCACTCCTGCGGGCCTGCAACGGAAATCGCTTCCCTGAGATTGAGACGGCCCTCGTACAGGGCCCTGCCCAGGATTACGGCGTCCACGCCAATCTCCTTGAGAGCCCCTATCTCGTCCAGGAAGGTTATGCCTCCGGAAGCTGTAATCTTCAGGCCCTCTATATCCCTGAGCTTTTTGTATATGTCCAGGTTTGTGCCTGCTAAAGCTCCGTCCTTTGAAATGTCCGTGTATATCACGGTCCGGACGCCGGCTTTTGCAAGCTTCATGCAGAATTCTATAGAATCTATGTCCGTGACGTTGCGCCAGCCGGAGATGGCCACTTTGCCGTCCGCAGCGTCCACGCCCACCACTATCTTTTCGCCGTACTTTTCCGCCATGCGGACAACAAAGGGGAAGTCTGTAACGGCCACGGTTCCGAGAATTACCCTGCCTGCTCCGGAGGAGAGGTATCTGGATATCTGGCCTTCCTCACGGATGCCTCCGCCTATCTCCACAAACAGGGGTGCAGCCTTTATGATTTTGGCAACGCTCTCCGCATTGTCCGGCCTGCCGGATTTGGCTCCGTCCAGGTCCACGGCGTGAAGGTATCTTGCGCCGTCTGCATGGAAGCCTTTGGCCGCCTCTTCCACAGAGAGGGAATACCTGGTGACTTTGCCGTAATCCCCCTTGAGGAGACGGACAACCTCGCCGTTAATCATGTCTATAGCCGGGAACACCTTCATTTTCTTTCCTCGCTGTGTGTTTCAGGTATGTATACCAGGGATTCAGGCATGTATATCCAGGCGGCTTATATGAGCCTGCATGCGGCCGTGAACGGCCTATATCCGCAGGAGCATCTCATTATGCAGTCATGCAGGACTGAGCGCACAACGCCGCTGGACAGCTGTTTGGATGTATTACAGCTCTGCGAAAGCCCGGAGGATTTTCATGCCTGCGGGGCCGCTCTTTTCCGGATGGAACTGCGTGCCGTACACGTTTTTGGAGCCGCAGGCTGCCGTTACGGGCGTTGTGCCGTATTCGCAGTATGCAAGCAGGGAGTCCTGGCACTTCTTGGCCTGGAAGGAATGAACGAAATACACATAGTCCCCCTCGTTTGTGTACTTGAACAGCGGGGAAGGCTTTGTGAAGACCAGGGAGTTCCAACCCATGTGCGGGATTTTGAGCCCTGTGATGTCTTCCGCCAGGGGGCGTACCTCTCCGTGAAGAAGACCGAGGCCCCGGTGCTCTCCGTATTCATATCCGCGCTCGAAGAGAAGCTGCATGCCGAGGCAGATACCGAGAAGCGGAGTGCCGTTTGCGGCCACTTCGCGGACGGTGTCCGCAAGGCCGGTTTCATTGAGCTTGTCCGCGGCGTCCCCGAAGGCCCCCACGCCGGGAAGGATGACCCTGTCCGCGGACAGGATGGCTTTTTTGTCTGAAGTCACGATGCTGTCCAGGTTTAAGGACTGCAGGGAGCTTTTGAGCGAGAAGAGATTCCCCACGCCGTAATCCACAATGGCTATCATAAGACACCTTTTGAAGAGGGCACTTCCGTGCCGACGATTTTGACTGCCTTCGCAAGGGTCCTGCCGAACGCCTTGAAGACTCCTTCTATGATGTGATGCGTGTTTTTGCCGTACAGCTTTTTGAAGTGCAGGGTGACGCCCGCCTCGCGGGTGAAGGCGATGAAGAACTCCTCCACGAGCTCTGTGTCAAAAAGGCCCACCCTTCTTTTGGTCTCCTCGTCCTCTCCGTCCAGCACTTTGGCAGACGGTATCTCAACGTCAAAGTTGAGATAGCTGCGGCCGGAGATGTCTATGGCGCACATTATGAGGGATTCGTCCATGGGAAGGATTATGTCCGCATAGCGGGCTATGCCGGCCTTGTTTCCTATGGCGGCCTTGAATGCCTTGCCGAGAGCTATTCCTATGTCCTCCGTCGTGTGGTGGAAGTCCACGTCCGTGTCCCCCACGCACTTCACGGCGAAGCCGAATCCGGAGTGTACGGCAAAGAGCTCAAGCATGTGGTTCAGAAATCCGCATCCTGTGTCCACGGATTTTTCCCCGCCGTCCAGATCCAGCATGAGCTTTATTCTGGTCTCGTTCGTGTTTCTCTCTATCTCAGCCTTTCTCATTTAAAATCTCCTTTACTGCTAAAATGAGCGTCTGTATCTCTTCATCGCTGCCTATCGTGATTCTCACATAGTCCCGTATCCTTTCATCATCAAAATGGCGCACAAGGATGCCCCTCTTCCTAAGGGCCGCCTGCAGCTCCGCTCCTCCCATCTTCGGCGTGCCGGCCAGGACGAAATTGGACTTGGAAGGAAGAACCGTGAAGCCCGTCTCCCTGAGAGCCGCCGTGAGCTTTGCGCGCGTTAAGATTATCTTTGTGCGGCAGGCATTGAAGTACTCCCTGTCCGTGATGGCCGCTGTGGCCAGCCTCTCCGAAATCCTGTTCACGTTGTACGGGTTGAAGGAATACTTCACTCTGTTGAGGTCTTGTATTAACCCTTCCTGCGCCATGGCAAAGCCCACGCGGGCGCCGGCCAAAGACCTGGACTTGGAGAATGTCTGGATTACTATAAGGTTGGGATACCTGGAAATGAGCTGGACCGCCGTGTCCCCGCCGAAGTCCACGTACGCCTCATCCACTATCACAACCCTCTTCGGGTTGGAGGCCGCAATCCTCTCCACGTCATCCAGAGGAAGATATATGCCCGTCTGCGCATTTGGGTTGGCAATGAATACCGTCCTGGCGTCTTTCAGATACGGCTCCACGGATACGGTGAAATCCGGATTCAGAGGAATCTCTTCATACGCCACGCCGAAAAGCGATGCGAAAACCTTGTAGAAGCCGTACGTCACGTCCGGGAAGATGGCTCCGTTTTCGCAGAACGCCGCAAAGGAAAAGGCCAGGGACTCGTCCGAGCCATTTGTGACCAGGACGTTCTCCTTGCTTATTCCGTACTCTCCGTAGAATTCCGCTATTGCGGATCGGAGCGTCACGCTCTCCGGGTCCGAGTACAGCCTGCAGTCCCTCAGCTCCTGGCCCCTTATGGCCTGCACCGCGAAACGCGAGGGATAATACGGACTCTCGTTTGTATTAAGCTTTATCAGCTTCTCCTTGGGCTGCTCGCCGGGCGTGTACGGCTCCAGGGATGAAAGCTTTTTGTTTAAAAACTCGCTCATGATTTCCAGCCGGTATGTATCTTGCATGCGGCATATGCCGCCGTGTTTGCAGTTTTTAATGTTTTAGGATGCCTGTGAAAGCCAGGCTCATATAAGCCGCTGAAGGCCCTGCATGGGCCGTTTTTGCGGGCTGATTACTTCTTCATGCGCACCTTCACGCTCTCTCCGTGAGCCGTAAGGCCTTCGGACTGCGCGAAACGTACGATGTCCGGGCAAGCCTTTTCCAAAGCTTCCTGCGTGTATTCCATATACTGCGTGGTCTTTACAAAATCGTCCACGCCGAGAGGAGAGGCAAACCGCGCCGTGCCGGATGTGGGAAGGGTGTGGTTTGCGCCTGCGTAATAATCCCCCACCGCCTCCGGGGTGTTGTAGCCGAGAAATACGGAGCCGGCGTTGCGGACCTTGGAAAGGTTCTCTTTTGCATTTTGGATGCAGAGCTCCAGATGCTCCGGAGCGTACTCGTTGGCGACTTCTATGGCAGTGTCCGTGTCAGGGCACACGATTACCTTGCAGTTGTTGTCTATTGAAGCCCTGGCAATCTCCTCGCGCGGAAGCTTCTTGAGCTGGATTTCTATCTGCTCCATTACGGCGTCCGCAAGGGATTCGCTGGTGCATATCAGGAGGGCTGAGGCGAGCTTGTCATGCTCCGCCTGGGAAAGAAGGTCTGCCGCCACATTGACGGGATTTGCGTATTCATCCGCCACGACGAGTATCTCGCTGGGACCCGCCACCATGTCTATTCCGCACACTTCTGAGGCCACAAGCCTCTTGGCAGTGGCCACGAAGATGTTTCCGGGGCCTGTTATCTTGTCCACGCGGGGAACTGATTCCGTGCCGTATGCAAGAGCCGCTATTGCCTGTGCCCCGCCTATTTTGAGGATGCTGGTGACGCCGCACATTGAGGCTGCCGTGAGGACCTCCGGCTTAACCTTTCCGTCTGCCTTCACGGGCGTTGCCATTATGATTTCCGGAACGCCTGCTATTGAGGCGGGAATTGCGTTCATGAGAACAGTTGAGGGGTATGCGGCCGTGCCGCCGGGAATGTATATGCCCGCCCTGCGGACAGGTATTATTCGTTCTCCGAGAACCGCCCCGTTCCTTTTGATTTCAAATCCGGAGCGCTTCTGTGCGCTGTGAAATTCACGGATGTTGTCTATGCAGTCCTGCAAGGTCTGGATATATTCCGCATCCAAAGACGCTTTGGCCTCCGCAATCTCCCGCTCCGTGACGTACAGGTCCCCGGTATAGCCGTCAAATTTGGCGGCATACTCTTTAAGGGCCTTGTCCCCGTTAGCGCGCACGTTCTGAATTATCTCGCGGACGGTCTGCTCCGCCGCCATGCTCATCTCTTCACGGGCTCCGAAGAGCTCCTCTGCGCTCTGTCCTGCATATATGATCTTCTTCATGGTGTCTCCGTATTCTGTATATGAAAGCCCTGCCGGGCTTGCAAACCGCTTTAAGCGGTCTGTTTTGCTCTGCGGCCTTTGCCGCAGGAGTTACTGGATTACGGCCCTGAGGCGCTCCGTGAGGAGCTGGATGTCCTGGCGCTTGAACTTGTACGAGGCCTTGTTGGCGATTAAGCGCATGCTTATCTGGAAGGCTTCGTCTATGACCTCAAGGTTGTTCTCGCGGAGGGTGGTCCCGGTCTCAACGATATCAAAGATGACGTCTGAAAGCCCTAAGACGGGAGCCAGCTCTATGGAGCCGTTGAGCTTTATTATCTGCACTTCACGGCCCTTGGACTGGAAGTATGAAGTGGCGCTGTTGGGAAACTTGGTGGCAACCTTCAAGGGATGGGACGTGTCGTCCCTGAAGCCTTTTTTGGCGGCCACGCACATGCGGCATTTGCCCATGTTCATGTCCAGAAGCTCATACACGTCCGGGCGGTATTCGTCCAATATGTCCTTGCCTATGAACCCTACGTCCGCTGCCCCCTCTTCCACGTACACTGAGACGTCCGTGGGCTTGACCCAGAAAAGGGATACTCCGGTGCTGGTGTCCGTGAATATCAGCTTGCGGCTGCTTTCATCGTATTCGGCGCATGAGTAGCCGGCCTTCTGCAGGAGGCCGTATGCCTTGTCACCGAGCCTGCCCTTGGGCAGAGCGAAATTAATCATCCGGGCCTCCTTCTGCCTCTGGCCACGCGTCCGCGCCGACGAAGTCATCATCCGGTTCAAAGTCTATGAACGGGTCTATTATGTCGCCGTCAAATCCAGCGAGGATGACATGCGTCACCAGAACGCGCCTTCCGTCCATGCGGGATCTCGTGGCCGCGGACATCGCCGTGTTCACGGACTCGTAGCTGTCATCCGGATACGGGCATGCGGCCAGCCGGTCTTCGTCCTTCGCCGCATATTTGTGGAAGTCTATCTCCCCGACGTAGAGGGCGAAACCTATGGCCTGCGCCTTTTTGCCGAACTTTTCCAGGAGCTTGTCATACCTGCCTCCGGAAAGGACCGCCTTGGGAATGCCCTGCACATATCCCTTGAATATTATGCCGTTGTAATAATTGTAATCCCCGACTATCGAGAAGTCCACCTGCATGTCCCCTACGGCGTACAGCAGGAAATCCTCCAGCTCCGCAACCTCTGCGGAGATGTCCAGACCCTTTATCTCCTTGAGCTTTTCCACCGCCTCGTCTCCGGATGAGGGAAGGGATATGAGCGTGAGGAACGGGCCGTACTCCCTCTCGCTGCGCCCCAAAGTCTGCATGAGCCTCATAAAATCATGAGTGTTCTTGCCCTTGAGGCACTCCAGGGCCAGGTGCTCGTCCTTAGGGTCCAGGCAAAGCATTTTAAGGGCCTTGACGATGATTCCCATGTGGGAGATGTCCACGATGCTCTCCGGCGAAACCCTGGAGAGAGTGGCGTCTATGAGCTGGCACACTTCCACGGTGGCCATCCTGTCCACCGTGCCCATTATCTCAATTCCAATCTGCGAGATCTCGTTTATGCCGCCGCCCGGAGCCTTGCGAAAGACCTTCTCATCATAGAAGAGCTTCCTGGCTCCCGGGAACTTATCCGGGATGTCTATGTTTTTGGCAATGGAAAGGGTCACGTCCGAACGGAGCGCCAGAAGCTTTCCGCCGGCGTTCACCGCAATGACGTCCTTGGTGTTCAAAAAGCTCTCGTTCTCGGCGTAGAAGGAATACTCCTCAAAGCCGGAAAGACGGTACTCATCATACCCGTACATCATGTACAGGCTCTTGAGCTCCATCTTCACGGCATCTTCCCTGCCGATATACTTTATTTCCATACTATGCCATATCCTTTCTGCTATGCAATCTCTTGTCTGCATGCTGGCGTGCGCATGCGCCCCTCATGGGCTACTCTTCCTCTGACCCGCCTTCTTCCCCGGTCTCTGCTTCCGGGGCGTCCGGAGTTATGAAGGCGCGGTATCCGCCGCTGCCGTGCGACACGCATTTGGCTATGCGGCTTATGGTGGTGCTGGAAAGCTTTGTCTCTTTGGTGATCTCCGTGTATGTCTTGCCTTCCATGCACAGCTTTGCGGCATGGGCCCTCATGGCCATGTTCTCCACTTCCTTGTACGTGCAAAGGTCTTCCAAAAGTGCCTTGCAGTCTTCCTTGGTCTGAAGCTTCAGCAGTATGCCGTACAGTTCATCTTCGCAATGATGCATGAAATCATCTGTCATTTCGCACCTCTTGGAGAGATTATACTTTACTGCACTAAATTAGTAAAGCGTTTTTAATGGCTATTTTGCCCAAATCCAATGGGATTTGGTGCGAATTCCGCGCCCAGGCAGGGCCGGATGCAGGCCGTGCCCTGGCCGGCACAAAAAAAGGGGCGGGCGCCCGCTCCTTAAATCTTCTTTGCCACTATCCTGTAAATCTTAAGGCCCTGGTCCTTGAAGTGCCTCTCGTACTCCGTCTCTATGTCCCCGTTGGCCTCGGAGTCCCAGTCCTCGCTTGTGGAGACTATCTCAAACCCGCATGAGGGATAATTATCCC
>JAJPZA010000181.1 GCA_021204625.1 Clostridia bacterium | reverse complement strand
GGATCTACACCGACGTGGAGGCCGCCCGCAACGCCGGGGCCCTCGGGGTCCTCGTTCTTTCCGGGGAGACCACCCTCGAGACGGCCATGTCATCCGACCCTCTTCCTCCGATCACCGCCCGTGACCTCTCCGTCTTCCGCGACCTCCTGCTCGAATCCCGCAGCTAAACCTTATTCTTATGGGAAAATATGTCATAGGCATTGATTTCGGCAGCGACTCCGCGAGGGCCGTTGTCGTGAACGCTGAGGACGGGGCCGTTCTCGCCTCCAGCGTGAAGAACTACACAAGATGGTCCCGGGGCCTCTACTGCGATCCTGGTCTGAATCAGTGGAGACAGCATCCGAAGGACTATCTCGAGGCCCTTGAGTTCATCATCAGGGACTCCCTCTCGAAATGCGACCCGAAGGTGGCTTCCGGCGTGGTAGGCATCGGCTTCGACACCACCGGCTCCACCCCCTGCTTCACCGATGCCGAGGGCACGCCGCTCTCCCTGTTGCCGGAGTTCGAGGACAATCCGGACGCGATGTTCATCCTCTGGAAGGACCATACTTCGGTACGGGAGGCCGCTGAGATAAACACTGCCTGCTCCTGCTCCGACGTGGACTATTCCAAGTACGTCGGCGGGATCTACGACTGCGAGTGGTACTGGGCGAAGGCCCTGCACGCGCTTCGTCACAGCCCTCAGGTCGCCGCCAGGGCCGAGGCCTTCGTGGAATGCTGCGAGTGGCTGCCGGCCGTGCTGACGGGAGTCAGGTCCGCAGGGGCGATCGTGCGCAGCCGCTGCGCCAAGGGACACAAGGCCATGTGGAACGCCGAGTGGGGCGGCTATCCTCCGCGCGAGTTCTTCGCCGGGATAGACCCTCTGCTGGCAAAGATCAGGGACTCCCTTCCTGACGGCACGCTGACCGCCGACAGGCCTGTCGGGACGCTCTGCCCGCAATGGGCTGAGAAGCTCGGCCTTAGCA
The DNA here is from genome assembly GCA_021204625.1 of Clostridia bacterium. GTDB lineage: Bacteria > Bacillota > Clostridia > Christensenellales > Borkfalkiaceae > Coproplasma. Next base: position 6,834 of record JAJPZA010000181.1, on the reverse strand, counting down.
CCTCGGTCGTCGTCTCGGAAGGCGCGCTGGACTGCCACGTGGGCGCAGTCGGTGCCGGAATCAGGGAGAAGACCCTCGTCAGGGTCATCGGCACCTCCACCTGCGACATGATCGTGGCCCCCTACGGGGAGGTGGGGGACAAGTGCGTTCCGGGCATCTGCGGCCAGGTGGACGGGAGCATCATCCCCGGGATGATCGGCTTCGAGGCCGGCCAGAGCTCGTTCGGGGACGTGTACGCGATGTTTTGCAAGCTCATGGAATGGCCTCTGAGAAACCTTTCCGGGCTTGAGGGCGAGGCCCTCGAGAAGGCCTGCTCCAGAATTCTCCCCGCTCTCACGGCCGAGGCTCAGAAACTGCCGGCCGGCGGGGACGGAATGGTCTCCACAGACTGGATCAACGGCCGCCGCTCCCCTTACGTGAACCCTTCCGTCAAGGGCACCGTCTCGGGCCTCACGCTTTCGGCCACCGCACCGAAGCTGTTCCGCTCGCTCGTCGAGGCCACGGCCTTCGGCAGCAAGGCGATCGCCGACAAGTATGTCGCTGAGGGACTTGAAATCGACGAGGTCATCGGCATCGGAGGCATAGCCCTGAAGAACCCGTTCGTGATGCAGACGATGGCCGACGTCATGGGCAAGACCATCAAGGTCTGCAACACCGACCAGGCCTGCGCCCTCGGAGCGGCCATGTTCGCCGCCACGGCGGCCGGCCTCTATTCGAAGGTCGAGGATGCGGTCGAGGCCATGAACAGCGGCTTCGCCGGAGAATACCTGCCCGATGCGGAACGCGGCGCCGTCTATGCCGGACTCTATGAGAAATACACTGCTTTGGGCCGTCTCACAGAAGACGCGCTCTACGCAGAATAAACTTCAAGGACGTCACGTCGGCGCGGAGCCGTCTGCGGCCTCAGTCCTTATAACCGAATTATTAACGCTTTAACCTCATAACTATGTTCATCGTCAACAGTTACTCTCTGGCAGTAGTTCTCTGCTTCGTGACTATGCTCTGCTGGGGCTCCTGGGCCAATACCCAGAAACTCGCCGGCCGGACATGGAGATACGAGCTGTTCTACTGGGACTACGTGATCGGAATGGTCATCTGGGCCCTCGTGATGGGCTTCACTCTCGGCAGTTTCGGCTCCGAAGGCCGTCCTTTCGTGCAGGATCTCGTCCAGGCCAGCTGGAAATCCCTGGCGTTCGCCTTCTGCGGAGGCGTCGTCTTCAATGTCTCCAACATCATCCTTTCCGCGTCCACCTCGCTGGCCGGCCTCTCCGTCGCCTTCCCGCTCGGAGTTGGACTCGCCTTCGTCTTCGGCGTGCTCAACAACTATTTCTTCGTCCAGGCCAAGGGCAATCCTCTGATACTCTTCCTCGGCGTGCTGCTGGTGGTCATCGCCATCGTCTGCAACGCCGTGGCCTCCACCCGAATGACCAAGTCGCCGGAAAACAAGAAGAAGAACCGCACAGGGCTGATTCTGGCCGCCGTGGCGGGAATCCTGATGTCCTTCTTCAGCCCGCTGGCCGTCAAGGCGGTAGACCTGGAGAACTTCGCCAGTCCGACCCCGGGCATGATGACCCCTTACTCCGCCATCTTCATCCTTTCCGTCGGAGTGTTCTTCACCAACCTGATCATCAACACCTTCATGATGCGCAAGCCGGTGGTCGGAGAGCCAGTGACCTACAGACAGTATTTCCACGGCAGCGCCAAGATCCACCTTGTCGGCATGCTCGGCGGCGCGATCTGGTGCCTCGGTACCGCTCTGAACTACATCGCGGCCGGCAAGGCCGGAGCCGCCATCTCCTACGCCCTCGGCCAGGGCTCCCCGATGATCGCCGCCATCTGGGGCGTCTTCGTCTGGAAGGAGTTCAAGGGCTCCGACAAGAAGACCAACCTCCTCATCGCCACGATGTTCGTCTTCTTCATCGTCGGCCTCGCCTGCGTTGTCCTCGCCGGCGGCAACTAGCAGGCCGGATGCATTACGAAATGTAGCCGGGAGTTCGGCCAGATTCCGACCCCTTGCGATCACTTTCCGTTTTTATTCTAAAAAGCGTAAAATGGAAAAATAAGGCAAAAAATCACAAGCATATTATTGCCGATTTTTTTGCTTTTGTATCAAAATATGTCTAATATTGCAACGAAGTTATAACCAATAAGACAACTGATTTAACCATGATAAGAGCCCCTTATCTCTTACAGATTCCCGTCATAAATACTGTCGGGGGGTAATTATTTGAATTATAGTTTTTTGAGTGATTTTATCTTATTATGTCGGGAAGGCTATCCAGCCGTATTCCCGACTTTTTTGTGCCCATGTCTCGTCTAGAGGCGTGAGAATGAAATCTTTAATAACCAATATTGCTAACCATTAATTTGATTGTAAAGTGAAAAAATCGATTTTGGGAATCTTCGCACTAGCGTTTGCGATGTGCGTTGCGGTCTGCTCCTGCTCGGACAAGGGCGGATCCACACCGGAAAGCGGCAGTTCCACAGATGAGAACTTCACCGTCTACAAAGTGGGAGATGTGTTGGGTGCTTGGGAGGAGGGATGTTTAGACATCCATTTTATAAACACGGGAAGAGGCGAGAGCTCGTTCCTCATTTTCCCTGACGGCACCACCATGATCATTGATTTCGCCGGATGCACTACGATCTCGGATGACGAGGAGGACAACAGTCCTCAGACCCCGTTCCTGCCGAGCGCCGACATCTCGACCCAGGATGTGATCGTTAACTACATCAACCACTTCACCTCGGAAGTCAGCAGAGGACACATCGACTACGCCCTTCTGTCCCACATGCATGACGACCATTGGGGAACATACAACAGTGCTCTGCCCAAGGGCGGGGACGGCACCTTCGTGCTGAACTCCCTCTGCGGCGTCGGAGTCGCGCTGCCGTTCGGACACTACCTCGACAGGGGCTATCCGGACTACAATTTCCCGAAGGCCCTGACCGGAGCCAAGTACGAGAATCTCAGGAACTTCCTCACCTGGTCCAAGTCAACCAACGGAACCACGGTCGAGCAGTTTAACCCCGGGGCCCTCAATCAGATCGCACTGGTGCACGATGCTGCCTCCTATCCTGACTTCCAGATCCAGAACCTGACCTGCAGCGGATATTACTGGACCGGCACTGGCGAGAACTACGAGCTCTACATTCCGGAGACTTACGACAACTCGGACGCCTATCCCAACGAGAACAACCTCTGCTGCGCCTTCTGGCTGAGGTTCGGAAAGTTCGACTATTACACCGGCGGCGATCACCAGTACAACGGCAAGAGCACCTATTCCTACAAGGACAGCGAGCTGCCCATGTCGCAGGTCATCGGAGTGATGGACGTCAACAAGGCCAATCACCATGGTACGAACTACTGCAACAGCGAGGAGTTCATGGACGCGACCTGCCCTACGGTCTGGATCGCGAATCCATGGCGTGATGTCCAGCCGAACGGGACATCCGTCACAAGAGTACGCAACGCCAACCCTCTCTGTTCTCTGTACGCCACCAATTTCGGCGCGAACTGCACGGCCAGCGCATCTGATTTCGTGTCCACCCAAGGCCATGTGGTGGTCAGGGTCGACCCTACCGCCACGAAGTACTATGTGTATGTGCTGGAGGATTCGGACATGAGCTACGTCGTGAAGAACGTAAAATCTTACGCCTGTAAATAATTAAATCTAACTGATTATGAGAAAATATCTAATTCTGGCATTGTTCGTGGCCGCCCTCGCGTTCGTCGCCTGCGAGAACGAGGGAACCGTGACATACGCTCCGCTTGACACTCCGACTTCCGTCAGCGCCTATCAGGACGAGGAGGCCGGTGCGGTCGTCGTCAGCTGGGCAGAGGTTGCCGACGCCGCTTATTACGTTGTGTACTACAATGTGGCCGGCGATCCTTCCTATTCGAAATCAGACCGGATCACTTCCACGGAGTTCGATTACACGGACTATGATTTCGGGACCACCTATCAGTTCAAGGTGAGGGCCGAGAATGGGAATACCCTCAGCGATTTCTCCAGCACCGTCTCCTGCACGACCCTCACTGAAGAGGAGTCTCCCGCCGCGACCCCGACCGTAAGCAACATCAGGCCCGGCCTCGGCTGGATCAACATCAACATCGCCGCTCCGACCATCGCCTGCACCTACGAGGTCTACGACAACGGAGAGCCCACGAACTACGGGCTTGAGCTCATCAAGACCAATGACAGCAATGGTTCCTTCGAGTATAGCATCTCCGGACTGGATCTGAACACCACCTACACTACTCTCCAGATCATCGCCGTCGGAGAAATCAGCGGTAAGGCCTCCAAGCCGGCCTCATTGGGCACCGTCACGACTCTGAACATGTGGCAGAAGACGAGGAATCCTTCTGCGCGCCACCTCTCCTTCGAATGGGACGATGCCGCAGCAGGTCTGAACTGGACATTCGCCGCTCCTGACGTGCTCACGAGAACCTTCCAGCTGCAGCTCGCCACGGACGAGAATTTCCAGAACATCGTCTATGACATGTACACCGTAAACAACACCACCGGAGCATACGGCCAGGGCACATGGATCGGAAGTTCCAGCGACGGCTCCTCCCAGACCTCGCCTAATGCCGCATCCAACACCAACGTATGCTTCAGTTTCCTCCAGCCGGCCACTACCTATTACCTCCGCGTCAGGAACATCGCCGATCTGACGATAAGCGACTATTGCAGCAAGACACTTGCCCTTGCCGCAGCGAACGGAACCTCCGCATGGTCCGCTGTTGTTTCGGGAACAACCGAGCCGGCTCACGAGGCCGTCTCCGGAGAATTGATGTATCAGCCGTTCGATGACCATGGCTGGAATGCCGACCATGCCAACGACGTCTGCGGCCTTATTCCGGTCGGCACCGGCACTCTTGACTACACCGCCGATGAGTGGACAGGGAATTTCGGCCTCTTATATCCGCAGACCGGCACCACTTATTCCGGCATGAGCGCCGCCGCGACCGGCACCTTTAACGGTGAGGCTTCTTATGAGGGCCAGACTACATATTCTTTCGGGGACAAGGAAATTCTCCCGTCAATGAAAGGCTGGTACTGCTCCACCAACTGCGTGCCCACTCAGGGGAACGTCAAGATAGGGCAGACAAAGGGCACCACGAACGAATACCTAATCACGCCGGCATTTGATGACATAGATGACGGCACAGATGTCACCATCAGTTTCGATGCCAGCGCCGTCCATGCCTGCTCGATGGAGTCCGTGATCTATGTCAAGATCTTCCGCGCCGCGACCGGCACGCTTGACACGGACTTTTACAGGCAGGTTCTTCCTGGCCAGCCTGTGGAGATCAGCCCCAACAACAACGGCTTCCACATCTATGTCGATTTCGTGAACTACAGCACAACCGCCACCCTCAACCAGGGCGACCGCATAGTCTTCGAGACCAACGGTGAGAGTACGTACATACGCTGCCTCTTGGACAACATATTGGTAGTCAAGAAATAACTAAATTATAACCGGAATGAGACGTTCATTTTCAATACTCTTTGTACTGACCCTCATGCTCAGCTCCTGTTCGGGAGAGGGCGTGAAGGTCGGGAAGACTCTTCCGGCATGGCAGGAGGGCGAGTATGACATCCACTTCATCAACACCGGACGTGGAGAGTGCACATGGCAGATTTTCCCTGACGGCACCACCTTCCTTTCGGATGCCTCCGGCTCGCTGCTGAAGTACGGGGCCGACAGCAAGTCGGATCCGCTTACCCCGAAGCCGTCCGCCGACATCACGGCCGGGCAGGTCATTGTGGACTACATCAACCACTTCTCTCCCGAAGTCTCCAAGGGACACATCAACTATTTCCTGCTCACCCATTTCCACGGCGATCACTGCGGAAGCGTGACCCCGGAGCTTCCGGAGCACGAGAGCGGAATGTTCCAGATGAGCAGCCTCGCCGAGATCGGCACCAAGCTGACCATCGACAAGATAATGGACAGGGACTATCCTGACTATTCCTATCCGATCCCCGCCAGACAGAACAACCAGACCGTGAATAACTATCGCGGCTTCGCGGAGTGGACCGTGTCGCAGAACGGCACCGAGATCGAGAAATGGGACGTCGGGTCCTGCACCCAGGTGGTCCCGGTCCACGATCCGGACTGCGGTGTGACGGTGCGCAACTACAGCGGCAGCGGATGCTTCTGGACCGGAGAGGATGAGGAATGCTGCATGGGGATGCCGACGATCGAGGAATACGAGGCCGGCGCTCCCGAAGCCATTCCCGACGAGAACAACATGAGCTGCTCCTACATCGCCACTTTCAAGGACTTCGACTTCTTCCTCGGAGGCGACATGCAGTACAACGACCGCGAGAACTATCCCTACAAGGACTCCGAGGCCCAAGTGGCTCAGGTCGCCCACAAGGTAGAAGTGATGAAGGCCAACCATCACGGGACGTTCTTCACCCATGGCGAGGAGTTCATCTCCACCCTTCACCCGGACGTTTGGGTATGCAGCAACTGGAGGGATGTTCAGCCCCGCCCAGTGACGGTGGATGCCGTCTGGGAGGCCAATCCTGACTGCGAGATCTTCTGCACCAACATGCCGGAGCGCAACAGGAACATTCTCGGAGAGGAGCGCGTCTCGAAGATGTCCTCCACTTACGGGCACGTAGTCGTCAGGGTCGCCCCGGACGGCAAGTCTTTCATGGTCTATACGCTGGAGGACACGGACGAAAACTACACTGTCAAGTCCGTTCATGGTCCGTTCTATTGCACTGAATAGGGCAGCCGAGGTTTTCCTAAGGTGTCACAAAAGACATATAATAAGATATATCATTGATTGTTAACACTAAACTTTCAAGTATG
>JAJPZA010000067.1 GCA_021204625.1 Clostridia bacterium | reverse complement strand
TCTGCATCGCATGCCAGGTCTGCGAGAGGCAGTGCTACAACGGCGTGCACAAGTATGACAAAGATCTCGGCAAGATGATCTCGGACAGCAACAAGTGCGTGAACTGCCACAGGTGCGTATGCCTGTGCCCTACGCACGCGCTCAAGATCGTCAAGTCGGACGACACATACAGGATCAACAACAACTGGTCAAACCAGGCCATGAATGAGATATACCGCCAGGCCAACACGGGCGGCATGCTGCTCTCTTCCATGGGCAACCCCAATGACTATCCCATCTATTTCAACAAGATTCTCGTGAACGCCTCGCAGGTCACGAACCCTTCCATAGACCCGCTGCGCGAGCCCATGGAGACGCAGGTGTATCTCGGCCAGAAGAACGTGGAGATAAAGAGGGACAAGATGGGCCGCCTTGTGGACACCATGCCTCCGCAGCTCAAGCTGAAGTACCCCATCATGTTCTCGGCAATGAGCTACGGCTCCATCTCATACAACGCCCACGAATCCCTTGCCCGCGCGGCCGAAGAGCTTGGCATATATTACAACACCGGCGAGGGCGGCCTGCACAAGGACTTCTACAAGTACGGCAAGAACACGATAGTCCAGGTGGCTTCCGGACGTTTCGGCGTCCATGCGGACTATCTGGAGGCCGCGGCGGCAATTGAGATAAAGATGGGCCAGGGCGCAAAGCCCGGCATAGGCGGGCACCTTCCCGGGATGAAGATCTCGGACGAAGTCTCCGAGACCCGCATGATTCCAAAGGGCATAGACGCCATATCCCCGGCCCCTCATCATGACATCTACTCCATAGAGGACCTTAGACAGCTCATATACACGCTCAAAGAGGCCACGGCATACAAGAAGCCCATCATAGTGAAGATTGCGGCCGTGCATAACGTGGCGGCAATTGCCTCCGGCATTGCGCGCTCCGGTGCGGACATAATAGCCATAGACGGTTTCCGCGGCGGCACAGGAGCTGCTCCCACGAGGATTAGGGACAATGTAGGAATTCCCATTGAGCTCGCTTTGGCCCAGGTGGATGAGCGTCTCCGCCAGGAAGGCATCCGCAACAACGTCTCCATCGTTGTGGGCGGCTCCATCCATTCCAGCTCGGACGTGGTAAAGGCCATTGCCCTCGGCGCGGACGCATGCTACATAGGCACCGCGGCCGTAATGGCACTCGGATGCCATCTTTGCAGAACCTGCCATACAGGCAAGTGCAACTGGGGCATAGCCACCCAGATACCGGAGCTCGTAAAGCGCCTCAACCCGGACATCGGGTACAAGCGCCTCGTAAACCTTGTTGAAGCCTGGGGCGGCGAAATCAAGGAGATGATGGGCGGCATGGGCATAAACTCCATCGAAGCCCTCAAGGGCAACCGTCTCATGCTCCGCGGCGTCGGCCTCAACGACACCGAGCTGCGCCTGCTCGGCATCCGCCATGCCGGCGAGAGCATGTAAAAGCCCCGCCGTTCCGGCGCGGCATTGCATGCCGGCAAAACAGGCTCCGTATAACGCTCATATGAGCGTTGCAGGCTAAATACAGCGATTCCAGCGCAGGATATGTCCTGTGCGGATATAAAAGCAAGCGCCCAGAGGGCGCACGGCGTCCGGATACGGACGCGTTCATGCCTGGCAGGGCATGCGCGGGAGGAACAACCCCGGCCCGCGGAATAATCTATGAGAGAGGAATGAAACATGCTTACAAGCATCTGCGGCATCAACTGGGGCGATGAAGGAAAGGGAAGGATGGTGGACCTGCTTTCCCAGGACTATGATATCGTCTGCAGATACCAGGGCGGCAACAACGCCGGCCATACCGTGAAAAACGACAGGGGAGAGTTCATATTGAACCTGCTCCCTTCCGGAATCCTGCGCCCCAACGTGGTGAACGTCATGGGCTGCGGGATGGTCATAGACATCAAGCATCTCTGCGGCGAGATACAGCGCCTCAGGGACAAGGGGATTGAGATCTCCCCGGAGAACCTCAAGATATCTGACAAGGCCATCATAACGATGCCGTACAACGTCCTCCAGGACATCATGGAGGAGGACAGGCTCACAAAGGCCACAGGAAAGCCGTACGGCTCCACAAGGCGAGGCATTGCCCCCATATATGCGGACAAGTACATGAAGAAGGCATTCCGCATGGGAGAGCTTTTAAAGCCGGATCTTCTGTACAAGCGCCTGCCGGACATCGTGGCGTGGAAGAACATGACCATAAAGGCGTACGGCTTTGAGCCCGTCACCGTGGAGGCCATGATTGATTATTTCGAGACGTACGGCAAGCCCCTTGTAAAATACGTCACGGACACGGGCGTCTTCCTGAACAACGCCAACAAGGCCGGAAAGAACATCATGTTCGAGGCTCAGCTCGGGGCCTTGAGGGACATAGATTACGGCATCGTTCCGTACACTTCCTCATCCTCCACAATAGCCGCATACGCGCCCATTGGCGCGGGAGTGCCCAACCTCAAGCTGGACTGCTCCATAGGCATCATGAAGGCATATTCAAGCTGCGTGGGCGAGGGGCCCTTCACCTGCGAGTATTTCGGCGAGAAAGCGGACAAGCTGCGCGAGGCCGGCGGCGAGTACGGCGCGGCTACAGGCCGCCCCAGAAGAGTGGGGCCCTTTGACGTCGTTGCGTCCCGTTACGGCATCCGCTGCCAGGGCGCGGACTTCATAGCTCTCACCAAGCTGGACGTGCTGGATGACTATGAGGAGATTGAGATCTGTTCGCGCTATGAGCTGGACGGCGAGCTCATAGACGATTTCCCCTTCACGGACGTTCTGGACGAGTGCAGGCCGTACATAGAAAAAGTGCCCGGCTGGCACTGCGACATCTCCTCCTGCCGCAAAAAAGAGGATCTTCCCAAAGAAGCCCTTGATTACATTGCCCTTCTGGAGAAACTCTGCGGCTGCAGGATAAAGTACGTGTCCGTAGGCGCGGACAGGGATGCATACATCCAGATGTACTAAGCGTGGCCAAGGCCAGAGGAAAACGGCAAAGCACGGCGGATATAACGGATTAAAGCAAACACACAGCGGACCGGAAAAGGCCCGCGGGAGAGCGAATCATAGATACAAACCAACAGACCGGCGCCTATTGGTCAGGCGGGCCGGGAGTGACGGGAGCTTAGATATGAAACGTATTTATGTCAATGAACAGCATTGCCTGGGATGCCATCTCTGCGAGTGGGAGTGCGCCTTTGCGAACTCCGGGCTGGATGAGATGTTCAAGCTCAAGGGGAAGTTCGGCACCAAGTACCGTCCCAGAATAAGAGTGGAGGGCGAAGAGGGAGACGCCATACATTTTGCGGTGAACTGCAGGCACTGCACAGACTCCATATGCGTCAAAAGCTGCATATCCGGAGCTCTTTCCAGGAATGATGACGGCATGGTGGTCATAGACAAGGAGAAGTGCGTGGGATGCTTCACTTGCGTCCTCGTGTGCCCGTACGGCGCCATAATGCCTGCCGCAGACGGCAAGGCCGCCCAGAAGTGCATGCTCTGCACGGACAACAGCCGGAACGGCGAACCCAACTGCGTTGCGTACTGCCCCAACGGAGCCATAGTGTACGAGGAGCGTGACTGATATGAAGTACGTCATCATAGGAAACGGCACAGCAGCCATAGCCTGCATAGAAGGCATCCGCTCCGTGGACACGGAGGGGGACATCACGCTCATCTCTACGGAGAGCCGCCACTGCTACGGCAGACCGCTCATCTCATACTATCTCTTAGGCAGAATAGATGAGGCCCGCCTGGATTACAGGCCCAGGGACTTCTATATAAAGAACAATGTGGACGCCATGCTCGGCGTCACGGCCACGGCAATAGACCCCGAGGGGAAGACCGTATCTTTGGAAGACGGATCCAAGGTCTCATATGACAAGCTCCTCATAGCCACAGGCTCGCGCCCCTTTGTTCCCCGCGCGGACGGATACGAGGACGTTGAGAACAAGTTCACCTTCATGACGTACGATGACATGAAGGCCCTGGAGGCAAAGCTCACTCCGGAGGCAAGGGTGCTTGTCGTAGGCGCCGGCCTTATCGGCCTCAAGTGCGTGGAAGGCATTCTGGACAGGGTCAAAGAGGTCACCGTCGTGGACCTCGCGGACAGGATAATGCCGTCCGTGCTGGATGCCGAAGGCGCCGCAATGGTAAAAAAGGTTCTGGACGCAAAGGGCGTCACCTTCTATCTTTCAGACTGCGTCAGCGCGTACAAGGACAACACGGCAATCCTTCGCAGCGGAAAAGAGATTCCTTTTGACATCGTGGTCACAGCCGTGGGAGTAAGGCCCAACACGGATCTTGCCAAGGGTGCGGGATGCGACGTAAACCGCGGCGTCATAATAGACGAGCACTGTGAGACATCTGTAAAAGACATATATTGCGCCGGGGACTGCTCCGAAGGATATGACAAGTCCATAAACGCAAAGCGCATACTGGCCCTTCTTCCCAACGCTTCCTTCCAGGGAAGGTGCGCGGGCATAAACATGGCCGGCGGAGACGAGAAGTTCACCAACGCCATCCCCATGAACGCCATGGGATTCTTCGGATGCCATGAGCTTTCCGCAGGGGCGTACGAAGGGGAGTGCATCTCCAAAGTCACGGAGGATACCTACAAGAAGCTCTATGTGAAGAACGGCAGGCTTGTGGGCTTCATTCTCATAAACGATTTCGAGAGGGCCGGCATATACACGTCCCTGATCCGTGACGAGGTTCCACTTGAGAGCGTGGACTTCGACCTTCTCATAGACAAGCCCCAGCTTCTCGCCTTCTCCGCGGACGCCAGAAAGGCTAAGCTTGCGAGAAAGGTCTGATCCGGACAATAATCCAGGCAAAATCCGGAATCCAGAGTTTCAGGCCCTTCAAAGGGCGCGCAATATGGCTTAAATGCCCCGTCCGGGGCTTCAAATAATAATAGAAGATATAGAACAGCCTGTTTTCCAAAAAGGCTCACTTACAAGCAGTTATACGAGGCGTTATCATGATAATCAATGCGGACGAGAATATGAGTTTCCAGGTGCTCAACAGGAGAGTGAGGGAGACTTCGGACAAGAAGATAACTGTTAACGGAATCATAGGCCAGAGGTATGTCGGAGCCGGCCTTTCCGGCAAGAAGATAATTCTCAACGGCACCCCGGGCAACGCCCTTGGGGCATATCTCAACGGCTGTGACATAGAAGTGCACGGCAACGCGCAGGACGCCACCGGAGACACCATGAACGGCGGCAAGATAGTCATATACGGAAACGCCGGAGACGCCACAGGATACGCAATGCGCGGCGGCAAGATTTTCGTGGAGGGGAACACCGGATACCGCGCAGGCATCCACATGAAGGCGTACAAGGAGCTGCATCCCGTAATCGTGATTGGAGGCCGCGCCGGTTCATTCCTCGGCGAGTACCAGGCCGGCGGCGTAATCGTGGTCCTCGGCCAGAACGATGACGGCCAGCCCATCTTCCACAACTTCTGCGGCACAGGAATGCACGGCGGCATAATGTACCTCCGCTGCAAGAAGCTTCCCCACAAGCTTCCTCCCCAGGTCCACGTGGAGGCCGTCTGCGGGGCGGACATCCCGGAGCTTTGCGACATCATCAAGGAATACTGCGAGTCCTTCCCCGAGTTCAACGCCAAGAAGCTTCTCAACTCCAACTTCTTCGTTCTCACCCCGAACAAGGACAACCCGTACAACGCGCTGTACACCAACAACTGAACGCCATCCCGGCCGGAGCCTTTCCTGCTCCGGCTTTCATTGGGTCAAAGCACGAACAAATGTTTCTAAATTGGGCCATTCTCTCCCAGTTTCCTGGTGGAGCTGGACCCTTCAACGGGCGCAGATGACGCATATCTCTCGCCAGCCACGACAAACAGCCGCCTGCTTCATGCCCTTGTACAGCCTCACCTTCCGGTCCTTCCTTGCTATCCTCGGCGCAAGCGCCGTTACATGCGCCATATACACAGCCGCAGCCTCCAGATATCTTGCAGACAAGGAGATCTTCAAACAGCCATAAGCACACTGGCGCAAGCCAGGAATAAAGAGAAAGCCGGTTCCTTATAGCCGGCTTTTTCCGTACAGAAAACCGCTCCGGTTACATGCCCGGAACGGTTATAAGTCCGTATATATGTCCTTTTTATGGTAATCACAGTATGTTTGCAGGGATTATGCTGTCCATATTGTTTATGGGTAAAACATTCGGTGAAGCGCAGACAATGCCGCCTCTGCCGCGCTCATAAGAGCTTTTGTCTATAACTGAGTACTTCTTGACTTCTTTCCAGTCCGGGGTGGCAGAAAGTTTTACCTCGATGGGGTGGATTTGCCTGCCTTCACCTATAAACAAATCAATCTCCTTGATATTGCTGTCCCGGTAGAAAGACAAATCATAGTTGACTGAAGAATAATCAAGATCCTTTATCAGTTCATTGACGACATAGTTTTCAAAGAATGCACCGGCGGCGTTACCAGCCATGAGGGTATCAACAGTAAGCCATTTTGAAAGATACGCACAAAGTCCGGTATCCCAAAAGTAGAGTTTGGGCGTTTTGACCAGTCTTTCGTTCAGATTATTCCCGTATGGCTGCAACAGGTATATTATATGCATGCCTTCCAGAACTTGAAGCCAATATTCTATCTTCCTGGCTTTGATGCCGGATATATTGGCCAATGCAGTATAATTGACCAGGTTGCCGGTCATAGCAGCGCAGGCTCTTAAGATTCTGTCAAAAGAGATTTCGTCTGCATTGGCGGCGTTCATAGCATCTCTGAGCAGATAATAATTCTTATAGTTTTCAAGGATGGCAGAATGATCTTCCGCAGAGATATTTTGCGCCTCGGGAAGCCCGCCAGTCCAAATATAGTTAAAGATATCATGCAAGTCATATTTGCCAGCCTGTTTATGCCTCTCGACCAGATTGTCCAGAGTGAAATCAAGCGGAGCGGTAAACTTAACCCCATGTATTTCATTGTAGGATAGCGGATGGAGTGTGATTGATCCTATTCTGCCGGCCAGTGATTCAGATGCATTCTTAAGTAATGAATGCTGATCCGACCCAGTCAGCCAGAACAAGCCCCGTTCTTCACTGTCATCGCATATCAGTTTTATGCAGTCGAACAGTTCCGGAGCCTTCTGAACTTCGTCAATTAAAATTGGCGGCTTGAACCTCATGAAAAATTGCTGAGGGTTTGTTTTAGCCAGATTCCGTATGTCTGGATCATCCAGCGAGACGTAAGTCCGGTCAGGTTCTGCAAGATGCTTCAGCATTGTTGTCTTTCCGACTTGTCTGGCTCCTACCACAAGCACAGCTTTAAACAGCCTGCTGTATTTTAAAAACTGCTTTTCAGCGAAGCGTTCATAATACATAGTTTACCTCAAAAACCAGGGTAATTTTTCAACCAATGAAAAATTAGCATAAAAAATAGCGTTTATCAACCTCGATTTAATGTTTTGGCGTGTTCCTAGCACGTAAAAACATGCCATTCTGTTACGGAACGGGTATATTTTACAAAGTTAGGGCAATTTGTCATTCAATGATAAATCACCCTAATTTTTTCTCATCCCGATCTGCATCCAATGATCATTCTGGCATGGTAATACGCTCCGGGGTACATGGCCTGCATCCGGCGCAAACTGCAATGCCATAGGCCGTTTTGCATTGTCAAATAGTTTGCTTTTGGGCAGGGGATATATTATAATTGATGGCAGATACAGAAAGCCGCATGGCGGCGGAGGAGCAGGATATGAGATTTTACAAGATGCACGGCATCGGCAATGACTACATCTATTTTGACTGCATGAAAGAGGATCTTCCCAATCCTTCAGAGCTTGCCGTGGAGCTTTCGGACAGGCACTTCTCCATCGGCGGAGACGGCATCATAATGCTCTGCCCTTCAGATGTTGCGGACTGCAGGATGAGAATGTTCAACGCAGACGGCTCAGAGGGCAAGATGTGCGGAAACGGCGTGCGCTGCCTTTCCAAGCTCGCTCATGACCTCGGATACGTCAAGGGCACAGAACTCACCGTCGAGACGCTGTCCGGCATTAAGACCATAGAGCTGTATCTGGACTCATACGGAAAAGTAGGCTCTGCCAAAGTGGACATGGGAGCACCCATTCTCCGCGGAGAAGACATCCCTTCAACATTCACGGGAGACACCGTCGTGGGCGCACCGCTCACAGTGGACGGCAAGGAATACAAGGTTACCCTTGTTTCCATGGGCAACCCTCACTGTGTGGTATTCGTGGACGAGGACCCCAACCGCATGGACCTCACAGGCATTGGTCCCAAGTTCGAGCATCATGAGGCATTCCCGGACAGAATCAACACAGAGTTCGTGAAGCTCATAAACCGCAACCATCTCAGGATGAGAGTATGGGAGAGGGGCACAGGCGAAACCCTCGCCTGCGGCACCGGCGCCTGCGCTGCAGCCGTGGCTGCCTGCCTCAACGGCATCTGCGAGAAGGGCAAGGAGATAACTGTCTCCCTTCTCGGAGGAGACTTAAGAATCCTCTACACGGACGAGAGCGTTTACATGACAGGCGGGGCAACCCTGGCCTTCACGGGAGAGGTAGAGCTCTGATACCCACAGGAATACATAAGATTCAACAGGGGCGGAAGCATGTCTTCCGCCTCTTCTAACATATGGGGCAGGGTGCGATTGCATGCCTGTTTTTTTTGCACAGTGTTG
Organism: Clostridia bacterium; assembly: GCA_021204625.1. Lineage (GTDB taxonomy): Bacteria > Bacillota > Clostridia > Christensenellales > Borkfalkiaceae > Coproplasma. The sequence continues at coordinate 21,016 of JAJPZA010000067.1, read as the reverse complement.
TTGTATGCACAGCATGAGAAGTGCCGGAATTATTACATCCATAAAAAATTTATCAGAAAAAAATTTATATACAAAACATCCGTATATATAGCATATTAGTCGCTTTTTTTCAGTTTTTTACATGAGACTATTTTTTACAATTTCAGCAATTGTGTTTAAACGTCCGGAAAAGTGTTTATAACAATATTGTAGGGTGCTGAAAATTCCGGCCCCTCGGAATAATCTCACGGAGGATTTGTAATGAGAATATTAGGAGCTGTTATCTCTGTCCTGTTTGTGTTTTTCCTTTTTCTGGAACTGATAAGTGACTGCGCATCCTCTGATAACGAGGACTCTGGGAGCTGTATTGAGCAGACGGATAAATCTGCTAGTGTGCAGCCGGAAACAGTGTACGGCGATAACGTATGCTATGCATTCGAGGCATGACAAATCCATGTGAGATGCCGGTCTTCATACACCAAAATCACTGGTGGCTACAATACGAGCAGGGTGTGCCGTACAGCACACCCTGATTTGCTAGCTCGGATCCATTTGCAGCATATTGAAATTACCCCCAATTTGGGGGTAATTTAAATCGCAGATATTATGATATGAATGAGCATGATTTGTCTCTCGTTTATACATTTTCTCCACATCCAGGGATTTGCCCCCAAGTTGGGGAGGATTTCAACAATGTTTAATTTTACCCCCAAGTTGGGGAGGATTTCAACGGCGTCATTTCGCCTTCAAGTAACAGAAAATTTGCACAGTGTTATTGGACAGTACAGTATGAGCAGTGCCGGAACTATTACATCCCGCAGAAAAAATCAGCGTACCGAAAAAAGTCTTAATATACAAAATATCTGTATACATATGATGCATTAACAGGTTTTTGCTGAATTTCACATGAGACTATTTTTTACAGTTTTCGAAATTGTGTTTAAACGCCCGGAAAAGTGTTTATAATAATAGTGTAAGGGGTAGTTGTTCAGTCAACGCCAATATCATTTTTCGGAGGTTCTCAGTATGAGACTTATATTCGGTTTAATTGGTTCAATTCTTTCATTCGCTATTGTGCTGGCTTTCTTTCTGGATATGTACAACGGCTGCGCATCCTCTAATAACGAGGACTCTGAGAGCTGTATTGAGCAGACGGATGGATCTGCTAGTGTGCAGCCGGGAACAGCATACGGCGAGAACGTATGCTATGCATTCGAGGCATGACAAATCCATGTGAGATGCCGGTCTTCATACACCTAATCACTGGTGGCTACAATACGAGCAGGGCGTGTCGTAAGGCGCGCCTTGCTTTGCGTTTGCTAAGATCAATTTTACCCCCAAGCTGGGGAGAATTTCAACAGTGTTCAATTACCCCCAAGTTGGGGGTAATTTAAATCGCAGATATTATTGTATGAACGAGCACGATTTGTCTCACGTTTATACAGATTTTGTTCTTCACATACAGAGATTTGCCTCTAAACAGGGAGATTATAGCTGATTTGTTTTGCTGTTATTGGATTCATGTCAAATTACGAAGGATTCAACTCTCTCAATTTACCCCCAAGTTGGGGAGGATTTCAACGGCGTCATTTTACTCCCAAGCTGGGGAGATTTTCAGCAGCGCCATTTTGCCCCCAAGTTGGGGAGAATTTCAATAGGCCGTATGGCGTGTCTTGCTTCGTTGTTTTGGCGTGTAAATCGTTGCTTTTAGAGGGGTGATATGGTAAAATTCATGCAAGGCAGCATCCTCGGAATATGAGATGCTCGGGAGCGTGGAACATGAAGATTACGCTTATCGGACTCGGAATTGTAAAGGGAGACATCCCTCAAAGAGCCTATGCGGCATTGGGCAAGGCGGGAGTTATTCTGGCCCGTTCGGAAAGGTCGGAGGCGTTTGCAAGCCTGGAAGGGTATGAGGTAAGAACGCTGGATGACGTCTTCAAGAGAAGCCGCACGTTTGACACCCTCACCAAAAACATCGCAAAGGAAGTCCTGGCGGCTGCGAAGACGGCGGATGTCTGCTACTGCGTGGACGGCTCCGTTACAGAAGATCTGGCATGCGGCGTCATTATGGCAAAGCACAAGGATACGGAGGTCATAGACTCCGTTTCAAAGTCATGCAACGCCATAAATCTCGCCGGCGTTTCTACGAGCGGCGTGTACTGCACGTCTGCGTATGATATGGAAAGCGTGCGCTTTTGCAAGGCCATTGCCGTGTATGACATAGATGATGAATATCTTGCCGGTATCGTGAAGGAGAAGCTCTCGGACATATACGGGGAAGAGTCGGAGTGCTGGTACGTCCGCGCAAACAAGGCAAAGAAGATCAGGATATACGAGATAGACAGGCAGGGGGAGTATGACATGACCTCGGCCGTTGTGGCCAAGGAGAACCCGGACTTTTTGAAGAAAGACCGTTATGATTACACGGACCTGGAGCATATGGTTGCCATCCTGCGCGCGCCCGGCGGGTGCCCGTGGGACAGGGTGCAGACCTCGGAGAGCATCAAGAAGAACGTCATAGAAGAGGCATATGAGCTTGCGGATGCTATAGACAGGAAGGATTATGACGGCATAGAGGAGGAGACGGGAGACATCATCCTGCAGGCTGCCTTCCATGCCTTAATGGCCAGCGAGAAGGGTGAGTTCACAAGCACAGACGCCATAACGCGTGAGGTTAAAAAGCTTATATTCCGTCATGAACATGTCTTCGGCAAGGCTAAAGCCACCAATGACACGGAGGCTCTCGGCGTCTGGGACAGCCGCAAGGCCGTGGAGAAGGAGCAGACCACGTTCGGGGATACAGTGCTCGCCGTGCCCCGCAATTTCCCTGCATGCACAAGGGCCCAGAAGGTCCAGAAAAGGGCTGCAAAGTCCGGCATGGATTTCCTTTCATCCGTATCCGCCGCAGAGGAGATGGTGGAAGAGACAAACGAGCTTCTGGACGTGCTCATAAAAGGCGAGAAGGACAGAGTGGAGGACGAGGCCGGAGACGTGCTGTTCTCTGCAGTGAACGTATGCCGCCTGGCAGGAGTGGACTGCGAAGAGGTCCTCAGAAAAGCCGTGGACAAGTTCACGGAGAGGTTCGTGAAGTGCGAGCAGCTCATAATAGCGGACGGCAGGGACATAACACAGCTGGATGAGCTTGTGCTCAACATATACTGGATAAAGGCAAAGGACGCGCTCCTTGCGGAAAAAGGGCTGGCAGTGCCGGAAGAAAAGGAAGACGTTCCGGAAGACCAGGATGACGGTTTCGACGCGGACGACAGAAAATAATATCCGGGGCTGTTTGGACAGCCCTGGACAGACAAAGCAAGGATGCAGATGCAGGCAAAAGGACTGAAGATAGCCGGCCTTGAAACGGACGGCAACATCTTTCTGGCGCCGCTTGCAGGATATACGAATGCCGTGTTCCGCAAACTGTGCGCAGATATCGGGGCTTCTGTGACGTACACCGAAATGGTGAGCGCCAAGGGGCTCTTTTATGACAGCCAGAAAACAAGGGACCTGCTAAGAATTGCGGACGGATGCAAGGGAATCCGGGGATGCCAGATATTCGGCAGTGACCCGGACTGCATGCGTGAGGCCGCATGCTCCGAAGATTTGGCGCCCTTTGATCTCATAGACATCAACATGGGATGCCCCGTGCCCAAGATATACCGGAACGGCGAAGGCTCTGCCCTCATGAACGATCTTCCCCTGGCTTCCAGGATAATCTCCGAAGTGAAGAAGAGCGGCAAGACCGTGTCCGTCAAATTCCGCACAGGGCCCAATCCCCACACCATAAACTGCTCCGAATTCGCCTGCATGTGCGAGGACTCCGGTGCGGACGTCATAACCATCCACGGACGCGTCAGGGACGCCATGTATTCCGGGCCTGTGAACTATGAGGCCATAGCGGATGCCAAGGCAAAAGTGCATATTCCCGTGATAGCCAACGGCGGCATCTTCACAGAGGAGGACGCGGACAGCATGCTGGCACAGACAGGAGCGGACGGGATAATGGTAGCCCGCGGGGCAATGTTCAATCCGTGGATATTCTCCGTCCTTTCCGGGAAAGGGGAGCCGTCCTCTGAAGACAAGCAGGCCTTCGTCCTGCGCCAGCTGGACGAGACCGAGGCCATGTACGGGGAACGGTTCACCTGCGTGTACATGCGCAAGATGGTTTCCTTCTACACCAAAGGCATGCCGGGGGCGGCCAGGCTCCGCACAGAGCTTCTGCAGACCCCCACATGCAAAGAGCTGCGGGAGAGAGTGCAGGATATAGAATTCTGATTGCATTCCAGGCTTCATGCCGTTCCTGTATACAACAGGTCAACCAAGGAGAAATTATGCCGGCTGAAATCTACGGTACAGCTGAAGATATGAAGACGTTGCCCTTAACAAACAGCAGTTATGTGAGGGCATTTTCAGAGAACCAGTATGTTGTGGACAAGACGCTTCTCATTAAAGCAATCATAGACAGAAACCCTCTTTTGACGGTCTTCACCAGGCCCAGAGGATTCGGCAAATCTTTTAATATGTCCATGCTGCGCGCATTTTTTGAGAAGACGGATGAAGATGCTTCCGTGTGCTTCCGCGACAAGAAGATATGGAGCAGCGGGGAGAAGTACACAAGCGAGCAGGGCAAATACCCCGTCATATATCTGGACTTCAAAGATGTGATTGGTAATAACTGGGATGAAGCGTTTGAGGGATTTAAAGACTGCATATCAGATGCTTATCTGAGCCATAAGGAGCTCCTGTCCAGCAGCCGCGTGGAGAAGATGCTGGATCTCCCTTACTACAAAAGCATTGTGTATGATACGGCGGAACCGTCCAGGTATGGAGACTCTTTGCTTGCATTGACCCGCATGCTCACTGACCATTACGGAGTTCCGCCTGTTGTTATCATTGACGGGTTTGATACTCCGGTTCAGGCCGGTTATGACAGCGGCTATTATGATGATATCATGGAGTTCATGGACAGCTTCCTGTCTGCAGCTCTTAAAGGCAATGACGGGAACATCAGGCATGCCTTTCTGTGCGGGGTGCTTCCCGTGTCGTTCAGCGGGATGAACAATGTCTTTCCGAATACGGTGCTTAACGGACTGTATTACAGCGAGTTTTTCGGCTTCACTCCGGAAGAGACACGGATTCTGCTTGATTATTACGGCCTTGGGGACAGGTACCCTGAAGTATGCGAACAGTATGCCGGATACAGGGCCGGCGATGCCGTGCTCTTCAATCCGCTGGACATACTGATGTACATAGACAGCGAAGGGCATGCCGGAGATTATTGGGTCAATACATCCGCAAACCTGCATGTGCCTGACGCCATCCGTAACACACTGGAGGATGCGGATTCTTATGACGCTTCAATGCTTATGGATCTGATTGAAGGGAAGAGTCTGACGGGGCATGTTGACGCCAGCATCTTTTATGATGAGGAAGAGCCGGCCTTGAATACGACAGTTCTTGTTCACAGCGGATATCTCGTTCCACAGGAGTACGCCGGGAGAGAAATATGGAAGCTGGCGATTGCAAACAAGGAAATCTTCAGACTGTTCTCCTGCGAGTTTCTGAGCGCTCTGAATATTCCTGCAGAGATGCCTTATGAAATGGCGGAAGGGGTCAAATTTGGAGATGCTGTGCGGCTGAAGAAAGCCGTTCAGGGCATTGCAGAAAAAGCACTTGCATATGCGCATGACATCAAGTCTTTCCACAAAGTTCTGTCTGCTGCAGTCATAGCATCTTTCAGAGGAGATTATGGCCTGTTGCAGGAAATGAAAACAGACGGTGACCTGGCTATGCTGACCCCCAGATACAATCCGGACTATCCGGGAATTGTCATCAATATTATAAAAGCTGCAGGAAAATCCGGGCTTCAAAGCAAGGCGAAAGCGGCCGTTGCCCAAATCAATGAAAAGCAGTATGACATGCAGCTCAAAGCAGCCAAATGCAGAGGGATTTTCAAGGCGGGCGCCGCATTTAACGGAAAGAATGTTGAGATAATCATAGAAAGTGATTTGCCCGCTCAGCCGTAAGAATTTCATAGCACATCAAAAAGAGCCGACTGCAATAGCCGGCTCTTTGAGTCCAATGCTGTTTGTCCCAATAGATTACAGGCCCTTCTGGTCTCCGCCCTCGTCATTCTTGTCCGTGGGATTGGAGCCGTCCTTGGCGTTCCTGTATTTGTGCCCTGTGGCCACGAATACGAGGTAGCCTATGATGGCAAGGATTATCATCACGAGCAGAATTGTGAGCACCACTTTTTCAATAAGGTTCTCGTAGCTCTCGTCGGGATCTGATGTTGTTCCGGGATTCTCCGGCGTGTATGTATAAAGGGTGAGGCATCCGGTGGGAACAAAGGCGTATTCTTCAGCAGAAGCGGATTTCTGGATTACATAGAAGTCATGCGCGAGGAAGGGGTAGGTGTCTTCGCTTATCATTCCCACGATGGGGTATGTGATCTCGTTGTTTTCCGCGGAGGGAACCTGGATCTCAAAGGACTCCGTCTTGTTTGAGATGAAAGGCACATAGTATGCGCCGAACACTTCAACGGCGGTGGCAGTGTCCGTCATCTCCACGACTTCGATATCTGCAGTCTCGCCGCCCGTCTGGGCCATTATGTACGCCTGCGTGCCGCTGGAAACTATGTACGCATTGCCTACGGCGCAGAGCAGGAGGACGTCATCCCCGGCCTTCAGAACGCTCCTGTTCGTTACTTCAAACGTTATGCCCGGAATGAAGTATGTCTTGCCCGTAGAAGAGTCCGTCTTGAACTCGTTCAGGCTTATCTCCGTCATGTAGACGGGAACTTCATCCGTGGATGCTTTCAGGGTCACCTTCTGCAGGCTGGACCATTCCGTCGCCGCTATCTTTTCCATGGACGTGCCGACGAGGATTGTGCTGGTCTCGTCCTCGTCCTGGAAATATTCGAAGACCATCTCCGTGTACTCTTCGCCTTCAAAGGTGTATATCACGTTGTCTTTCACGGCGTACACGGCGGAGTCGTAGTATGTGAGTAGAGTAAAGCCCGCAAGGTCCGTGCTGCTGTCCGTGCCGGATTCCAGGTCCGCTATGGTCAGGCCGTCTTCGCTGGTGCGGTAGGAATATCTCTTGTCTGTGGTGTAGACAATTGGAATATATGTGTACCCGTCCCCCAGGTCCGTGTAATCCCTCGGCGAATAGTCATGCGCATCTCCCGTCTCCTCAACCCATGCTCCGTCAGAGTAGGCGTACGAGACGGACTCCCCGCTTATCTCCAGCTGCTTGTAGAAGACGCCCTCATACACATCCACAGCCCCTATGGGGCTGGTTTCGGGTGAGTACGTTATGGTGTCTCCCTGCAGGATTATGATTGTCTCCCCGTCCGCGAAGATGCTGTTCTGGCCCTCAATGGCGTATCCGGTAAGATTCTCGAAAGTGAGTTCTTTCGGGACTGCCACAGGGTAGAAAGTGTCTTCCGCGTTATCTGCAAACGCTGCGATTCCGGGGACCACGGACGCTGCTATAACGGCGGAGGCCAATAGAGTTGTGAGAAGAGCATATTTTTTCACATTGTGCATTATAACACAAGAATCAGCCCTTGTAAACTGTTTTGAAAAAATTGCAAAGCTCACTTTCCGTCCGATAATATGCCCAAATTTTGCGCAAGAACAGGCACACCTTACCGCGCTTTCAGACATCCTCGGCCCGCACAGCGGCAGGCCGGCCTCCCGGCCTTCTGTGCCGCAGAAGGTCCGCAGCGGAAGGAGGCATGCCATGCCGCAATGCCGGTACTTTGGACGGGATGCGGATTTGGCGCGTGAATCCGGGAGTCCGCCCTCTTAATGGGACCACTTGCCGGCCCCTGCAGGGAGCTCTCATGTGAAGGCAATATGCGGCGTTTTACTTTACTTTTCCCGGGGCCTTTGGTATACTTTGCAGTATGAAACTCGCAGCTGGCTGGAAAGAATACAGGATAATAGGAACCTCGGACGGAATGAAACTGGAGGACTGGAACGGGGTCATTCTGCTCCGTCCGGACCCGCAGGTCATATGGACCGGGGCGGATCTGTACTTGTATCCGGGAATATGCGCCGTGTACCACAGGAGCGAGAGCGGCGGCGGAAGATGGGAGAACAGGAAGAGCTTCCCGCAGGAGTGGAAGATCTCGTACAGGGATTTAAGCTTCCTTGTAAAGCCCATGGGCTTCAAGCACACCGGGCTTTTCCCGGAGCAGGCCGTGAACTGGGACGCAATGAGGGGAATCATCGCGGCCGCAAAGAAAAGGGATCCCGGCAGGCAGATAAAGGTTCTGAACCTCTTCGCATACACAGGAGGCGCAAGCGTCGCGTGCGCCAAGGAGGGAGCCTTCGTGACCCACGTGGACGCGGCCAAAGGAATGGTTGAGAGGGCAAGCGGGAACGCCAGGCTCTCCGGCATAAACGAGGGCATACGCTACATAGTGGATGACTGCTCCAAGTTCGTGGCCAGGGAAATTCGCCGCGGCAACAGGTATGACGCCATAATAATGGACCCGCCAAGCTACGGACGCGGCCCGGGCGGCGAGATGTGGAAGATAGAGACGGGGCTTTTCCCCTTCATGCAGGAGTGTTCAAAGCTCCTTTCGGAGAATCCCCTGTTCGTGCTCATAAACAGCTACACGACGGGCCTTCAGCCAAGTGTGCTGGATAATATGCTTGAATTAACGCTTAGACGCAAGGGCTTCAGAGGCTGCGTGGAGGCGTATGAAGTAGGCTTGCCCACAGAGGAAGGGATATGCCTTCCGTGCGGGGCCAGCGGGATGTTTGTCGGAGAGAATTATGTCGGATGAGCTTGAGATCCTGTACGAGGACAACCAGATAATAGTGGTCATGAAGCCGCAGAACACAGCCTGCTGCCCGGACGAGACCGGGGATGACAATCTTCTGGACATGGTCAAAAGATACGTCAAGGAAACGTACAACAAGCCGGGCAACGCGTACATAGGCCTCGTTCACAGGCTGGACAGGCCCACGGGCGGGGTCATGGTTTTCGCCAAGACATCCAAGGCTGCAGCCCGGCTTGCGGCCCAGATGCCTTCCGGCGAATTTGAGAAGCGCTATCTCGCGGTCCTTGTCGGGGCGCCCAAAACGAAGAGCGGAAAGCTGGAGAGCTATCTCAAAAAGAACAGCATAAACAACATGGTGTACGTCTGCACGCAGGCGGAGGAAGGGGCCAGGTATGCGGCTCTGGAGTACACCATCATGGAGGAGCAGAAGGGGCTGGCCCTTGCGGAGATCCGTCTTCTGACGGGCCGCACCCACCAGATACGCGTCCAGACGGCCTCCATAAACTGTCCGGTGTACGGGGACATGAGATACGGCGGGGAGAAGGCCGTCAAGGGCAACCTTGCCCTTTGGGCGTATTCCTTAAGATTCTCTCATCCCGTGACCCATGAAAAACTCCGCTTCATCTGCATGCCTCCGGAGGACAAGGCTCCCTGGAGCCTCTTTGACTGCGAGGCAGTAGTTCCGGAAAACAGGTGAAATGCGTCTTCTGCACAGGCAAAAGGCTTCTTCCGCAAAGGCAAAATGCCTCTTTCGCAAAGGCAAAATGCCTCTTCCGCAAAGGCCTGCGGAAAGCCCGCTGCAGAGTTCTGCGGCAGGAAGAGGGAAAGGCCGGGCAAAAATCCGTGGAAATCTGCCCTTCAGTGGCGGATTTTTTGCCTCCGGGGTATCTTTCTTTCTATACACAATATAAAATCGTTTGACACATTTTTGGCCGCAGAGTAAAATGGAACGAGTGAATTGGGATGTCCAGACATCTTTCGGAACAGAGAGATTTTTCAGATATGAAGAACACTAAGCTTAAAAAAAGTATCTTTGTCGCGCTTATAGCGCTTCTCGTGGTCTGCCTTGCCGTGGTAGCAGGGCTTAATTTGCGTTTCTACACCGCATCCGCCGCGCGTTCGGTCACGATCTCCGGCTCAACGATTTTCTATACGGCCGAGGACGCCGAAGTATGGTCTCACAAAGAGTCCGATGACGAGTTCTACACGATGTTCGTCCTTCAGAATGATGAGGACGCCGTCAAGTACAGAAGGAACCTCGCGTTCGAGTGGGAGTACAACGCCAACGAAGACACGGAGGATGATGACAGCACCCTGTCCATTGCGGACGGCTACTTCAACATGGAGATAGGCTTTGAGGCAGTGTCGGACGATGACGCCAGCCTCGGATTCGAGAAGTACATCCTGGCTTTCCAGAGCCAGCAGTTCACAGCGACGGATGATTCAGTTACCACGAACTACATCATGTTCGCCCCCACGGATGACAATAAGCTTAGTGTGCTTGTAACAGATGACGCCGACGCAGCCGTTCCCGAGAGCGGAACAGAAGGCGCAATAACAGTGGACCCCTCACACATCATAATCCAGTTCGCAGCCAGCGAAGACAAAGGCGCTTACGGGATTTTAATCACCGATACCGCAAGCAATAAAATATACGAGGCCGGCGAGTTCACGAACATCGGCGGAACGTATTCCAAGTACGTCTCCTCCACAACAGACCCCGTGATACCCATCACGTTCTCCGCTGAATTCGGGGATGAAGAGGACGGGGCCCAGATTGCAAAGCTCGTTCTGTACGAAATGAACGGCCAGAGCTTCGAGCTCAACAGCACCCCCACGCAGGCGGATGACGGCCATTATCCTTCCGGAAAGGTCAACGACAACGCGGCCCCCGTGCTTTGCCTGGACAGCAACCTCAACTACATGCAGATCGGCGAGGAAGTGACGTTTGACTACACCGTAATAGACGTCCTCGCAAGCTCCCCGAGCATCTCCACGTCATACTTCATGCTCACCAACGACCAGGCGGAGGATGAGAATTTTGCGGATGCCCTTCTTGACGCCAGCGGCGAATACAAGGGCAGGAACATTTACAAGACAGTTACTTCTTCCGACAAGCAGTACCTCATCCCTCATTCGGACAGCTACGTGCCCACGGAAGACGACAACGACATATTCGACGGCGAGGACCTCAAGGCATCCGCTCTTGTGAAGATTGCCGTCAAGCTCACGGACACGACGGCCAGCGGCGGCCTCTCCACATACGTCTTCCTTGACTGGTACGCCGACGAGGATTACCTCGTGACAATCAAGGGCGTCGATTACATCGCCGTGGCCGAGGATTCCGTCGGAGCCACATACGCTTACGTGAACGAGGACACAGAGTCCAACGAGATAGACAGCGACGCATGGCAGGAGGCCCTGGCAAATTACCAGGAGCTCGTGACCGAGGCGGCCGCAGACCTCAAGGCCGGCAGCAAGAACAAGTTCTATCTCCCGGATGCGTCCACACTGTTCTCAGACAGGTGCACGGCATACGAAGACCTCAGCTTCTACATATATTACAACAACGGCTCCGAGCAGTCATCATCCAACCTCTCATACAACAACCTGTCCATAACCCTTTCCAAGTCCGGCGTGTACGTCTTCACAATCTATGTGACTGACGCGGACGGCAACAGCATGTGGTACTACAACGAGGACTACCAGGAAGGCGTATCCAAGGAAGATGACAAGAAGACGGAGTTCGAGACCAGCGACATCTGGAACATGTACTCTGAGGAAGAGGGCACCGATTACGAAGGCATGAAGGACTATCTGCCCTGGTTCACCTTCAAGATCAACGATTCCGAGCTCACCATAGACGATCCCGGCGAAAGGGACATCGCGTACATCGACACGACATACAGCTCCATAGACTTCGACATCAACGGCGTGGAGTATGACGAGACATACGCCCTGTACTATTTCAGGAACGATGACTTCGCCGAGTACACCGGTTCCGGAAGCTGGAGCGATGCAGTCCTTCAGGAAGCAGGATATGAAGCAGGAGACCTCGTGACGTACGACATCCTCTACAACAACGTGGAGTACATGTACAAGACGTACCGCGAGTACTTCAAGACAATCGTCTCCGTGGACGACATGGCGGACAACTACTCCGAGTATGAGTTCTACAGGGACTATGCATGGAGCACTTCATCCCTGTCCTTCGTTCCCCAGGAAGCCGGATATTACATCTGCACCTGCACAGTTGAGAGCACAGGCACGACGCCCAACCTTCCTTCCGTAACTTCCTACATGGTGATAACCTCATCCGAGGCTCCCGATTCCATCTACGGCGAGGACACCTGGGTGCAGGACAACGTGGCGTCCATCGTCCTTCTGTGCGTGGCCGGCGCAGCCCTTATCGGCATAGTCCTTCTCATAGTCATCAGGCCTAAGGAGAAGCAGGACATAGACGAAGTCGCGCTCGTGGATTCTGCCGCAGCCAAGAAGGAGAAGGCAAAGGCTGAGAAGAAGAGCAAGAAGAACAAGAAGTAATTTGGATTTTACGCGCTAACAGTTCGATTATATTGGTTAAAGGGCAGTGTATTGCACTGCCCTTTAATCAAGCGGCTTTTTCCACGGCTGCATCCGCCAGTCTTGCGGGCGCGCTGATTTTTTCGCTGGTTTTTTTATTGTGTTTTCATGTATATTACATACGGCGCGAGGTACAATGAATGCCAGAATTTCCATGCGTGCCTTGATATGCATCGGCATTGCACCGTACGTTGTGCCCGTTACCAAGCCGTCCTGAAGGGGATATGTACTTAGAACAGGTTCCATTGTAACGCGTGTACGTACGGAATGCCATGCGGCATTCAAAGACTGTGCATGCATGATTTATGCAGCCTGTGCGCGCAGCCAGGCTGCCCTGAAAGGGCTGTTTTTAACAGGTATTGTACAGGAGGGAATTATGAGCAAAAATTCAAGGGCTTTGAAATGGATCTGGTTCGGACTGGAGATCCTGTACATTGTTTTATGGTGCGTCTTGTCTTACATGGTGTTTTATGGCGGCTCTATGGCTATGTTCCTGATGTTCACTCCCATTGTATTAGTGTGTCCGGCCTTTTCACTGGCATGGTTCTATTCAGCGTATAAATCGCATTCTGCTGCCGTGAAGTTTTTTGTTGTGCTTTCGATATTGTCTCTCATATTGGCCGCGCTCATGCTGTATTTTCTGCTGATGCTGTCTTTCTCCGTGCTTGTAATCATTCCGGCCGTGCTGCTGGCGTCTTTTGCGGCATGGTATGTCCTGCTCTGCATTTTGCAGAGGAGGACCAGGAACCGGAAAGCCGGGATGGCTTGAACCGGGCCTGCGCTGCAAGCGAAAGCAGCCTGCCTCTGCCTCATGCAGGCCATTAATCATTGAGGAGCAATAACGTATGGTCAAGAAGATTCTGAAAATTTTGCTGATTGTAATCGGAATAGCAGCAACGGTCCTGTGGTATATCGTCGGCATCCAGGTCAATACGGGCCGTGACAGCGCATATGCCTTTTTCTTCATCCCCGAGCCTGTCATAGTCGCCGGCGTCACATTTGCTGTCTTCTATTCGTGCTACAAATCAAGGAAAGCCAATATAGCAATGTTTATAATTGCCACGGTTGTGGCGGCGCTCATCGCAGCTTTTACGGTGTATCTGCATTATGCCATGCTTGGTTCAGAGTCCGGATCATTTATAATCATTGCGCTTGTCGCATTTGTCATCTGGTATGCCGTACTCTGCATCAATGAGGCTAAACTGCTGTATGACATGCGTCCATCCGGAAAAGAGAATGCCGCAGTTTGATTTCAGACTTTTCGGGTTTTCATGTCCTTTATAACGAAAGATGCAAAAGGCAGTGCATTCATGCGCTGCCTTTCGTTATCCGGTCTTTCAGCAGCCGCCTGCAGTGCATCAGCAAATGATGGCTGATGCTACTCTAAAAGTAGACACGAAGTCCTTAAAAGTACAGGGGACAGACATGCTCCCCAATGCCCCCCTAGGGGGGCGGCCGCCTGCCGTTACCACGGCAAGACGATCTGAATGCTATGCAATTGCCTACTGCGCTATTGCATGATAAAGTTGACGCGGTCCAGCCAAGAGATGGTATCCCCTTACTGGCCAGACCAAATAAATACAAGGAGGGTTTATAACCCATGGGTTTACATTTGACACCCGCTGAAAAGGAATTTTTGATTAAGAGATTCCGCTCCAATCCTGACATTGGCCTCGACAGATTCTGCATGGCCAACAGCATATCCTCTTCTGCTTTCAGAAAGTGGATAATTGTATACGATGCGCTTGGCGCTGACGGCCTTGCCGACAAACGGTACATGGATGTTGATACAATGAAGCTGTTACCTGATGCTGAAGATTCAACTGATGGTGACATGAAGCGTGCGCTTATGCTTGCCCGCATTGAGATTGAACGCTTAAAAAAAAACTATACTGTGAAAATGACGCCGGATGGGGAATCAGTATATATTCCTTTAAGGAAGAAGACTTCAGGATAGTGCAAGTTCTTTCGGATGATGAGGGCTACAATGTCACTAATCTGTGTGCAGAGATGCATGTAAGCCGTTCCGGCTACTACAAGTGGCTGAAGCGGGACAATAGTCCCGGCAAGCTCAGACGCGAGAAGATAGTCCAGCTGGTTAAGGAGTTGCATGATGCACACCCTTCCCATGGCTACAGATGGGTTGCTGAATATTTGAAGCTTCACAACGACGTAACATGCAGCTACAACCTGATCTACAAGGTGTTCAAGTACCTTGGCATTCATGCAGAAAATACACACCAAACCAAGCATGTGCCGCGTAAAGAGAAGGACAAGTATCCTAACTTGATCTTCTCAACCTGGGAAACAGTGGACAGACCCAGGGAAGTGATTGTCTCAGACATGACAGTTCTGCGTTCCAAGGGCGGATTCATTGAGGTGACTTTCTACTTCGATGTCTTTACCAAGCAGATTCTGACATACAAGATTGGCGCCAAAAGAGGCGACCGGAACCCGTATATAGATGGGCTGAAAGACCTCATATGCATCTTTGAGACCGAAGGCTGCACCCAGTCCGTCTACCTGCATACCGACCAGGGCTCCGTCTATGCCTCGAAGGAATACAACGAAATCATTAAGGACCAAAACATAACGAGATCCATGTCCAGAGCGGGCAAGCCGACAGACAATCCGGTGAATGAAGCCTTGAACGGATGGATAAAGGATGAGCTGTATGTGGACTTCAAATTCGGCGAATGCCGCAGCAGATGGGAAATGGAAGAGCTGCTTAAGGAGTTCGTAAAATACTACAACGAAGACCGCCCCTGTTATGCATTAGGCTTCTACACCCCGAACAATTATTACAAGAGCTACATGGATGGCACGCTGGAAAGGCGCAACACATTTGAGAACAGAGAGTTAACTCACGAGCCAAAGTTCGTCCAGGATCGCAAGGCAGCAAGCAAGGCTGCTGCCGCAAATGATGATTCCTCAGAGCCCGCAAAAACGGAGGGCCTTGATGTCTCAGAGGGCTCAGAGAACTCTGAGACATGAGGATTTATACCCTATTAGGCTAACTGAGCGCATGTCTGAAGACGCAGCATATCACAGTCTGAAGTGATGGAACACCAAGTGGACCGGCCGCAGAGCAGCCTCTAAAGCCGCCCGGCAACAAGGCTGCCTCCCCCGTGTCTACTCCCAAAAAATGTTGTAAACTCCAAAAAAAATTTTTACATTTAGTGTCTACCCGCTTGACCCGGTGCAGGCCAGATCAGCATTGTAAAAATCATAAACATATGTTTGTGAGATTGTCCATTCATAAACTTTAACGCAGTAGTGCGATAAAGTGTTTGCATCCATTGACTCTGCCTGGCTGGGTTTACGGACAGTCGCTGCCTTTGAATCCCGTTATAATCCTTCCTCCCGGGCAGAGGAGGAGGGGCATCCGCCGGGATGCTCAATATCTTCCGGTCTGCGGCCGTTTGCATCATGAATCCGTTCGCACGCGGATTACAAGGCCCGCTGCCGTCCGCCGTGCCCTTTTTCTGGACATTGCCAGCATGGACTTAAGGCCCGACGGAGGCCCGCAGCGGCCCTGTTTTTCTGGCATGTATGATAATGGCACATGCCAGATATGCGGCTTTTGAAGGTTTTTGGGCTGGTACATATGTTTTTTTTGCCGTCCAGCACTTTACTTTTGCCACCAGATATTGTATACTTGAATATATGCGTGCGGCAATATATTGTGGTTATATGTGCGCATGTATGCATGCGGAGGCATGCAGCGGCGGGATGGAAGAGAGAGCGTAAAACGGCTACGGGATTCGGGCAGGAAGTATGGCAGAGAAGAGTTACAATGCGGATGATCTGAAGATACTGGAAGGGCTGGAGGCCGTGAGGGTCAGGCCCGGAATGTATATAGGCTCCACCGGAGTGAGAGGGCTGCACCATATACTCTGGGAGATAGTGGACAACGCCATAGACGAGGCGGCCAACGGATATGCGGACGAGATTACGGTAAAGCTGTGGAAAGACGGCTCGGCGTCCGTGAGGGACAACGGCAGAGGAATGCCCACGGACATCAACTCCAAGGCCAAAATGAGCGGCGTTGAGATCATCTTCACAAAGCTCCATGCGGGCGGAAAATTTGACAACGAGAATTACGCCTTCTCAGGAGGGCTTCACGGCGTTGGCGCGTCCGTCACCAATGCCCTTTCGTCATGGCTGCATGTGGAAGTGTACAGGGGCAACAGGTTCGAGATGGATTTCCGCAGCTTCTATGACAAGGATAAGAAGAAGTGGATGTGCGGAATCCCGCAGGGCCCGCTTGCGGACACGAAGCAGAAGACCAAGGAGAAGGGCACGTTCGTGCGGTTCATGCCGGACAAGGACGTGTTTGAGACCACGGAGTGGGAGTATGACACCATCTCCACAAGGCTCAAGGAGCTGGCATTCCTCAACAAGGGCGTCAAGATCACGCTCATAGACGAGAGGGACCTGTACGAGGTCCAGGACGGCGGGCCGGACGAGAACGGCAGCATAAAGAGCGTCAAGGTGAAGCTCCCGCAAAGGGCGGACGTGGTGTACAAGTATGACGGCGGGCTCACGGACTTCGTCAAGTTCATGGCGGAGGACGAGATCATGCTCTATCCCGAGCCCCTGTATTACAGCACGATAAAGGACATACAGATAAAGGGCGCGGCGCCCGGAAAGATAAAGATAGAGTTCGCCCTGGCTCACGTGAAAGATGACGCGGAGCAGCTGTATTCGTTCGTCAACAACATCTCCACGATAGAGGGCGGGTATCATGAAGCCGGTTTCCATTCGGGCCTTTTGAAGGCCGTAAACGATTACGCCCGCTCAAGCGGGGCCCTTAAGGCCAAGGACCCTGCGTTCATTCTGGACGACGTAAAGGAAGGCCTTGTGGCCGTTTTGAACATAAAGCTTGCGGACGTGCAGTTTGAGGGCCAGACTAAAACAAAGCTCGGAAACCAGGAAGTCAAGCCCATCGTGGACGCCGCCGTCGTGGAGGGCATGGCCTCTCTGCAGGCGAAGAAAGGGGCGAAGGCCACTTTCGATGAAATCGCCAAGAAGGCCAAGTTCGCGGCGGATGACAGGATAAAGCACAAGTCGGAAAGGGAAGTGGCGCGCGCGCAGAACGATACGGACGGCTTCAACCTTGTGGGAAAGCTTGCGGCATGCTCCGGAAAGAATCCGGACATGAACGAGCTCTTCATAGTGGAAGGAGACTCTGCCGGCGGCACCGCGAAGCAGGCGAGGGTGCGCCAGTTCCAGAGCGTCCTGCCCCTTAGGGGCAAGCCTTTGAACGTGCAGAAAAAGACCGCGCTGCAGGCCCTGCAGAATGAGGAGCTGAAGACCCTCATTTCGGCCATAGGCGCGGGCTTCGGCAACTCCTTTGACGTTGAGAAGACGAGATACAGGAAGGTCATAATCCTGTCGGATGCGGACCAGGACGGAATGCACATAAGGTGCATCCTTTTGACGTTCTTCTTCAAGTACATGAGAGACCTGGTGAACGCCGGGTGCGTCTATATAGGAATGCCCCCTTTATATAAGGTATACAAGAAGGACATGTCGGAGTACGCGTATGACGATACGGAGCTGGACGAGAAGATAAAGAAGGTGGGCAAAGGCTACCAGATCCAGAGGTACAAGGGCCTCGGGGAGATGGACTCGGACCAGCTGTGGGAGACCACCATGGACCCTGCCACAAGGAATCTTATTCAGGTCAACATAGAGGACGCCGCAGCGGCGGCCGAAATCATAGACATGCTTATGGGAGACAAGGTGGAAGGCAGAAAGGAATTCCTTGCGAAGAACGCCAATTTCAACAAGGTGGACGGATTCATCAACAGGGTGCAGTTCAAGCCGGAGACGGGCGGGGAGGAAGACTAAATGGCCAAAAAGACAGACAAGGGCTTCCAGCAGGCTATCCCCACAGGCAAGATACATGTGCAGAGCATAGAGGACGTCATGCCCTCCAGCATGCTTCCTTATGCGGAGTTCGTAATTCTGGACAGAGCCCTTCCCAGAGTTGAGGACGGTCTGAAACCCGTCCAGAGGCGAATCCTTTTCACCATGATAGAGATGGGGCTCACCCCGGACAAGCCTCACAAGAAGAGCGCGAGGATTGTCGGAGACTGCATGGGCAAATACCATCCACACGGCGATTCCTCCGTATATGACGCCATGGTGCGCATGGCGCAGCCCTTCAACATGCGCATGACGCTTATAGACGGCCACGGAAACTTCGGCTCCGTGGACGGCGATTCGGCGGCCGCAATGCGCTACACTGAGGCCCGCCTTCAGCCCCTTGCCCTGGAGCTCCTCCGGGATCTGGACAAGGAGACGGTGCCCTTCTCCCTGAACTTCGACGACTCCCTCAAGGAGCCGGACATCCTGCCCGGCAGATTCCCCAATCTTCTCGTAAACGGCGCCAACGGCATAGCCGTGGGGCTGGCTACCAACATCCCCACGCACAATCTCGGGGAGGTTATAGACGGCTGCTGCGCGTACATCAAAAACCCTAAAATATCCCTCAGCGAAATGATGAAAATCATTCCCGGCCCGGACTTTTCCACCGGCGGATTCATCATAGCCAATGAGCTTAAACAGGCGTATGAGACGGGCAAGGGCAAGATAACCCTCCGGGCCAAATACCATCTGGAGCCCGGGGAATACGGCAAGACGCAGATAGTAATTACGGAGCTTCCGTACCAGACCAACAAGGCGGAGCTCCTCAAAAAGATAATGAACCTCCGCGAGGACAAGAGAGACCTTCTCTCCGGCATCGTGGACATAGTGGACGAGTCGGACCGCACCGGCATGAGGGCGGTCATAACCTGCAAAAAGGAAGCGGACATAGAGGCCATAGAAAAGGCTCTCCTTAAATACACGGACCTGGAGTGCTCGTTCGGCATCAACATGGTGGCCATAGCCGGCGGAAAGCCCAGGCAGCTGGGGCTTCTGGACATCATAAACTTCTACGTCTCATACCAGCGCCAGGTGATTCTGCGCCGCACCAAGTTTGACCTCCGCGAGGCCCAGGAAAGGTGCCACATCCTGGAAGGTCTCATAATAGGCGTCAACAACGTGGACGAGGTCGTGCACATCATAAAGGCCTCCCAGTCCACGCCGGAGGCCCGCACCAAGCTCATGGCCCGCTTCTCCCTTTCGGAGCGCCAGGCCCAGGCAATACTGGATCTGCGCCTCGCCCGCCTTGTAAAGCTGGAGGTGGGCAAGCTGGAGCAGGAGCACGCAGACCTTGTAAAGAAGATAGCGGAATACCAGGCCATCATTGCGGACAAGCAGAAACAGTGGGACATAGTCTGCAATGAACTGCAGGAGATAAAGAAAAAGTACCCGTCCCCCAGAAGGACGGTCATAAAGGAAAAGGCGGAGGACCTCAAGTCCGTCACGGCGGGCACAAAGGACTGGACCGTGGGCATCACGGCGAACAGGATGCTCAAGTTCATGGACCGGGATGACTTCAACTCAAACGCAAAGAAAAAGCTCGGCTCCCCGGCCGTTTCCTCGCAGATATTTGTGCAGGCGATGGACTGCACTCTGGATGAGGAGCTCTTCATCTTCACCAATCTCGGCAACTGCGCCCGCGTGAGCCTCAAGGGCCGCGAACCGCACCAGTTCCGCTCGTCCGGGGAAAAGCTTGCGGAGCTCGCGGACGGCGTGGCCGAGAAAGAGTATCCTGTGCGCATCATGAGCATGAAGGGAAAAAGGGCGGAGGACGCCCTGATGTTCTTCACAAAGGACGGCCTCGTGAAGAAGTCCCTCTGGAGCGAGTATGACGTCAAAAAGCCCATATTCCCGGCCGTAAAGCTCATTACGGGCAGCGAGGTCCTCGCTGTGGAGGATTATGATTCGGATGAGTATTCCTGCATGCTTTTCGTCACGCGCAAGGGCCTGTGCCTCAACGCCAACAAGGACACCGTTCCCATGCAGGGCAGGATGTCCGCGGGCGTCAAGGGAATTGCCCTAAACCCCGGAGACGAGGTTGTGTACGCCGGCCAGCAGAACGGCGAGGGCGAGATAATAGTGGTCACGTCGCTCGCCACATTCAAGCGTGTCATATCATCGCAGTTCGATCCCCAGTCCAGGGCCACGAAGGGCATGATGATAGCGGACATAAAGAACAAGGGCGAGATCCTCTTCGCAGGGTACGTCACAATCCCGTACACCCTGGCCCTAATCACTTCCAAGGGCATGCAGGAGCTGGACACGGAGGACATAAAGATAGACACCCGCGTCTCCCGCGGCAAGCCCGTTCAGGGCATCTCAGACGTTTCCGCAGTATACGCACTGTATTACAAGACGGAATTTCCTTCCGGCTCCCGGCAGCTTTCCTTCTAGCCGGCCGGCCCGGCTGATGTGAGGCCCGTATTCCGGTCTTGTCCGCGGCTCCTTGTACCAGGACTTCGGATTCATGGCGCAAGACTGCCGCCCCGGGCACAGGATGCCTGCAGCAGTCCTGTATGAGGCATATTAAGGGCGGACTGCGTATTTGCGGCATACAGGCCGGCAAACCGGCGCTGCCTGCAGCAGTCCTGTCTGAGGCATATTAAGGGCGGACTGCGTATTTGCGGCATACAGGCCGGCAAACCGGCGCTGCCTGCAGCAGTCCTGTCTGAGGCATATTAAGGGCGGACTGCGTATTTGCGGCATACAGGCCGGCAAACCGGC
>JAJPZA010000017.1 GCA_021204625.1 Clostridia bacterium | reverse complement strand
CGTCACTTAAATTTTCAACTTCTTTAGCCTTCATCTGTCTCACCGCCCTGCTCTTGCTCTTCTTCTTTCTCCCTAACGACGAACTTGCATCTTACAGGGAGCTTGTGGCTTGCGAGCCTCATTGCCTCGCGCGCTACATCCTCGGAGACGCCGGCCATTTCAAACATGACCCTGTCCGGCTTCACGTCGGCTACCCAGTAATCAACGGAGCCCTTGCCGGAGCCCATTCTTGCCTCTGCGGGATGCTTTGTTATAGGCTTGTGGGGGAATATGTCTATCCACACCTTGCCGCCACGGCGGATGAACCTTGTCATGGCGATACGGGCTGCCTCTATCTGGCGGGATGTGACTCTCGCGTGGTCAAGGGACACAAGCCCGTAATCACCGTAAGCCACCTTGTTGCCCTTGTGGGCACGGCCGTGAAGCTTGCCGCGGTGTACCATTCTTCTCTTGACTCTCTTGGGGATTAACATCAGTCTTCGCCTCCCTCGGATATGATAAGGTGCTTTTCCCTGGCAAGGACCTCGCCCTTGTATATCCAGCACTTGACGCCAAGAACGCCGAATGTCGTGCGGGCCTCCGCGAAGCCGTAGTCTATGTCCGCGCGGATGGTCTGAAGAGGGATTGATCCTTCGTGATGGCTCTCGGAACCCGCGATCTCCCTGCCGTCCAGACGGCCCTTGACCGTGATCTTCACTCCCTTCACGCCGGACTTCACTACCTTCTGGAGCTGCTGCTTCACAGCCCTTCTGTAGCTCACACGCTTCTCAAGCTGGGCGGCAACCGCCTCGGCGACGAGCTGCGCGTCCTGGTCTATCCTCTCTATCTTCTTGACGTTGATTATTATCATCTTTCCGTTGGTGATCTTGGAAAGAGCCTTCTTCATTACTTCGATCTCGGAGCCGGCCTTGCCGATGAGCACGCCGGGGCGTCCGGTATAGATGCCTATCTCCACCTTGTTTGCGGCGCGGGCGATTGTGATCCTGCTGATTGCCGCCTCGAAGTATTTCTTCTTGAGGTATGCGCGGATCTCGTTGTCCTCCTTTAAAAGCTTGGAGAAGTTCTTCTTGTCTGCATACCACTGTGTGTCCCAGGGCTTGATGATGCCCACTCTGAAACCATGCGGATTAACTTTCTGTCCCATAACGCTCTCCTTACATACCCTTAGCGTCCAGAATCACTGTGACGTGGCAAGTTCTCTTGAGAATCGCATGCGCGCGGCCCTTTGACACGGGCTGTATTCTCTTGAGCTCCGGGCCGCCGTCCGCGAAGCACTCGGCCACGTACAGGTCCGTCCTGTCCATGCTGTTGTTGTGCTCTGCGTTGGCGCACGCTGAGAGCAGGACTTTCTTCACTTCGGCGCTGCCGCCCTTGTTGCAGTACGTGAGGATGGCCTCGGCCTCTTCCACGCTCTTGCCTCTGATGAGGTCAAGCACTGTCCTGATCTTGTACGGGGAGATTCTCAGATACTTGGCTCTGGCATAGGGGCGCCTGTCCTTGCTGTCCTCAAGCCTTGCGAGCTTTCTGTTCATATTGCTTGCCATGCCATCACCTCTTCGCAGTCTTTGCCGCGTGCCCTTTGAACGTTCTCGTGGGAGCGAACTCGCCGAGCTTGCATCCGACCATGTCCTCCGTGATGTACACGGGAACATGCTTGCGGCCGTCATGAACGGCTATAGTGTGTCCAACCATCTGAGGGAATATCGTGGATGCGCGTGACCAGGTCTTTACCACCTTCTTCTCACCAGATGCGTTCATTTCCTCTATGCGCCTGAGGAGACGCTCCTCAGCATAAGGTCCTTTCTTGACGCTTCTTGACATCTGTATTTCCTCCGGTTAGTTGATTCTCTTGACGATGAACTTTGAAGTGGGGTTCTTCTTCTTTCTCGTCTTGTATCCGAGAGCTTTCTTGCCCCACGGGGTCATGGGTCCGGGATGTCCTATGGGAGCCTTGCCTTCGCCGCCGCCATGAGGATGATCCACGGGGTTCATAACCGAGCCTCTGACTGTCGGCCTGATGCCGAAGTATCTGCTCTTTCCGGCCTTTCCCACTCTTATGATGGAGTTCTCAACGTTCCCCACCTGGCCTATCGTGGCCTTGCACTTCACGGGTATGAGCCTCATTTCTCCGGAAGGCATCTTGATGGTGGCGTATGCTCCCTCTTTTGCCATTATCTGCGCGGAGATTCCTGCGGCCCTCGCGATCTGGGCGCCGCGGCCCGGCTGCATCTCAATCGCGTGCACTGTGGTGCCCACGGGGATGTTCTCAAGGGGAAGGCAGTTGCCCACCTTTATGTCCGCGTCCTTTCCGGAAATCACCTTGTCTCCGGCGGTAAGCCCTAAGGGAGCCAGGATGTATCTCTTCTCGCCGTCCGCATAGGCGAGGAGGGCGATGTGCGCGGACCTGTTGGGGTCATACTGGATTGACTTCACGACGGCGGGGATGCCGTCCTTGTCTCTCTTGAAATCTACGATTCTGTACTTTGTCCTGTTTCCGCCGCCGCGGTGACGGACGGAAATCTTGCCCTGGTTGTTCCTGCCGGCCGTGTGTCTCATGTCATGCATGAGGCTCCTCTCGGGCTTTGCGCCGGGGGTGAGCTCGCTGTATGAGTTAACCGTCATGAAACGGCGCGCCGGGGATGTGGGTTTATATCTCTTGACAGCCATGCTAGCCTCCTTATGTGAGCGATGAGAAGAACTCGATCGCCTTGGAGTCGTCCGTGAGCTGCACGATGGCCTTCTTGTATGAAGACGTGTAGCCCTCGCTCCTGCCCTGACGCTTGTACTTGCCTTTGTAGTTCATTGTGTTGACGCTCTTGACCTTTACGTTGAACAACTTCTCAACCGCCAGCTTTATCTGGGTCTTGTTCGCTTCCTTCGCAACCACAAACGTGTATCTCTTGTCCGCAATTCCGTCGTAGCCTTTCTCTGTAAGAATCGGCTTCAAGATGATGTCTTCGGCAATCATTTTCCGTATGCCTCCTCTAACTTCTGAACGTCCGCTGCAGTGAGAACCACTTTGGCGTTCGCCACAATCTCGTATGTGGAGATCTGCTCGATGGGGAGCGTGCTGATCTTCGGAATGTTGCGGCATGCGAGCCTTACCTTGTCATCCACGCTATCCATATATATAATGGCTGACTTGTCGAGATTCAGAGCCTTCGCAAAGGCTACCATCTCTTTCGTCTTTCCGTTCTCGACTTCAAGCTTGTCCACAACGATGAGCTCTCCGTCCGTCACCTTCTTTGAGAGGGCTGAAAGCATGGCGCCTATCCTTGCCTTCTTGTTCATCGCCTTGGAGAAGTCCCTGGGCTTCGGCGCGAAGACCACGCCGCCCTTGATCCACTGGGGAGCCCTGATGGAGCCCTGGCGGGCCCTGCCTGTGCCCTTCTGCTTCCAGGGCTTGATGCCTCCGCCTCTTACCTCGGATCTCGTGAGGGCCGACTTTGTTCCCTGCCTCTCGTTGGCGAGCCTGGTGACTACCGCCTGATGAATGAGGGGCTCGTTGTATTCCGCTCCGAACACCTTGTCGGAAAGCTCGATCTCTCCGCACTCGGTGCCGTCCATTTTATACACTTTAACGCTGGGCATCCTGATTACCTCCTTTTGACGGTGTCATTCACTGTGACGACACTGCCGTTGGGGCCGGGCACTGAACCCTTGATGAGAAGGCAGTTGCGCGCGAGGTCCACTCTCACTACCTCGAGGTTCTGGACCGTGCAGTTCTCAACTCCGTAATGTCCGGCGAGACGCTTGTTCTTGAAGACTCTTGAGGGGTCTGAGCACGCGCCCATTGAGCCGGGCTCCCTGTGAACGGCGGAAACGCCGTGCGACATCTTGAGCCTGTGCTGGTTCCATCTCTTGATGACGCCTGTGAACCCGTGTCCTTTTGACACTCCGTGGACGTCCACTTTGTCGCCTGCGGCGAACACGTCCGCTGTGATGACGTTGCCTACCGCGTAGTCCCTGACGTTGTCCACCTTGAACTCCTTGAGGACTTTGCAGGGCTTGATGCCGGCCTTCTTGAACTGGCCTGCGTCCGGCTTGTTGAGATCCTTCTCGCGAGTCTCGTCAAAGCCGAGCTTCAGGGCCTCGTATCCGTCTCTCTCTTTTGTCTTGATCTGAACCACAGGGCACGGGCCGGCCTCCACGACCGTTACGGGTATCACCCTGCCCTCCGGAGTAAAGACCTGTGTCATTCCGACTTTGCGTCCGATGATTGCTTTATTCATTGATAAAGTTCCTCCGAAAAATTCTCTGATATCGCGTCCCGCACGCCTTTCATCCGGCCTCCGGAAAACTCAGCTTGTCCGGCCTTTTCAGTCCGGCCTTTCAAGCCCGGCTCTTCCTTCGCGCCCTTTGGCCTCATGCCCTTCCGGCAATGCGGCCGCGCCCTGCGGGATGTAGAATATCTTTTGCGATCAAAGCTTGATCTTTATATCCACGCCTGCCGGAAGCCTTACGGTATCAAGAAGCTTCGCGTTGGGCGTATAGATGTCGATGATTCTCTTGTACGTGCGCTGCTCGAACTGCTCGCGGCTGTCCTTGTACTTGTGGGGCGCACGGAGGATTGTGATGATCTCCTTCTCTGTGGGAAGAGGGATGGGTCCGGAGATCTTCGCTCCGCTCTTCTTCATTGTCTCAACGATCCTGCTGGCTGCAAGGTCTACGAGCTCATGGTCATAAGCTGCAAGCTTGATTCTGATTTTCTGTCCTGCCATTTTCTACTCCTGAGCTTTTAAAGCTAACAATTTTCTCACGTGCGTCAACCTGTCCGTGTGTATCGCAGCTTCTTTTACTAAAAAAACACCAAACGGTGCCTTTTTTTCAAAGCCACGGTCAGCCGCAGAGGTCCAGCCTCCACAATTGTCAGCATAAATTATCTGTGCGGGGGAGCTTCAACCCCGCTTTTGCAGTAACTTCATGCCTCAACCCAATACGCACTTTTTCACGCACGCTTTGACATTATATTAAATGCGTCAGGACTTGTCAAACGATTTTCATAATTTTATATGCCAAAATCAGGCTTTTTTTGCTAAAAAATCCGTACATTTCAGCCGGCACAACATCTTGTACCGGAACGCCCTTTTGGCCCAATATCTTGGGCCCGCTCTTCTCCTCCTGTCCGGACCGGTAGCCCGGAAAAAATTTTCCCGCGGATTCAATCCTGCGGCACCCCCTTGAAATAAATGTTAATTCCGTTCATTTTCTGTTATAAAATTAACATTTTTACCCTTCCGAAGGGCGATTTTTCCTCCCGCGTTTCTGGCTTTTGCCCGGACCGGAGCGGAAAGGCAGCTGCCGGCAGCCATTAAGGCTTGCGCGGGAAATCCGGGAACACGCGGGGATATGGCCCGTTCATGCCCTGGGGCATGCCGGCTGCGCCTCGGATATGCGGGCTTTCCGGCAGGTTTTGCCTGCAGAAATCAGTTTGTCTGCACGCACGAAAAATGGAAAGTGCCATGCAAATCAGTTGAATTATTTCTTTTATTGTATTATACTTACAAGGTATCGAATAATTTCATGGCCGCAGGCGCGGCGATAAGGGGCTATAAATGGCTATTTCATCCAAACAGATCAAGAATGTCGCAATCATAGGAGCGAACCAGGAAGGCAAGACCTCCGTGTGCGAGGCGATGCTTTACACCGCAGGCGTCATAGACCGCCTGGGAACGACGCAGAACGGAAACAGCTTCATGGACTTCGATGACATAGAGAAGGCCAAGGGATACTCCATCAACACAGCTGTCGCATACATCAACTGGAACGACGTAAAAATCAACATCATAGATCTTCCCGGATCACCGGACTTCGAGGGCGAGCTCGTAGAAGGCATCACGGCCGCAGATTCAGCCGTTCTCGTGATGGACGCGAGCGGAGACACGTCAATCGGAGCGGATACCGCCATTGAGCTCTGCTTAGGGCTTAACAAGCCCGTCATCATCTTCATAACCGGAATGGACAAGGCCAACGCCAATTACGTCGGAACGGTCAACGCCCTCAGCGCAAAGTACACCGGCAAAATCGCGCCCGTCCAGATCCCCATCATCGAGAGCGAGAAGATGACCGGATTCGTCAACGTCATCCAGGACACCGCATACAAGTTCTCCAAGGGCGGCCCCGAAGAAATAGCCATCCCCGCATCCCTTGCGGACGAAGTCGAGGAGATGCGCACCAGCCTCATCGAGACTGCCGCGGAGAATGACGAAGAGCTCCTTGAGAAGTATTTCGAGGAAGGCACCCTCGAAAAGGATGAAATCGTGCTCGGCGTGCGCACCGGAATCTCCGCCTGCAGCGTAATGCCCGTCCTGGCCGGCAGCGGCCTCCAGAACTGGGGCATCGGCAACCTGCTCAACGAAATAGCCCAGTACATGCCCTCCGCTTCCGAGCGCAACGGAGTGCCGGCAAAGGATCTCGCCTCCGGAAAGGACATCGCAGTGGACTGCGAGGAGAACGGACCGTTCGTTGCTCAGGTCTGGAAGACAGAGTATGACAACTTCTCCGGCAAGCTCAATTATCTCAGAGTATACAGGGGCAAGCTCACATCCGGCATGTCCGTTCTCAACACCAAGACCGGCCAGACGGAGAAAGTCAACCAGATATTCCTCTTAAGAGGAAAGAAGACAGAACTCGTGACAGAGCTCGGCGCAGGAGACATCGGCGCAGTCAACAAGCTCACAGATACGGATACAAACGAGACTCTCTGCGATGCCTCGACCAACATCGAGATAGCTCCCATCGTATTCCCCGTTCCCACATACTCCAGGGCAATCTACTGCAAGACCAAGGGCGCGGACGACAAGATGATGAAGGGCCTCGACAAGATTCACACCGAGGATTACACGTTCATAATCGAAAGGCCGGAGACCGGCGAAGTTATTCTCACCGGACTCGGCGCATCCCACCTGGACGTAATCACTCAGAAGCTCAAGGCCATCAACAACAATAACCTTGACGTGGAGCTCACTGAGCCGAAGATCCCTTACAGGGAGACCATCCGCGGAACGTCCACTGCAGACGGAAAGCACAAGAAGCAGTCCGGCGGCCACGGCCAGTACGGACACTGCAAAGTACGCTTTGAGCCGTTCGACGGCAAGTTCGAGTTCGGCGACGAAGTTGTCGGCGGCGCTGTTCCCAAGCAGTACATCCCTGCAGTCGAGAAGGGACTCATCGAGTGCATGGCAAAGGGCGTCCTTGCCGGCTATCCCATGACAGGCGTCCGCGCCGTTCTCTTCGACGGCTCCTACCATCCCGTGGACTCTTCGGAAATGGCGTTCAAGATGGCCGCATCGCTTGCATACAAGGACGGAATCGCTCATGCCAGCCCCGTTCTCATGCAGCCCATCAAGAAGCTCACAATCAAGGCTCCCCAGTCCTACCTCGGCGATATAATGGGCGACATGTCCCAGCGCGGCGGCCGCATCCTTGACACGACCACAGAGGGCAAGCTCTCCGTCATAACCGCAGACGTGCCCCTCGCTTCCATCTCCAACTACACAATGGACCTCCGCGGCATAACCAAGGGCCAGGGCAGGTTCACAATCGAGGATGACGGATACGAAGACATCAACGACCCCATGCTCACCAAGAAGATCATCGAGGCAGCCAAGGCCGAGCAGGCAGAGTAATCCCAGCGCCAACCAAACAGTATGCCAAGGCCATCCATTGCGGATGGCCTTTTTGCTGCTCTCTTCCTCTATGCCCACAGGGAAGCCATGGGCTCATTGGCAGTCATGCCCGGAAAGTTATCCATCACAGTGTATATTACCTCTAAAGATCTGGCGGACCTCATATCTTGCCTGTTCAACTGCCCTTCTGCTGGTTCTTTGACCTAAAATTCTCAAACACTCTGTCTATTATCTCACAATACTCCATCCGGCCTCCCACCATTTTGCCCGGATATATGAACGGTTTTGATAATGAACATATGTTTCTTAACGGTCCGTTCTGATCAGGCCT
>JAJPZA010000018.1 GCA_021204625.1 Clostridia bacterium | reverse complement strand
ACTGGTTTACATCCAACGTTCAAGCCTGTGCCACAGCATGCTTGATGTAAAAAAAACACACTTCTCTTGAAAATCCCCGAAAAAAACGAAGATATTCTTGTATTTTAAGCCGTCTTATTAACCTTGCGTCTCTGCTGTTTCATGGTATATGTTTCTTTGAGTTTAATAATAGCCAATTCATTGCTTAAAGTGTGATATCCCAAATACACAGTCCGCATAGTCTGAGCATTTGCCTGCCTATATATTTCTTTGCTGGACTCACCGGTATAGAAATGCCAATAACGATACAAATAACCTATCCATTCCATCTGTGCCATAGAGTAACACTCTCCGGGATGAATATACTGACTATCTTCTTTTTCCAGTCTATCCATGAGATATGCAGATCCCACCCATTGAGTGTGACTAAACTCGCTATCAAGGCCTTTAGCTACATTAGATTTCATAAAACCCTCTATGAAATCTCTACTGTCATATCCCTTTTCCACTGATAATTGAAATAGTTCTGCTTGCATCTCACAAAGTGATATCTGTAATAGTTCATTCATACAGTTTCATCCTCCAATATCTCATCAAAGTATCTTCCGACATGGCGATATTGCGCTATAATTTCTTTGGATAAATCAACGCCTTCCTGCCTGTTAATGTTACTTCTCTTTCTAAGAAAAACAAGTTCAAGAGGTTCCAACGTTTTGCTTCCAAGAATGCTTATCTGTCTGCAAGCCTTCTCAGTGACTGCTGTATACTGAATCCCAAGGTCAAGTGCTGAAAGGCTCTTGATGAGGGCAGTATCCGTAAGTAATTTTGTTCTAAAGAATTGACCCATGACATAGAACATACGGTCATTGGCAATAGGGCCAATAATAACATCATAGCCATTCAGTATTGTGGAATATTTCTTATATATTTTTTTATCTTTCACTTTTTCCATATGATGGCGATTATAGGCAATGATTAAAGCCCATGTTAAATCAAGACCTGTTTCAAATACCTTCAGACCATGCATATCCAGTGATAATGTATATATAATTGGTTTGTTCTCATACATACCAAAGTAAGTGGCTGAGCTGGATTATTCCCCATATAAAACCCCTGTCCAAAATCACACATGGAACGGCTTATAGGAGCTATATCTCCAACAAGTCCACTTCTGGAGCCATGATAAAGAATAACACTATCACCTGCCTGCGGTACACGGATGCTTTCAACAATAGTGTCAAACATATCTATACCATGCTTGTCACAAAACTCATATATCATGTTCTGCGCCATGGGGCTTGGTACAGATTTACCATTCTCCCAGCGATTCACCGTCAAAATTTTCGTTTTCAGCTCATCTGCGAACTGTTTCTGTGTCATGCCAGCAGTAATTCTAATTGCCTTAATTAATTTATCCATATAAATATACCTAACCTCTTATGGCAGCAAATCACCTATCAAATGATACATTATAAATTATATCATTTGATATGCAAAATGTCAATATTAATTTAAATAAAGATGCACTCCGCATTAAATTTCGTGCGGAAACACAAATGCTACAATAACTTCACTTATACTCATATCATCCTACTCTCGTGGCAGGTGAGGTAGATGATCTGGAAAGACCTGGAAAGATCTATGAGGAGTGCCTTGGATGAGGCGAGATGGCCTTCGTCCATGGAGCTGAACGGATCGTCCAGGATGAGGAAAGGCTTTTCCCCGGAATACATGTTGTCCAGAATGGCGAGGCGGTAGCAGAGGGCGCACGCCGCGCGCTGGCCGGCGCTGAGATATTCCTCTCCCTTCTCCATGCCTGCGTGCTCGAAGCGGACATTGAGGTCCCTTGTCATGTAAATCTTCTCGCCCGTGGTCTTCTGCAGGGTTTTTTCGTACCTGTCGAATGAGCCGCTTATGGGATTTGCGTACTTGTCCTTGAGACGGTCATCCGCTGCCTTGAGTGCGTCCATCGTCTTGAGTATGATGCCGTAATTTGCGGTGTACCGTGCAATCCTGTCGTTGCAATCCGCAAGGTCGTTCTCCAAACCGTCCTTGGACTCGATGTCCTTTTCCGCATCACCTATCTCTATCGCAAGCGCGCTCCTAGCGGCCTGAAGGCCCGTGATCTTTGCGTTGATTGTGTCTATGTCCACGGAATCCCCTTCCGGACGGACCCCGAGATTCTTGCGGGCCATGAATTCATTGGCCTTGGCCATGGAATCATTGTATGCGTCTATGTATCCGCTTGCGCGGCGGGAATCCTCCTCCGCTTCATCCAGCTCCTGCCTTATGACTCCCGTATTGTCCGAGGGCAGGCCGTACCTGTTGCAAAAGCCTATGACGGCGTTCTGGCTGTTCTTTAAGGAGGCGTACGTCTCCCTCTCATCCTTGTCAGAGGAAGCCTTGCGCTCCCTAAGGGTATTGTATGCGTTTATCTGCCCGCGAAGCTTGGGCAGCCAGTCCGTTATAGGCTCCCCGGATATGCCGAACCTGTTGAAATATGACGAAAGGATGCTTACTATGTCCGATCTTTCTCTCTGCTTTGCCGCAATCTCCTCCTGGCGGGCCATCTCACCGCTTAAGTATGAGCCGTATGCCTCCAGGTCCTTCTTGAAAGAGCTTATGCCGAAGAGCACCCCGCCTTCAAAGCTGTACCCGTACGGCATTATGATGGCTCCGATGCGGTTGGAAAGTTCGTCCCGCTTTTCCCGGGCCGAATTCAAAGACCCCTCACTATGCGCTTTTGAAGTCCTCTTGGAAAGGTACAGGATTACGTCTGCGACAAGCGCCACGACGCCCACGACGATGAGTATAACGCCGGCTGTGACCTGCGCAAAGCATACGCCTATGCCGGCAATGAGCACAACAATGCCTGTTATGAGCAGAATAAGCTGAAGCATGCGGTTTGAATTGCTCTTGGGCACTGGAACGGGCGCGGAGCTTATGGCGGCGTCCGCCTGCCTGTACTGCTCCTCGTACGAGTTGAGGGCGTCTATTGCGGAAGCGTCCGGAAGACGGCCGTCAAAACGCTTCTTGAGGGCCGTCTCGGTTTCCGTGGGAGTGCGCGCGGAAAGAGCCGCTATTTCATTTTCCGTCTCCTGCGCCTTGTGAACCCTGTCTGCAAGCGAAGAAAGATACTCATCCTTGGGCACACCGCCTGCAAACTCCCTGTTGTATGCCGCAAGCTGGGCCTCATCCTCCGCCGTGAAGGTCTTCTTCTGCAGAACGGCATGCGCCGTCTCACAGGCAGCGAGAGAGCGGCGGGCCGCATTCACTTCGTCCACCTCCGGGATTCCGTACGGGTACCTGCTGCATATTTCATTATAACTTTCCTTTGCCGTGCGGGCCGCTCCGGCAAGCTCGTCATAATGGTCCCAGTCCGCGCGGAGGGTGTTCTCCGTCTGCGCATTGGACACCTGCATGCGGAGCCCGGCTATCTGCCTGTCATATCCTTCAAGCCTTTCATACTTTTCCGCAAGGCTTCCAGATATGGCGTTCCTGTTGGCAATTGCTATGCGGGTCTTGTCCGCCTTCGCCTTCTCATCATATATGAGCCCGGCCTTGCCGGACTTGTATGAATATTCCCTGGCCCTTGTGTCCAGCTTCTTCAAGGCCTGCTGGAGGTTGGTGTCATCGCTGGTGCCCTCAACGAAGTTGTTGAGCCTGGTCTTGATGTTCTCTGTGGAAGACAGCTCTATCTCCTGGGAGGTTATGAAAATGGTGCGCTCAAAAGAGTCCTTGTCTATCCCGAAGATCTTCTCCCCCACAGGGTCTTCCAAGGCAGGGGCGTTCTCCCTGTCCGGCGTGATTTCCATGAAATCCTTGGCCGCGCTGGAGGGGTCAAAGGCGCGCTTGAGCCTATAGCGGACTCCCTTGTATTCAAAGATTACGGTGCCGCCGTACGGCCCGCCGTCAAAAGGAAGGTAATGGGCCCTGTCATTGAACTTGCTCTTCTTGGTGCTGCTGTCCATGCCGTAGAACATGGCCTTGAGGAAGGCCGCAAGAGTGGTCTTCCCGTATCCGTTCTCTTCACAGATGCACGTGAGATTGCTGGTGAAATCCAGCCGCACGGACCGGAGCTTTCCGAAACCCTGTATTATGCATGACAAAAGCTTCATAAGTCGCAGTCCTCCCCTTCAAGCACCTTGAGCCCGCAGTGCACTATCATCTGCTTGTCCTCGTCCGGAAGATCCGATTCGCAGACAAGCCTCACGAACTCGCCCCGAAGGGACGTGTCCTTTTCATACGCCGCCAGGTCTATCTTCTTCTTGGTCCTGTCCTTCACTTCCAGATAGAAGCAGAGGTTTGAGAGATACTTTCTAACGTCCGCCTCAAAGAGGTCCGTGTCGCAGTCTATCTCTCCCGTGAGATTTATCCTGTATATCCAGTCCTTGTTGAAGGCTACCTGCTGCTTCACCCTCTCCGCGGCCGTGTATGCGTCCTTGAGGCCCGAGATGTCCGCATCCGTTTCAAGAATCTGCCTCTCCGCGGAAGGCACGGCCTTCACGTGGATTCCGCCGTTCGTGCTTATGAGATAGAAGTAATGCGGGCCGAGCTCGTCAAAGCCGCGCCCCTCAAGGCATCCGGAGTAGGCGTAAACTCCCCTGGTGTCCAGGGGCGAATATGAATACTTGTGGATATGGCCGAGCGCCAGATAGTTTATGTTCTTGTTGCGCATTCTGGGAATGCACACAAGATCCTTTCCGGTCCGGTCCGAGACCTGCCCGTGCATCATGACTATGTTGATTCTGGACGGGTCCGCGGAAAAGGTTGAGTACATTGAGACGGCGTTCTCGTCGCTGCTCTCAATGCCGTATATGTCCACGTTCTCGTACGAATACCTGGTCCAGGACGTGCTGAACGTCTTAAGGTTTGGAATGTCCTCCCCTTCGTATTCCGTCTCCCTGTCATGGTTTCCCTTGAGGTACAGGAAGTCCACGGACGGATGGTTTCTCACCACGCTGTAAAAGAAGTCCTTGTCCTTCTTGTACGGCTTGTCCATGTCAAAGACGTCCCCGCACAGCATGACCACCTTGACGCTGTTTGCCGCAGCGTAATCCGCCATGCGGGCGAAGCTGTTCCTGAGCTCTCCCTTTCTCGTCTCTGCCAGCTCCTTCGGAAACCTGGAATCCATCTTGGACCCCAGGTGTATGTCCGCAGTATGTATGATCCTCATAAAATCCCCCGGAAATTGCTCCCTCATGCACCCTTGGTGAAGTCAAAGAGATTGAGACCAACGTCATCATTGAAGGTCCTCTCCACGCTTCCTTCCATCTTCGTAATGACCATCTCGCAGGTCGCAGACACCCACGCCTTCGTGAGATGCCCTCCCACGACCTTTCCGTTCTCATCCCCCGCGCTCATGTGCAGATGGGAATAGAACTCTCCGTCCTTTGTGGTGACCGTGCCCCACAGCGACACTATCTCATAATAACCCTCAAAGCAGTTGGCCTTGTACTGCTTCGTGTCCGTCTTGAAGACGCCTATCTCCAGCTTGTTTATAGCCCCAAGCGCGGATACCTCCGCGAGCTTCACGCCCTCTTTCTCACAGACGGCCTTTAGGCTCTCCACTATCTCCTCGCCTCTGTCTATGCGGACAACGATCCTGTCTCCGCAAACCTTGTACTCCATAATACCCTCTCCTTTCCGCAAATCCCTGCGGCACTATGCTTTATTTATATGCTTTGTTATTCAATTCCGCTGCTCTGCGGATCCGACATATGACCTGCCGTATATTGTGACGGTGAGGCCGGTCCTGAAGTTCCGGCTCCTGAATTCCGGAGGACGAGATCCGTTCTTCTCCAAAGACTCCAGCATCATTGAGATGCCTTCGCCGGTGTTGGATGAAAGGCCCAATGACTTGAACGCTTCTGCCAGATGACGGTTGCGCGCTATACGGGAACCTGCCTTTCCGTGAATGAAGCTGTTCCAGTCCATATCCGCCGGAATGCCGGGCACGCTGGATATTTCCACACGGTCCTTGTAAACCCTTACCTCCGGAGACACATAGCTGTAGCTGTTGTATGCCTGGTGCATAAAAGCATTGGCCAGAGCTTCCCTTATGGCGTCAACGGGATAGCTCCAGTACCTGTCTGCACGCACCCTGTTCCTGCTTTTCACCACATGTTCTTCCACCAGCACTGCCTGCAGCCAGTCCAGGCAGTCCCGCATCTGCTTCCACACAGGCCCGTAAAAAAACTTCTCCGTAAAATGGTCCGAGGCCTCTTCAAGACTGTCATAAAAGCGCACAGTCTCCGTTCTCGTGTACGGGATGAACCTGTCCGGCCTTTCCGAAAACAGCAGTACGGCTATATTGCGCAAAAGCATGCTGCCCGAGCCGTTGTCCGCCATTCCCATGGCAAGCAGGAGCTCTTCCAACGACTTGCCGTCCATCTTCTCAGCAAGCGGACTGCGCGTCTCAACGAGATAATCCTCCACATAACAGCGGTGGATATCCTTGATTGAAGCGTTCCGGCAGACGTTGTCATCAAAAGACACGGACTGACTGCGCATGAGAAGGTTTTCCATCTCGCTCTCGTTCGCAATCTCAATATGAGAATTGTACCAGACCCAGACTTCATACCGGAGTTCGGCTCCGCCATGGCTGGACAGCCTTACGGGCGCCCTGTGCGGAATATCCTCTGACGCCCTGCACCTGACATGCAGCACATCTCCTTCTGCCGTGGATATGATTTCCGTCTCCGGAACATACTCCGGCAATATATCCCCGTTATGCGCCAGCTAGTTCCTGCAGATATTTTCCAAGTCTTCCGAAGACAGCCCGACAACGGACGCCTTCCCGTTTGCCTGCTTTGCGCCTGCAAAAACATCCCCGCCGTCTGCGCCTTCATAATCATTGGCGAACGCGCAGATGACCTGCACAATCTCCTCATCCCATTCCGGAAAAAGCCGTGTGAGCCGCATCCCTTACCAGGTCTTCAATACATGCAGATGCCATATTCCCTCCATAATCTCATAAGATGATGCAATGCCCCTGCACTATATAAAATACCCTTTTTTCCGCGGCTGTAAACACCGAAACCCGCTTTTTCTGAAAACATCGCTCATATGTGAGGACTTTCATTTCTGAAGCGCCAAAAAAAACGGACTTGCAGCCTTACCTGCTGAGGTCATAATCATCATCCGAAGCCCTTGCAGCCCTTCGCTGCCGCTTGGGTTGGATGTCTGATGAGTCTATGGAGAGGTCGAACGGAATCCGTTTCTCCCTGCCCATCTTCTTGAGATAAATGTTGATGGCCGTGGACAGCGACATCCCAAGCTCGTCGCAGACTGCCTCTGCCTGTGCCTTGACCTCTTCATCCACGCGGATGCAAATCTGTGTCATGTCTATCCTCTTCCATTTGAATCTGTGCCATAGAGTATATTACGTTGTTTATGCGTTGTCAATG
The DNA here is from genome assembly GCA_021204625.1 of Clostridia bacterium. Classification (GTDB taxonomy): domain Bacteria; phylum Bacillota; class Clostridia; order Christensenellales; family Borkfalkiaceae; genus Coproplasma. Next base: position 22,563 of record JAJPZA010000018.1, on the reverse strand, counting down.
CTTTTGATATATATTGTATAGCATATTTATTGTATTTCTGAGAGCATAAAGAAGGACCGGAGCGAGCAAGCTCTTTTCAACTCATTTCAATCCCTTGGGCTACAGGAACATCGCCATATAGATGGGCAGGAACACAACAGTGTATCTCACTGCCAGGTCTCCCGTGTGCAGCATGTATCCCTTACCGATATGCTGCGGGTACTTGTTCCGGATTCTGCCGTATGATTCAAAGCCGCGGGCTGTGCCAGACCTTACCTCAACCGGGCAGATCTTGAGAACCTTGTATATCATGAAGTCCGCTCCGGCGCTGTCACAGGGCTTGTAGAAAAGCAGATTGCACCTGGACTGGCCCATCATCTGAGACGCCACGTTCTCCAAAAGCATGCATTCATCTGTTCCGAGGCGGCCTTCCAGGACATCGTTATGCAGGTACATGTCCTCTGCCATCGTGATCCTGCTTACGGCATAGTTCAAGGTTGTAAGCAGACCGGTGTCCGCCATATAGCATTTGACGGATGAGTCTCCGAAATTCTGCCAGAGCATCCAGTCCGGATTGTCACTCGGAAGGCAAGGCCTGATTATCCCGGCATCCTTGAGCCAGGAAATTGACTCTTCGTAATCTTCGACACACGCCCCTGGCGCCAGCCTTGATGCACCAAATGTCTTGTCCCTTTTTGTCAGCTGCAAAGGGGTCCATTTGAATACGGATTCAATTTTTGCCTGGTCTTCATCGGTGTCTCCGAACTTGGCGATGTCTTCCATGAACTGCGCCAGAATCCCGAGCTTTGCCCTTTCCGCAAGGGCAAAACCGTCTTCTGCACCGCCTATAAATGCTGCCACAGCCTGAGGCATGCCTCCCACAAGCATGTACTTTTTTAAGTCCTCCATAATGCTTGCATGCAGATCCGGGCCCAAAGGTCTGAGATTGAGAAAAGCATTCCTGATTTCCGTTGTGACAGTCTCATCATTGCCGTGCAAAGCCCAGAGAAACTCCTCAAAGTCCATGGGGTGCATGGTTACGCGGTGTTCTTTCCCCGGTATCCTTATATCTGCAAGTCCCGGACAGGAACTGAGATGCGAGCCGGTTTCGATGAAGTCATACCTGCCGTCCTCCACCAGATGGTCTACGCACTCCCTTGCCCTGAGAAAGCACTGGACCTCATCAAAGATGATGGCCGAATGCCCGGGCACGAGCTTCACGTTGTATATGGATTCCAGCTTCTCAAAGAAGGCATCTATGTGAAACATGTTCCAGAACAGTTCATTGACTTCCTCGCGCGGCTCTGAGAAGTCTATGAGTATGTAGCTTTCATAGTTGCTCTCCACGAATTCCTTCACGGCCGCAGTCTTTCCCACGCCTCTTGCGCCCCTAATGAGAAGCGCGTAGCCGCGCCTGCCATCCTTCCATTCCTGCAATTCATCTGTTATTTTGCGCCTGAAAATAGTCATATTTCTCCCGTCTGTAACTGACATCATTAAATTTAATATATTGAGAGGGGTTTAATGAAAATTCATTGGATTTTGTAACAAACCCGACGGTTTTTGAAGGGGTGTTTTGTAACAAACCCGACAGTTTTTAAAGGGGTGTTTTGTAACAAACCCGACTTCACATTTGCTCTCATCCTTCCGTGGACTTGTAATCCATAGACCCCTTTGAAAGCAGGTTCACACAGTACCGGCTGAGGCTCATGCCGGCTTTGCTGGCTCCCTCTATAAGCTGCTCGTGCAGGCTCTTTGGAATACGCAGCTTAAACTGTTCCGGACTGTCCCATTTGCCTGGCTCCTGGATATCATATCCTTGCTCCACAGCAACCTCCAGCCAGCATCGTCTTGCATCCTCTGCGTTTGCCATGGCTTCTTCAAGCGTCTCTCCGCAGGTGAGGCAGCCGGGAAGGTCCGGAAACGATACAACGTATCCGCCCTCACAGGGGTCTTCTGTAATCTGCACAGGATAGTGCAGCGCGATATATTCTTCCAATATTCTCATTGTTCCGTCTCCCGACCGCGCTCTTAAGATAGTGAAGGAGAGCCATTATACACCCGGCTTTTAACGTTGTCAATAGGTATACGGAATATACGATTTTAGTGCACATTTTGAGCAGAAACAATTGTTTCTTAGCGGACAGATTCTCGGCAAAACGGCAATATTCCGTGTCCAAAGAAAGAAAGCACGGCCGTGAGGCCGTGCGGAATATGCTTGTGCTGTTGTGGGATTCCTGGAGTCTGGGAGAAATTACTCCCACTCGATGGTTGCAGGCGGTTTGGAAGTGATGTCGTAGACGATGCGGTTCACGTGCTTCACTTCGTTCACAATGCGGTTGGAGATGGTCTCAAGGACGTCGTACGGGATGCGGGCCCAGTCCGCGGTCATGGCATCCACGGAGGTTATGGCACGGATGGCGATGACGTTCTCATATGTCCTGAAGTCTCCCTGCACGCCTACGGTCTTGGAATTGGTAATGACTGTGAAGTACTGCCAGATGTCTCCGTCCAGGCCTGCCTTGGCTATCTCATCGCGCAGAATGTAATCGCTGTCACGGAGGGTCTCAAGCTTGTCCTCTGTCACTTCGCCCATGATGCGGATGGCGAGCCCGGGGCCGGGGAACGGCTGGCGCATTACGACGGATTTGGGTAGGCCGAGCTCAAAGCCCACTTTGCGGACCTCGTCCTTGAAGAGGTCGCGGAGCGGCTCTATGATCTCCTTGAAATCCACGACGGAAGGAAGGCCTCCGACGTTATGATGGCTCTTTATGACTGCGCTCTTGCCCTTGCCGGATTCTATGACGTCCGGATAGATAGTGCCCTGGACCAGGAAGTCCACGGCCCCTATCTCCTTGGCCTGCTTTTCAAACGCGCGGATGAACTCCTCACCGATTATCTTGCGCTTGCGCTCCGGGTCCGTTACGCCCTTGAGCTTTTCAAGGAATACGGGGCCTGCGTCCACCTTTATAAGGTTCATGCCGAGCTGGTCCTTGAAGACGTGCATGACTTCGTCCGCCTCATACTTGCGGAGAAGGCCGTGGTCCACGAACACACATACGAGGTTGTCTCCGGCTGCCTTGTGGATAAGGGTTGCAGCTACGGCGGAGTCCACTCCGCCGGACATTGCGCAAAGGACTTTCTTGTCTCCTATCTTCTCCTTGAGAGCCTCAATCTGGTTTGCCACGAAGTTGGACATAGTCCAGTCTCCCTTGGCTCCGCAGACCGCATACAGGAAGTTCTTGAGGATAACGGTTCCGAGCTGCGTGTGCTGCACTTCCGGATGGAACTGCACGCCGTACAGCTTGCGGGTCTCGTCTCCGAACGCCGCATACGGGCAGTTTTCACTGCTGGCAATCTTCTTGAAGCCTTCCGGAAGGGCCGTGATCCTGTCCGTATGGCTCATCCAGCATACGGCCTCTTTGGGCATGTCCTTCGTAATCTTGGAAGAGCCGTACAGGATGTCCGCCTTGCCGTATTCGGACGTGTCCGCCTTTTCCACAGTGCCTCCCAAAAGGTATGCCATGAGCTGGCATCCGTAGCAGATGCCGAGGACGGGCACCCCGAGGGAAAAGATCCCGGGGTCAACTGTAGGGGCGCCCTCGTCATATACGCTGTTGGGGCCGCCAGTGAAGATTATGCCTATGGGGTCATAGTCTTTTATCTGCTGCAGTGTCCTCTCGCTGGGAACAAGGTCGCAGTATACGCCGAGTTCACGGACTCTGCGGGCTATGAGCTGGTTGTACTGTCCTCCGAAGTCTAAAACAAGAACCTTCTGATGTTTCATCGCTGCCTCTTAAATATGGTGTGTGTTTATGTGTGTTCATATGCCTTCATACGGCCCGAAACAGGGCATATGAAAGAGCCTTTCTGTTCTGTGTGCAATTCTCCGGGCCTGGCCTGCAGGCCGCAAGGAGCAGCCATGAGGATGCTTTGGGCCTGTATGCCGGAGTTATTTAAAGGCGCAAGCAAAGCTTACGCCCTTGAAAAGCTGTATTGGTTTGCCGGAGGCTTTACATGCTCTTGGGGCTGTAATTGGGTGCCTCTTTGGTGATGGAGATGTCATGGGGATGGGATTCTGCAAGGGACGCTGATGTCATCTTGACGAACTGGGCTTTGGTGCGGAGCTCTTCTATTGTGCCGCAGCCAGTGTATCCCATGCCGGCCCTCAGGCCGCCCATGAGCTGGAAGACGGTGTCTGCAAGGGACCCTCTGTACGGAACACGGCCCTCGACGCCTTCCGGCACGAACTTCTTGGACTCGGACTGGAAATACCTGTCCTTGCCGCCCGCGGCCATTGCGGGAAGCGAGCCCATGCCGCGGTATGTCTTGAAAGATCTGCCCTGGTATATCTCAAGCTCTCCGGGAGACTCTGTCGTTCCTGCGAACAGGGAGCCTATCATGACGGCGCTGCCGCCGGCAGCAATGGCTTTCACGATATCTCCGGAATACTTTATGCCTCCGTCCGCGATGATTGTCTTGCCGAGCTTGTCCGCTTCTTCCGCGCAGTCCATGACTGCCGTGAGCTGGGGCATTCCGATGCCCGCCACGATTCTCGTGGTGCATATGGATCCGGGGCCTATGCCTACCTTCACTACGTCCGCACCGGCTGAAATGAGGTCATGGGTTGCCTCTGCGGTAACTACGTTGCCGGCCACGAGCTTGAGCTTGGGGAAGTGAGCCTTGACCTTTTCCACAGCCTTTACGATGCCGATGGAATGGCCGTGTGCTGAATCCAGAACCACAAGGTCCACTTTAGCGTCCACAAGGGCTGCCACTCTGTCCAGCATGTCATTGCCTGCGCCGATGGCGGCGCCGGCCAAAAGACGTCCGTTGACGTCCCTGGCGCTGTTGGGGTACTGGATGCTCTTCTCTATGTCCTTTATTGTAATGAGCCCTTTGAGGTATCCGTTCTTGTCCACGATGGGGAGCTTTTCTATTCTGTGGCGGCCGAGGATCTCTGCGGCCTCTTCAAGGGATGTGCCTTCCGGAGCCGTGATGAGGTTCTCTTTGGTCATGATGTTGGCTATGGGCTGGGAATAGTCCTTTTCATAGCGCATGTCACGGTTTGTGAGGATGCCCACAAGCTTGCCGTCCTTTGTTGTTACGGGCACGCCGCTAATCCTATACTTGGCCATAAGGGCGTCCGCATCGGACACGGGCTGCTCCGGGGTGAGATAGAATGGGTCTGTTATGACGCCGTGCTCACTCCTTTTGACCTTGTCCACCTGGGAGGCCTGCTCCTCAATGGACATGTTCTTGTGGATGATTCCTATGCCGCCCTCACGCGCCATGGCTATGGCGAGCTTGCTCTCCGTAACCGTGTCCATAGCCGCGCTCATAAGCGGTATGTTGAGGTTGATGCCGTCACAGAGCGTTGTGCGCAGATCCACCGTGGCGGGCAGCACGCTGGACGCCGCCGGAATCAGCAGCACGTCATCAAATGTAAGCGCCTCTTTGACAATCTTGTTCATTGCTCACTCCTTCTCCTAATATCTCTCCCGCTCCCGGCCCCATCTATGCTCCGGGAGCCCTTGCATCTTCCATATGCAGCGGGCTTCCCTTCCGGAAGCCTCACATTCTCTCTTACAGATCCGTTCCGCCCTTGCAATCAAGCAGGACGCTCATGACCGCACTGTAGTACGTATCCTCCCCTGTGGCCTCTCCGCTCTCATCCAGGGCATGGTCTTCCGGAACGTACTGTTTCTCTGTCGTCCAGGTCTGTATGAAGGAATACAGGATGGCCGCTGTTGAGCCGTCTTTCGCTTCCGCCACCTTGACGGTTAAAATCCCTGCGGCGTTGTTGACGGGGAAATAATCTATGCTCTTAAGCGCGGTCTCCGCATACTCCAGGGCAGTCTCCGTGTCCCCTGTGGAATAATACGAAGACGCTATGCTTGCGTATATGTGCTGCCTGTAATCCTCTGACTCTTCCTTCGTGGAGCAATATGAGTCAAAGTCCTCGTCATCCAGAAGCTCCCCGCAGAAGGTTATTACGTTCTTGTCCTTGCCGGACAGAATGGCATAGTTCGCACAGCGGTCCAGATCCTCTATGTTCCCGGTGTACGTATAACGAAGCGAGGCATATCTTGCCGCCGCAGAATATGCCCCGAGATTATAATACATGGTTGCCATATGCTGCGGGATGATGAGGCTCAAAACAGCATAAATTATGGCAATCAAAATTATTACTGCCACAACCGTCTTAGCTATTGTCTTGCCAACAATGTTCTTAGCCAAAGCCCTCTGCTCCCGCAATCATAGTTTACTGTAATCTTCTGTATGAATTTACAGTAGTTTAACACTTAACCGCATAAAATGCAACTGTTTGGACTTCATTATTTTGGCTGTAATCCATTCACCGAATCCATGATAATGCCGCACATTTCATCCCGCAGCGCCCATACGGCGGCACATATCCCCACACGAAATTTCATGCGGCCGCCCGCAAAGCGCGCCGCAGGCCGCATATGCGCGGATATGCGCAAAACACGCCGGTTTTTATCTAACAAAACAGCCCGCGGAAGGTCCGTGAGCCGCTTATATTACAGGACGTTTATGTCATACAGCTTGTCCAGAATCTTTGCTATCTGGTCCCGGTACGGCTCCAGAGACCATATGGAAAGAGTTGTGGAGAGCGTGGCGTCCAAAGACTTGAGGAAGGTGTCATCCTTGAGGTCCTCATATGAGCAGTCCTTGATCCACTTCACTTCCCTGTTGTGCACATAGTCCGGGTCCTGGCCGGGATAATCATCCTTGAAGTAATATCCTCCCAAAGCGATGCCGAAGTGCGCAATGCGCCTGCCGTTTTCATTGTCAAAGTACACAATGACGTCCCCGGGCTTCACCTTGGAAAGGAAGGTCCATATCTCTCCCACATCCGTGTTCATTGTGCTTTGGGTTCTGCCAGGAAACCTGCGGACATACAGGTCCTTCAGCTCGTCCTTGGCTGAAATGCCGCTCAAATCCCCCATCTCATGCCATCCTATGCACACGTGCCCGTCATTATTTTTATCCTTTTCCAAAGCCGTGCTGGGCATCTTAATGTGCATGCCGTACAGCTCTACCCTGCCGGAGCCGATGTCATCCTCCGCCCTAGCCCGGACGTTTTTTCTGGACCCGCTGCTCCGGTACTTTCTAAGGTTGGCCATGCCGGCGTCCTGAAGCTGCTCCTGCCTGATTCTCTGATTTTCGTCAAAACTCTTCTGGAACCTTTCCAAAGAAACGATGTCATCCCCTATCTGGGCCAGCAGGTCCGGGTCCTCCGTTGTCATGAACCCGTTCACGAAAATCGAGGGGCTGGAGACAGCCATCTCCTTGCCGGACGGAAACCTCACCGTAAAGTGCCGTCCGTTCTTGTCCGGCATCTCCTGTTCACAGCTGATTATGACGCCTTCACCGAACTTCCTGTGCGTTACTTTCTTGCCTGTGAAATCGCTCATATTCTCTCCTGTTTTATCTGAGCTTAAGCTCGCTTATATCAAGCGGCCTGCCCGTCAGGTAATGTACGTATGCCACTTTTGCCGGGAGATAGATAATCTGGATGTTCTCAAGATTGAGGCTGTGCAGCATCTTGAGCTCCACGTCTCCTGCGTTGCGGATCTTGTCTTCCTCCGTGGGAAAAATGAAGCTGTTCTTTATGACAGTGAAGCCGTTGTAATCCGTAAGCGGCCTGTATGCAAGCTGGTACAGGTACTGTTTGGTCACGGACTCTATGCCCGGCTGATCCTGGGGAGCCTGCGGTCCTTCCAGCGTGGGAATGTAATATTTGGTATCGAAAATGTAGAACACCCCTTTGCTCTTTGCCGTGGTTATAATATCCGGAATGAGCGTGGCGTCTGCCGCAAGGCCTATCCATGAAGGATGTTCTATGGCCTCTATGAGCTTGTTGAAATTATGATATGAGGCTGCGGGAGGCACCTTGAGGCCAAGGGCCGAGAGACTGAAATTGAGCTGGTTGTTGAGGATGGTCCCGCAGATGTCCTCCCAGACCTTGTAGAAGACATTGGTTCCGAAAGTTGTTATATGGTCATTGTCCTGCAGGTGCCTGCCCCGGATATATAAGGACATAGCCTTAAGGACGTTCTGTTTGCGCGTGTTGAACTGAACGTTGAGCTCTCTTTCCAGTCTGTACTGGATGTAGTGCTCATCCCCGAAATCCGAGATATCCTGTTCCGATAGCTCTATGGGCGGGTATCCGAACAGGGACAAAAGCTCCGTGCCCATCTCTCTGGAGATTGCCGTCATGACGCACTGGTGCAGACGGAGGAAGAAATCCATGTCATCTGTGACCTGCCTTCTGGTCTGCAGCTCCATGTAATACGGCTTGCCGCATGAAATCATAGCATATGAGTCATTGATTGTCCTGTCCCAGATTATCTCGCCGGGACCATTCCACTCGCGGATTTCCTCCGTATTAATGTAAAGGTCATTTTCGTAATAATCGTCCAGGAGGTACAGCATCACGCCGAGATTGGGTGACTCCGTCTCCTCTCTGCCAAGAACTGTTTTGCTGATATCCTCGGGGCTTTGATGCCCGATCTTCTTATCCGTCCGGCTGTATTTCCTGAGGACGTCCAGCACAAGGCGCAGGCTATCCTTTACTTTCACCATATCCCCGGACGAAAGATCCGGGTCTGCATTCCATTTGTCCCTGCCCTGCAGAAGGTACTTGGGATAGCACCACAGGACCACTCTCCCGTCCATTACAATGACGCCCACATAGGTGAAAGTATACCAGTACTTGCCACATCCGGCAGCAGTGCCGTAATCCACGCCGTATTCCTGGTCCAGGTTGTCCGGATCTTCTATATCATCTTTAGGATTGATGACCTTAATCGCTTTAAGCTTCTTGAGCCGGCGAATTTTTTTGTCTATCTCCAGGTTGTCCGGATCTTCTTCTTTCGGGCAGTCCAAAATGAAGCGGAGTCTGGCAAGAGTATACCTGTCCCCTTCCCTTACAAACGCAGTCTTAAGTTTTCCAGGTGCCGCATAGCTCATGAAAAGTCCGCCTGTATACTGTTATGCCTTTCTTACTTTGCCCTGAATCTCTTCGTTGAATATGCTTATTCCGCGCTCACGGAAGTCTTTGCATATGAGCGAGTAGCGGTTCTTGTTGAGACAGTTGCTGAACAGCTCATATCTGCGCTGCTTTGCCGCATCCTCAAAGAGATACATGATGATTTTGTTGGTGAAAATCTCGTTGAATTTAGCAGTCTTTTCAGTCTCAGAGGAAGCCGACGGAAGCTTTGAGATGAAATAAGGACCAATCTGCTTGTCTTCATTGATTCCGTTGTCTGCCATCCAGTCATTGATGGCCATGCGGAGCGAGTGCCACTCCACCTTCTTGGCATCTGCTCCGGAACCCAGGGTTACCCAATACTCTGGTAATTTGCTTTCCACATCATTGATATCCAGATACTCGAAGTTCCATCTGCGCTTGAAAGCCGTGTCCATGGGAAAGACTCCCTGGTCCGCGCTGTTCATCGTAGCCCAAATGAACATGTTGTCCGGCATCCTGAGTTCCGTGCAGTATTCCTCATCCCATTCTTCCGTTTCGCGAAGGTACCTGCGGATATCTTCCGAAGCCTGGATGGAATACTCGCTGTATCCATTGCCCTTGCGGTCCAAAAGCTGGAAAATGTCTCCGAATACAGCCGCCGCGTTCGCGCGGTTAATCTCCTCTATTATGAGCAGATACGGCTGGGGATTGTCTCCTGTGAGGATGTCGTTCCAGGCCTTGATGTACGTGCGCATGAAAGGACCAGGAACGTAGGTGTATCTGATGGACTCATTTCCGTCTTCATCCTTGAACGATACCGGCTTGTATGTTCCCACGAAGTTGGCATATGAATAATCCGGGTAGAAAATCACACGCTCCACACGGGGGTCCGGCTTCTCATCATCCGTATACTTGATATTGAGAAGGTCATCCTTATCCTGGTTGAGAAGATAACTCTTGCCCGTACCGGGTGCACCGAACATGATGCGGTTGCGCTTCCATTCCGGCTCTATTCCTGTTTCATATATCTTATCCATTTCTGGTTCTTCCCCATTCAGATTTTCTCCACCTGGCGTATCAGGCGGGTCCCTCAGCAATTCAACACTGTCCCTCACGTTCCATATCAACGAACCTATACGCCCGTTCATGGCATCACGGTCTACACCAGCCAGTTCAGCAATAGCCTTCTCCAACAATAGGATATGACCGATATCTCCGTATACACTGCTAGACGGCCCGATTTTTAGTTTGTCCAACAGTGATTTGATGATTTTTTCATTATACAAGCTTATGAAATAGTCCGGGTAAATTATGTACAAATACTTCCTGACCCATTTCTGGACAGCAAATGAAGAATCAACATGACGCTTTTGAATATCATTCAGCAAGTTCTCATAATCATTTGGAGTTTCAAGCCTGTTTGTTTTTATGCATTCTGATACCGCATCACAGCATGCAAGCAGATTATCTCTGATGATCTTCCCCTTTTCAAGAGCCTTCTCTTTGGATATTGGCGTGCTTCCATTTTCAGTCCAGCCAAGTTTACTATCCCAGTATAGTCCGAACTGTTGGGAATATCCCCCCAATTTGCCGAATCCAGTATCCAATGTGTACCTGAGATAGTTGCTCATGCTGTCTTTATACACACTGACACCTATAAACAGGCTGCTTAAAAGCTGATGTTCTGCAATGGATTTAAGAGCCTCCGGTCTGAATCTCTTGAGGAACTCTTCTCTCAGAGGCACTGAATATACATCCACTTTGTCTAGAGAATACCCTTCGGCTTTTGCTGCCGCAATCACTTTCCTGGCCGCTTTTTCATATAATTCGTTATCCATAAACTGTCTAAGTACCTGTAAATCCTCTAATGATGGAAATTCTACCAACTATATTATAATATGGGGCGGTTTTTAAAACATCACTCTTGAAATCAGAGAGCCTATCCGACCATCCATGGTATCACGGTTTACTCCAAGCTGGGATGCGACGGCCTTTTCAATCATTAGAAACTGCCATATCTCTCCAAACACATGGGAATCTGGTGCTATGTCCAGTTTCCTCTGGAGAAAATCTGAGGCAAAACGCATGTCGTACATGACTGCAAAATATTCCGGATATAATGTATGGAAATACATTATGGCCCCCGGACGCCAAGAAAATTCGCCATCGCGGGTGCGCCTTTCCATTTCCTCCTGCAAATTTATGTAATCTGCCAGAGAATTGATGCCGCTCCCTCCTGCAGCATCTTTGATAACCTCGCAGCAAACAATCAGCTTATCCCTGATCTGTTTTCCGATTTCAATAGCTTTATCTTTCTTTACCTTTAATAAGGTTCCTTTGCTGCCGTCCGTGATCCAGCCCTGCATGATATCATAGTTCAGCCCGAACAGTCTGCAACTATCAGGTCCCAATCCCGCTCCGACGATTCCGTAATTCATTGCATGCAGGGATTGGCACATGCTGAACTCTGACTTGTCGCCTAAAAACAGCTTGCTTAAAATCTTGTTGTCCGGGATGGATTTAAGAGCATCAGGCCCGAAACTCTTAAGAAACTGCTTTCTCTGGGAAACTGAATAGGCCCTGTAATTCTTCAGAGAAAATCCTTTGCTGTACGCATCTTCAATGATTTTTCTTGCGGCTTCTTCAAATATCCCTGTGTTCATGCACCGGGAACCTGCAAGGTCTCCTGAATGATATTGCTCATCCAGATCCTTTACCTCAGCATCTTCCAGATAATTCAGGACAGTCTCACGGCTGTCATCCAATGAGATGACTGCTCCGCTATAGTATGTTTTATCTATCAATTCATCCGGGATTTTGCTGTAAGCCTCGATTCTAAGCCATCTGACATCCCTGCAGTGCTTTCCGCTTGACCGGGGTTCCTTGGAGCCAAAATAATAATCAGATTCAACAATGCCGAAACATGCAACGCTCTTGTCGTAGCATACGACAATATCTCCTGTTTCCATTTCATACAGGAATCTGCATATGTCAGACCGTACTATAGCAAGGCCTTTGCGGTCATATACATATTTATGCAGGATTTCCGGCCTACTCCTCTTGCCGGCACCTAAATCCACCCTGCATGGGGATTCGATCTGAACATCGTGAACAGGGGCTTCGTCAGCAGATGATGCATCATCCGTGGATATGCCCGAAGAGTTCAACCCGCTTCCGCCGGACATACCGTTCAAGTCATCAAGGTCCCATGCCATGCATATATAAGCATTGCTGCGTTTAAGGGATATGTCGCATCGTTTGGATATATTAAAGCCTGTGACCGTACATCTTTCCCTGATCCGCACGCTTGTGTCTGTGATTTCAGCATTGGGAAGGTATTGCAGTTCCCCTCCGGCGACATTCTGTTCCGGCTGAGACTTGTCTTCATTATCCGAATGCAAATCCGAATCTGAGCTGATCTGATTGCCGCATATCAGGCGTTCTATGGCATCCCAGTCAGGAGCTAAGTGTTCACACAGCCAATACCACTTTTCGCCCTCTTCATAATCGTAATCACAGCCCATACGCTGCATATAACATTCCGCCACTCCAATCATGGAAAGCCTGTCACCATCAATGGCTGCCCTGTGAAAAAGGCCGAAAGTCTTTTCAGCCCAGGCTTTTGCCTTGGCCTCTCTCCATCTTTCGGTCCGTACGGGCTCGGAATCGTTTAATCCGCTCGTATCGGTCTGAGCAAGGCATGTCTCGGCATCATCCTCATCCTGCCGCCATAATGCTTCAAGAATCCCTTTTTCTTCTGCATCTGAAAGCCTGTCCGCGAATTCATCCCGCCTATAAAAAACTGATATCCACATCGCAGCATAAGGGTTGCTTTTGGCAGCCTGAACAAGCCAGTCAAACCATATGTCACAATAGGTATGAAACGCTCTGCGGTTAATTTGAGGAATTTCCCATTCAATAAGCATATAGAGGTCATATAACAGATTCAGCAGTTTGGCACGGTCTATATTAACCTCCTCATTCCTCATTTCATGCAGTATCACATACATCGCTATTGTGTTTACACTCTCGAAATATTCAGAACCTGAAACAGGTGGTGAATACTTTTCACCAGGCTCGTGCAGGCCTGCCAATCCCATAAACGACATGCATATATCTATCGCCTTGTTATAGCCATTCTCTTTGTCTGCACCATTCATGTAGCGCTTATAAAGCCAGTCAATCTCCGCTGGATGGCCTTGACAAGCCAGTTCACGCAAACGCTCGGCTTTGGCAGAATCCCGCTCAACATCAATTCCCTTGTCATACCTGTCAGCTATCTTTATAACTGCATCAAGGTCACCCTTCATTGCGTCGCATTTGAGGGAATCAAGGTCTTTGGGAATGATTTTAATCCCCCCGGCCGGGCGAATGTCTATGTATCCAGTCTCGGAGTCCGTACCACTGCTTATATCGCCAGAACGGATGGCCTTCCCCCCATCTTTCATAAGATAATATTCATGGTAGGAACGATCTGACATGCACATTGCATAAATCAACTCATACCCTTCTGATGCACAGGCAGTTTGCAGATACCATTCTCCTGCCTGATTATAATCCTTTACACCCCATGTTCCGTTAAAGAAACCGTCGGCAAGCTTGCGCTCCGCCTGGACATCCCCGTTATAGGCATCTTTCAAAAGCAATCCGACGGCATTCACATACTCCTGTTCAACTTTAATGTTGTCTGTATGTGAAGGCTTATTTTCCATTTCCTCCAACTGTTTATATGCCGCTTTCAAATACAGTTCAGCAGCTTTACAGAAATCCGGTTTTACAACGATTCCGTTAAAAAAACAGTCCGCCAGCCCATACAGAGCATCAGCGTTCTTGCATGATTCCGCATCGTTAGCCAGTTTTAAAAACACGTCTGGCTTCATATCCTTGCGCTTTTTTACATATTCGCTTAAGAAAAATTCCGGCTTTGTACTCTCTTCCTTATTCATATTGTATCCGTCTCTAATTTAAATGTATCCTCTCTTTCAAAATAATCTTAAAAACAAAACCCCATGCAATATATTTCAATCAAGGTGATTACAGCATCATGTCGCATGGATTGTAAGAAGATGCCCGGGCCTTTCAATGTCCCGGGCATGGGTTGTCCTTTGGTATGAATCAGTTCTCCGGCGTGAGAACCTTCTCATAGGCGAGACGTATGCTGCCATCGCGGATGAGGGAGACTTTGCCGCACTCGGTGAAGCCGCAGGACTTGAGAAGATGCCGCATGGGGATGTTCTTCTCGTGGGTGTCCATGCGTATGGAGGTCTTGCCAAGGGACCGGGCAAGGTCCGGGGCGGCCGCCTTTATGACGTATTTCGCTATGCCGTTTCCGCGAAGGTCCTCACGCACGGCCACGCGGTGCACGGCAAGATAATTGTGGCCCGCGGTGAGCCATGAGCCGTCTATCTCGTCATAGTTGTTGTCGCTCGTTACGGCGGAAAAGACGGCAACGAGGTCTCCGTGGCAATGCACGGAGTACAGTATGCCGCCGTATATGGCGCCTTTTATGTCTGTCTCGTCCGGGAAGCCCTTGGGCCACTGCGGGTTGCCGTTGGCTTCCATGAACGCCTGGGCCTCGGAATAAATCTCCATGACCCCGGCAAGCTCCTTTATCTGTGTCTTGTCAAATTCCAAATCCATTGCTCTCTCACTCTTCCCCTTGCAGAAAATCGCATATTATGCTGTTCTGCACAAACAGATACTCATCCTTTATCTTAACTACAGCGCCCTCTACATCGAGGCAGTCAGCGTATCTTTCCAAAACGTCCGCGTACTTTGCGAAAAAATCTTCCCCTGCGAGTTCAAAGTACTTGTTGGTGTCCAGACCTTCGGCTGTGCGGAGGGCCAGCATCACAAGCTCCTCGGCCGCTCCCTCACGGTCTATCTCCTCGCTGTCTATGACGGCAAGGTGGCCGGATATTATGCATTTGAAGTATTCATCCAGATCAAACGTGTTCGTGAACCGGATGTTGTTTATGCAGCTTGAGGCAGACACCCCGAAGCCTATGTACTCGCCCCTCCGCCAGTAATTGAGGTTATGGCGGCTCTCCTTTCCCCTCTTGCAGAAGTTGGAGACCTCGTACCGCTCAAATCCCAGCGAGCGGAGCTTCTTTACGCCTGCGTCATACATCTCCGCCACGGTGTCCTCATCCGGCAGCTCGCCGTTGAGATAGTCCGTGTATATGGGCGTGCCCTCTTCCGGAGTCAGGGCGTACATGGAGATGTGGCTTGCGCCGGCGGCGCTGGCCGCGTCTATGGTGTCCAGGATGTCCTGTATGCTCTGGCCCTTTAAGCCTATCATGACGTCCGCATTGAAATTGCAGCCGCGCAAGAGGCGCGCGCACTGCTGGAAATCCTTGAAGTTGTGTATGCGGCCAATGTCCTCGAGGAGCCTGTCCTGGGCTGCCTGGAGCCCCACGGAAAAGCGGTTTATGCCGCTTTTGAGATAGGTGTCTATCTTTCCGGCGGAGACTGTGCCGGGGTTCATCTCAATTGTGATTTCCGGGTTGTCCGCTATCCGGAAGTTCCTGCGGACTGCGGCCATAAGCATCGCAATAAGCTGCGGGTCTATAACGGACGGCGTGCCGCCGCCAATATAGACGGTATCGAAGACGTAGCCTTTGAGCTCCTCTTTCCGCATAGCCATTTCGCGGAACACGCACGCCATGTAGCTTTCCGCATAGCAGATCTTGTCCGGAAAGGAAGTGAAATCGCAGTACGAGCACTTGGACCTGCAAAATGGTATATGCACATAAATTCCCGGCATTTATTACTGCTCCTTCCATCCGTACTTTGCAAGGTCCACCTTGCCGCCATTGACTTCCACGCCCTCTGCCTTTAAGAGCTCCGCCTGGATCTCCTCTCCTCCGAAAGCAAAAGCTTTTGCCAGGCTTCCGTCCCTGAAGACAACCCTGTGGCAGGGGATTATCCCGGGCTGCGGGTTCACGTGCAGGGCTCTGCCAACCTGTCTGGAAGACCTGGGAAAGCCAATAGCCCGGGCCACCTGCCCGTATGTCACAACCATCCCTTTCGGGACGGTTTTGAGGTATGCGTACACAGCCCTGTTGAAGGAATTTATCTCACGCCCGGAAGCGTAATTCCTGCATTCCGCGCAAGGGCCATTGTCTGTTTCTGTATCTGTGACTGCCGGATTTGCCGGCGTTGCCTGTATCATGCGGGATTATGTGTAAAAGGCCTCGTCCAGGATGTTCTGGAACTTCTCGCGGCCGTCTTCCGTTGCGAGGAACACGGCAAGGCGCGTGGGGGCCTTGATATACACTTCGTCTCCGTTGAGCTCCTTTTTGAGCCAGTTCACGCCCAGCGTTCTGCCGAACTTGTATCCCTGGGCGTCAAAATATGCCGCGTCCCTGTACCCCCTGGCCCTGTGGAAGGCTATGCTTCTCTCATTCTCCACGGTAATCAGCGCATATATGCGCTTGTATCCGAGAGCCTTGAGTATTGCGGCCTCAGCCGTCTCCAGCGCGCGGCCAATGCCTTGTCCGGTCCTGCCCTGCGCCATGTAGATGGAAATCTCAGCGTTCCATCTGTACGCCTCGCGGGGGAACAGCTTCTCCGCATACACGTACCCCACTATCTTGCCGTCATCATCCGCCACAAGAATGGGGAAGTCCAGCTCCAGGTTCTTCATCCTGGAAGTGAACTGCTTTTTCGTGGGAGAATCATATTCAAACGTAGCCGTAGTCTCGTTCACGTACGCTGCGTAAATGTCTCTCATGAACGGATAATCCGCTTCAGTGGCTCTGCGTATTTTCATGGTGTCTTCCCCCTTGATTGCTGTGGATGTTTTTTGCCTGCCGTCCAGACGGACAGGCATGTATTTGAGGCCCGGATTGCGGGCTGCATGCGGGCCCGGATATTGGGCTTCAACCCGCTGTATCTTGCTTCTGACGAAGCTTTTCTGCATAAGATGTGTTTTGCGGCAGAGCCGGCAAAACGGCTCCGCAGGCTTGCATATGGCTCTGGATGCGCTTGGAGGGATCAGTCCTTATTGGTCTTGAGAATCTGCATGAAGACCTCTGAAGGGACCTCTACGGAGCCAATCTGGCGCATGCGCTTCTTGCCTTCCTTCTGCTTTTCCAGGAGCTTTTTCTTGCGGGTGATGTCTCCGCCGTAGCATTTGGCGAGGACGTCCTTGCGGACGGCCTTGACGGTCTCGCGGGCTATGATGCGCCCGCCTACGGCCGCCTGGACGGGGATCTCGAAAAGCTGCCTGGGGATTGCTTCCTTGAGGTTCTCGCAGAGCGTGCGGCCCCTCGGATATGCGGAGTCTTCATGGACTATCATGGAGAGGGCGTCACAGACCTCGCCGTTCAAGAGGATGTCCATCTTCACGAGCTTTGCCTGCTTGTATCCCGCAAGCTCATAGTCCAGAGAGGCATATCCGCGGGTGCGGGACTTTATGGAGTCAAAGAAGTCGAAGATAATCTCATTTAAGGGCAGCTCGTACGAGAGCTGGACACGTGTCTTGTCCAGATAGTTCATCTGCTTGAACACTCCCCTCTTCTCCTTGCAAAGGTCCATTATGGAGCCGATGTATTCCGGAGGGGAATATATCTCTGCATCCACGATGGGCTCTTCCATGTAGGATATCTCGCCCTGCGGGGGCAGGTGCGAAGGGTTGTCCACAAAGATCTCGGTGCCGTCCGTCTTCCTGACTTTGTAGCTGACCGAGGGCGCCGTGGTTATGATTTCAAGGCCGAACTCCCTCTCTATGCGCTCCTGTATGATCTCCATGTGCAGAAGGCCCAAAAATCCGCAGCGGAAGCCGAAGCCGAGTGCCTGGGATGTGTCCGGCTCAAAGAGAAGCGAGGCGTCATTGAGCTGGAGCTTTATGAGCGCGTCCTTGAGCTCTGCGAACTTGCTGCCGTCCAAGGGATATATTCCGCAGAAAACCATGCTCTGCGCCTTCTTGTATCCGGGCAGAGGCTCCGGCGCGGGATTGTCCGCATTGGTGACCGTGTCTCCCACGGCAATGTCCTGGATGCTCTTTATGCTTGCCGCTATGTATCCTACGTCCCCTGCGCAGAGGCCGGACCTGGGTGTGAGCCCCGGGCTGAATGTTCCGGTCTCCACGACATCGTACACCTTTTCCGAAAGGAACGTGGTTATATGGTCTCCGGGCTTGACGGTCCCGTCCTTTATGCGGACGAAGAGGATCACGCCCTTGTAGTTGTCATAATAGCTGTCAAAGATGAGGGCCTTCAAGGGCGCGTCCATGTCCCCGTCCGGGGCGGGGAAGTATTTTACTATGTCCTCCAGGACCTCTTCTATATTTATGCCCTCTTTGGCGGATACGAGCGGCGCGTATGACGCGTCCAGGCCTATGACATCCTCTATCTCCTTCTTGGTCTCCTCCGGCTGGGCGGAGGCAAGGTCTATCTTGTTTATGACCGGAAGGATCTCAAGGTTGTTCTCTATTGCAAGATACACGTTTGCGAGGGTCTGGGCCTCCACGCCCTGCGTGGCATCCACGATTAAAATCGCCCCTTCGCAGGCCGCAAGCGATCTGGACACTTCGTATGTGAAGTCCACGTGGCCGGGAGTGTCTATTAAGTTGAACTTGTACTCATGGCCGTCCTTGGCGTCATAATACATGGTGACGGGCGTGAGCTTTATGGTTATGCCTCTCTCACGCTCTATGTCCATTGAGTCCAGGATCTGGTTCTCCATGTCCCTCTTGGACACCGTGCCCGTGTACTCTATGAGCCTGTCCGCGAGCGTGGACTTGCCGTGGTCTATGTGGGCTATTATGCAGAAGTTTCTTGTATGCTGGTCCGGTTTTCTCATATGTCCGTATAATCCCGCGTGTCTGTGCTGAAGGCTGCGAATAAAATCACTGTATCTTTGCCATATTCCTGCATGCAGCCCCTGTATGGGCGGAATGAGCCGGAATATGCGGCGTTTTCATTGGCTTAAGGATATGCGACGTCCTTTGGGATATTGTTCCGCAGGAGCCTCTATTATGTTCTGCGGAGGCCTGTTAAAGCCTTCGCAAGGCCCGGACGAGCCCGGATGGGCCGGATGAGCCCGGATGGGCAGGATGAGCCCGGACGAGCCCGGATGGGCCGGATACGGCGCACTTTAAAATTGTGTCTCCGGGGAGACACAATCCGGTTAGCCCGATGCTTCGGTCAGGCGGTCCAGGAGCTTGTCATCCGAGAGGATGGTTCCGCCGCCTATGACGGCTGCAAGCTGGGGGTCTTCCGGCATGTTGACGGGAATGTCCAGCCTCTTGTGTATGTATTCCGGAACGCCGTCCACCTTCATCATCCCGCCGGCAAGGTATATGCCGGAGCGCATTATGCCGGAGGAGACGTCCGGGGACAGGCTGGAGAGCATGTCCGCCGCCTGCTTTATTATGGTGTCCAGATGGCCGGCTATTATGCCGTACAGATGGCCGGAGTATACGGACAGAGTCTGCGGCGTTCCGGAGGAGCGCTCGCGGCCGTACACGTTGTTCATCTTGTTGTCATCCGGAAGAAGAGATCCTACAGAGTTTTTGAGGTTCTCCGCAGTGAGGGCGCCTATGCGGAAATCATGGTTGTTGGCGAGGTCGTCCGTTATGCAGATGTCTATGTCCTTCCCTCCCAGATACACGGACCTGCCGGAGATTATGCCGTCCTGAGACACGGCCGCCAGATTGGACACTGTGCAGCCTATGTCCATGCAGAAGACGGGATTGCTCTCGCTCATGGTTATGTTGTGCCCGAGAATTATGGCAAACGGCACACGGGAGAAATAGGCGTTTGCGAAGCCGCACTCATCCGCGAGATGCCGGTATCTGCGCACCACTTCGTCTTTTGCACCGCAGGGCAGAAGGAACAGGGCCTCCGCATGACGGGCCTTGCGGGCCGGGATCTCAATCTTCTCCAGGAAGTATCTCATGAGCTGCAGGGCGAGGTTCTCGTAGCGTATGTCCCCCTGCTCCACAGGGTACATGATATGTGTCGAGCGCGCGGCGCGCCCGTACAGGGCCTTTGCCTTGTCCCCGTACGCCTTTATGTTGTATGAGCGCTTGTCCGCCATCTCCTCCACGGCAATGCAGGTGGCCTCAAAAAGAACCACCCCGCAGCCGGGCATGTAAATTTTGGTGTATCCGGACCCGAAATCTATGACTAATCTTTTCATGAAAGCCTCCCAGGGGAACGCCGGCTCCCCCGGCTCCTGCTATGTGATTATATCATGCGGCTGGCGGCATGCCAATGGCATATTAATCCGGCCATACTCCTGCGCCTATGGCGCACGTGCGCACATGAACGCATGCATGCCGCGCTATATTGTGGTGCACTCCTGTATCAGCCTGCTTGCAAGGGATACCGGAAGGCCCACCACGTTCGTGTAGCTCCCGTGGTATTCCTTGACCACTCCGTCATCCTGGATACCGTACGCCCCGGCCTTGTCCATCGGAGAGCCGGAGGCTATGTACGACCGGATGAAATCGTCCGTGAGCTGGTTGAAGCGGACCTCGGTGCACTCATACGCGGACTCCCGTTTTACGGAAGAGCGGACGCAGACGCCTGTGATTACGAGATGGACCTTCCCTGAGAGCTTGTGAAGCATCTCCGAGGCCTCCGCCTCAGATGCGGGCTTGCCGAGGATTTCTTTACCCAGGACCACGATGGTGTCGCAGGCGATTACAACCGAGCCGGGGTTGCGCGAATAGACCTCGTCGCATTTGGACTCCGCAAGGGATTTGGCCACGTCCTCCGGGAAGATGGAATCGTTGTACCTCTCCGGGGATATGGCCGGCTGGACTTCAAAAGAGGGAAGAATCCTTTTGAGAAGCTCCTTCCTGCGCGGCGACGCGCTTGCAAGTATGTATTTCACAGGTTCCCCCTATCGGTAAAAAATGCCGCATCTGCTGCGGCATTTGGCTTCTAAAGTATTTCTAGGTTTTTGTGGAAAGACTTTCTGAACTCGGTCGCGGCCGCCATTGCGTTTTTTATCTCGAGAGTGGCATCGCTTTCCACTTCTGTCTTCATGATTACCGAATCGCCCAGGATGTCGCAGTTGACGTTCTTCACAGTTCCGGAGTTCGCCCTGTCCAGGCTCTCCGCAATTCTGAGAATCACCCCGAGCTTCCTCACTATCTCAAGGTCATCGTCCGAGACGATGTCCCGGTACCGGGCCCAGTCCTGCATGTTGATGTCCTCTTTCTTGTGGCAGCAGGCCACAAAGGCCGCAAGCACAATCTCCCTGTGGGACACCCCGTACAGCGTGGCGTTCAGGATCATGTACCAGCTGTGCCTCTGATGATTGTAGAACTTGATCCTCATGCCGCAGTCATGCAGCGAGGCCGCAATCTTGAGAATCCTTATATACTGCCTGGGGAACTTATGCAGAACACGGAGCTGCTTGAAAAGCTGCACGGAGAGGTTGACCACATGCTCCACGTGCTTCTCATCGCACTCGTAATACTTCACGAGCGTCTGCAGGGAATAGCCCAGGACGTCCTGCAGCGGCTTCTCCATCGTGGCCGGCAGGGCCTGGTTGAACATTATGCCCTCGCGAAGGCCTGCTCCTGAGAAGGCTATCGTGTCCTCGCGCATGTATTTAATGAAGGCGCTCATAACGGCGAGGGCTGCGGGAAGGATGTCCGCGCGGGACGCGGACAGGCCCTTGATCTTCTTTTTCTTGTCCAGGTCCAGCACCTTGATCATGTCATATATGGGGGTGAAATCCTCAGTCAGCATGCGGTAATTGTGCACCGTGTCCAGAGGATACTTGTGCACCATCTTGGTGATCTTGAACAGATTCCTGAACGATCCGCCGACGCCTATCATCTGGGCGTCCTGGTCCACGCTCTTCAGCCAGTCTGTCTCTTCCAGCTGGCCGGTTATGAGCTTTTCTATCTCCTCAGCCTGCTCCTCCGGCTTGAGGCCGGAGTTGGCGAACATATCCGTAAGCGTCACCGCTCCGTACGGAATGGTGACATGGTTGAGAAGGTTCCTTCTGTTATAATATACTATCTTCGTGGACCCGCCGCCGATCTCAAGGATGAGACCCTTGGGGATGTCCATCGTATTTATCACGCCGCGGTAAACGAGCACAGCCTCCTCGTCCGGAGAGAGCACCCGCAGCTTGATGCCGCAGTTGGCCTGTATCTCGTCCAAAAAACTGCGCTGATTCTTTGCTCTTCTGACCGCTTCCGTTGCGACCGCAATAATCCTGCTCACGCCCTGCGCGTCGCACAAACGCCTGAACATCTTCAGGGTCTTTATCGTCTCAGCCACGCGCGCCGGCTTCAAGAAGCCGTCCTTTTCCATATCCTGACCGAGCCGAACGCTTTCCTTCAGCTCGTCCACGACCATGAAATACCCGTCTGCGAAAAGATTTACGATGACGAGTCTAGCCGAATTTGAGCCCAGGTCTATGATGCCTAATTTTTCGCTCACTCCAACACTCCCCGGGTACTACCCGTTGCCGTATTTTGCCGGTTCCCCCTAACAATGCCGACAACAAAAAACACTTTTCAATATAGCGATTATACCACGAGTAAAAACACTTGTATATAAAAGACAAAAAAATTTGTGCAGTTTGCACAAATACCCGTTACCATATAC
>JAJPZA010000169.1 GCA_021204625.1 Clostridia bacterium | reverse complement strand
TTTTGCTCTCAGCAGCCGTTCTTATCTCAATAGGGCTGTCTGACGCAACTCGTCTCTGATCTGATTGATCAGTATAAGACAATGGATCCAATTCAATGGTCGCTTTTGGCAGTCAAATTGTCCAGTAATTTTGTCGGTGTTATATGAAACAGGCAAATAAATCAGCCTTTGACGACATGAGGAACACGCTTCTTGACAGCGACATGACAGATGACGATGTCGCGGCACTCAGCAATGCTATCCGCAATTCTGAAACTTACACAGGATCATATGCTTATACCGATTCCCAATCGTGGGGAAAGAATGAATCTGGGGGTGGAAAAGAGCTGGAAGGCACGGACAAGTATTCTGAAATTTTATTGTCTTCCTGCAACGCAAGCTATGACAGCGCAACGATGAACTACCGGCAGGAGAACAGCTATACATTTGCGGATTCAGATTCCGGCACGCTGTATGACTTTGACAATGCCGTATACAGGCTGGTTGACGAAGGGGTGGCTACGGTATACAGAAGTCATAAAGACAAGCTTGCCGCCAGCAGATCATTCAAGATATCCTCAACTTTTGCAATGGGATGCAACAGCTATACAATTTATTCACTGCTTCCGTTTTCATACTGCATGAAGACCTTGCAGGACTTCCTGCTTGTTGTGAGAAGCTGCACGGACATATCATTCGATATGATGCCGGAGTGTTATACATGCTCAGTTTCCGGAAGGGGCACGAGCAAGGTGACATACACCTTCTGCCTGAAAGACAAATATACCTTGAACACCGGAAGCATAAAAGAGAAAAGGGACATTAGGATTACTACAGTGTTCTATGTTCAGGACGGCATGATTGCCGGATTCAAAACCTGGGGCGCACGCTCATACTCTCTTGGAAAGCTTAAAGCAAAAACAAGCAGCGAGTCATACGGCAGGGAGATAAACATTACCCTCAAATACAAAGACAGGATGCCTGCAGGCTTCAAAGATTATTCCTGTAAGCATACAGGGCATATTGCAACGGCATGAAGGTAAAAAGAATCATATGCGTTATCGTGGTAGCAGTCATTGTTCTTATGGCCGCTCCCGTGACGCTCATCTGCATAGGGGCCTGCGCATCGGCCAGATTCACCGATACATATTACGGTGAGCTTGCTCCGATGTATGACAGACTCAGAAACACCGATGGCAAAAAGATTGTAATCATAGGCACTTCAAGCGTGGCTTTCGGCGTGGACTCCGCTTTAATAGAGGAGGAGCTGCGCAGCGAGGGGTATGATTATACTGTCTGCAATTTCGGCCTGTACGGAGCCCTCGGCTCCAAGATAATGCTGGACCTGTCTGAAAAGTGCATATCGGACGGTGATATCGTCATATTCGCCCCTGAACCCCAGGAGCAGGTATTAAGTCTGTACTTTTCAGCCAGTGACACATGGTACGCCCTGGATGACCGCTTTGATCTTTTCTTTCATCTGGACTGGGATGATATGGGAAGCATGGCCGGCAATCTTGCCGGGTTTGTAAGTGAAAAGATGGAGTATCTTCGGAGCGGCACATATCCGCAGACCAGCGGAGTTTATGCCAGTGCCTCGTTTGATGATAACTGCGACATGACTGCGGTTCGAGAAAACAATGTCATGAACAAGGGAGTGGACTCAAACAACATGATTACACTGGACAGCAGCCTGTTTGAGGATGACTTCATAAACTACGTCAACGACTTTGCCCAAACCATCCGAAAGCGCGGGGCTGAGATGTATTACTCGTTCAGCCCAATGAACAGCCTTGCCGTCACGGACGCCAGCGCCGAGACCATAGACGCATACTATTCGTTCATAGACGAAAGTTTCTGTTTTGACATCATGTCCAATCCCGCGGATTACATCTATGACGCCGGATGGTTCTATGACTCAAACGTCCATGTGAACTCCGCAGGCCAGATAATGCACAGCGTGAATCTGTTAAATGATATCAAGAGCATCCTATGCTGCACAACGCCTACGAACATAGAAATCCCGGACATGCCTTTAATTCCGGATACGGACGCCCCTGTAACGGAAGGAGACAATACAGACGCAGACTTCTTTATATATGAGGCTATAGACGGCGGGTATACCATAACCGGCGTGACAGACGAAGGGGCCCAGCAGAGCAGGCTCACGATTCCCGTTTCGTACAACGGCCTGGCCGTAACAGACTATGATGCGGAGGCCTTCAACAATCTCACATCCCTTGAGAGCATAACCATACAGACCAACATTACATACCTGTATAACAGCTCTTTCAGCGGCTGTTCATCTCTCAAGGAGATTCATATCCGGCAAACGGATCCTACACAGATATCCGTGGGATACAGACTTCTGGACGGCGTGCCGGATGATGTGGAAATCTATGTAAACGCAGCCGCATACTCTGCATTCTGCATGAACTATACATGGTCATACTATACCGCATGGCTTGAGAAGGAGTGGTGATGCACAGGTCTTTAGCAAAACTTATATGCATTCTTTCGCTTGCGGCTGTCTTTGCTATGGCCATTTTGGCATGTTCATGCTCTGAGGAGGAATTTATCCGGAAATCCACGGTTACAGTGACCCTTGTGGACGGAGACGGCTACACGGCCGAGGAGAGCCAAATCAAGGTCTCCCGCGGTGAAGACGCCGTATTTCGCTTGATTATGGAAGAAGGAATGCATGCAGTATCATGCAGTTATGAGGACAGCGAGATAGCAGAGGAGGAAGACTGCACCCTGGTTCTTCTGTACAGTGTAATGTATCCATCCCGTGTTTCCGTTGAAACAAGAAAAAACACAGATTCGAGCGAATCTGATAATCCCGGTGAATTTAATCCCGATGATTCCGGTGAATCTGATGATCCGGACAAACTCCAGGGCTGCATTATTACATATGACATCAATGGCGGGGAGTTCGCAGATGGCTCATCTGCAACCACATACACAGTTTCCATGTTGCCGACACACAAGCGCATAAACACTTCTACTGCATACGGCATAATCTTCAAGGAAGGGTGCACGCAGACTGGATGGAATACGGAACCGGACGGCAGCGGGGAGCATATAGGTCTCGGGAGCCGAGTCACCTTTGAAGAAGGTCTTGTCCTGTACGCCGAATGGGCGGAATGGACATCTTCAAGCAAATTCAAATACGAGACGGAAACATCCGGAAACATCAGCATCACTGGATATTCAGGTTCCAAAGATACGGATGCCATTATTGTTCCTGGCGAGATAGACGGGATTACTGTGGACAGGATAGGCGCTGGATTTGCGGAAAATGTAACGGCAGATTATCTCATACTGCCGGCCTCAATAGAAAAGATAGAAAAGGAATCGTTTGCAAACTGCACCCTGAATAACATATTCTTTTCAGATACGCTGGAGCATGTGTATAATGCTTCGTTTGACTCATGCATAGTGCACAGCGTTCATATAAATGCCGTACGCTCTCCGGCCCATCTTGCGGATAATGACAATACCCGCTTCGCTGATGACATAGATAACATAATCCTGTATGATGGCAAGCCCAGACTGCTGTTTTATGCCGGATGCAGCATGCCGTACGGCCTTAAGTCCGAACTTGTACAAGAGGCATATCCGCAGTATCAGGTGCTGGACTTAGGAGTCATGGCAGGAACAAATGCGTATTTCCAGATGCAGATAATAAGCAGGTTCCTGCTGGACGGGGATGTGTTTGTTCATGCCCCGGAAGGGGGGTCTCCATATCAGATCATGTCCGCTGTGGATACGGACAGCCGTGTCTTCACTCTAGTGGAGGGGAACTATGATCTTCTGTCATATGCGGATGTTGCAGACATGGAACTGTTCTGGCAATCATATGCAGCATTTATTGCGAGCCGTGAGAAAATGGATCCTGTGACATACGAAGACACCCTGTCTACATACAATGACTACGGGGATATCATAATAGAGCGTCCGTATGACGAGAATATGGAAGACAAGTCACTGGACAATAATGAAATCATGTATCTTCCCGAACTGCTCACGGACGAGGCTTTTGAGCGCCTCAGCGGGCTGTATAAGGAATATACGGAAAAAGGTGTGCGTGTGCTGTTTTCGTTCAACCCTTTCAATTCAGCCAGTCTGTTTGACAATGACCGGCAGAACAGAGCAAAGAGGTTTGAAACGTACTTCCTTGAGCACCAGAACAAAGGCAGCTATGAAGTAATCTCACAGCTGTATAGCTACATTTATTCAACGAAATATTTCTATGACACTGACTATCATCTAAATGATGAGGGTGCCCGTGTCCGTACGCTGCAACTCATACAAGACCTGTCCGGAGTGCTTTAGGACATGCCGGGGTTAATGTATTCGTTCTGCGAGAATGGCATGCTTTTGTAAAAAACAGAATATATTACCGGGAGGTATTTATGAGAAGCAGGGAAGAAAAAGAAAAACTCTGCAATATATGCTGGTACGAGTATCTGAAGAGCCGTCTAAGGGACAAGCGTTTCCTGTTCACGGAAAACAAAGAATGGACCGCAGGAGAAACAGTTGACATTGCAGAGTCCTTGGCGGAGAAGCTTTATGACCATGGCGTGAGAAAAGGCTCTTTGGTAGGATTCCGCACAACGAGATGCACTGACACAGTGTTCATAATGATAGCGCTGCATATCATAGGCGCTGTATCAGTCCTCACGGACGCTCATTCTCCGGTAAAGGATTACATAGATGCATCCAAAGTTGACATCGCTCCGGATTTTTACATTACGAATGAGGATGCCTGCGGAGGCATAGACGCCGGAGGCAACTGGATTTTAAGGGATGGCAGTTTCGCGGATATCTGCCTTGTGACTTTTGATGTTTCCGCCGGGCATACGGATGCCTGGGCCAGGGAGACAGCCTCCCATGTGTCGGCTTCAGATCCGACCATGATAATATTCACATCCGGATCCACGGGGAAGAGCAAGGCGGTTCTGCTCAGCCAGAAGAATCACATCTCCCATGCGGTGGACGGAAGCGATTTGTATAACAGCGGAAGGGAAGACGCAAAGGACACAGCCATTCTTGTTCTTCCGCTGCATCATATTTTCGGCGTGGGAGTCATATCAAATTCAATTGCGCTTGACTTCAGCCTTATGGTTCCGGAAGACGCATCCCCGGAAGCCACCCTCAGGAACATAGACAGGTTCAAGATCACAGTCATATACGGTGTTCCCACATATCTTCTTGCCATGGCTGAAAGCGATGAGCTTTCTAGGCATGACTTGTCCAGCATGGCGTATGCACTCATTTCCGGCGGGCCTTCTTCAGCCGCGCAGGCGAAATTCATAGAGAAAAAGCTTGGTTTAAGAATCATACAGGGGTATGGAATGACGGAGTGCCTGGCCATTGCCGCGACTCCGTTTGACGCCTCATATGAATACCGTACGGCCGGTGTGGGGATTTTCTTTCCCATGAATGAAAGTTATATTATTGATGAGAACGGCAATCCTGTGCATCAAGGTGAAGAGGGTGAAATCCTTGTGCGCAGCAACTGCCTCATGCTCGGATATTACAATGATCCGGAGGAGACGGCAAAAGCCGTGGACGGGAAAGGTTATCTCCATACCGGAGATATCGGATATCAGGACAAAGAGGGCATACTGCACATATCCGGACG
This sequence comes from Clostridia bacterium, assembly GCA_021204625.1. GTDB lineage: Bacteria > Bacillota > Clostridia > Christensenellales > Borkfalkiaceae > Coproplasma. Next base: position 2,634 of record JAJPZA010000169.1, on the reverse strand, counting down.
CAAGAAAGACATTATTATCCGAGGCGGCAACAACCTGTCCGCCGGCAAGATAGAAGAGACAATTATGTCGCTTCCCTGTGTGCACCAGGCGGTAGTGGCCGCCAGAAAAGACGAAGTGCTCGGGGAAGTTCCCTGTGCTGCCGTGATGCCCGCAAAGGGATATGCCGTTTCCGAAAATGAGTTGAGAGCAGCTCTTGAGGGAAAGCTCACAAAACCCGAGATGCCCGTTGAGATCCGCATTCTGGATGAGCTTCCTTTGACATCCTCGGGAAAAGCGGACAGGGTGCGCATAAAGGAAATGTTCAATTATGAATGACTGCGGCCAGAGGGCAAGGGGAGAGGCTGGAGAATGGAAAGCGTGATACTCAGTTCACCAATCCTTATGGTCGGCTACGGGCTGGCCGTTCTCTTCTGTCTTTTTGACCTTATAAAGCACGCCACTGGGTTCGTCTTCCCTATAATCTCCCTGGTTCTTTGTACTGCCTCGACTGTAGCCGCCCTTTTAATGGGCGCCAGCCTTCAGGAAGCCGCCATTGCCGTAATGATTCTGGCTGCTCTTAATCTCACCGTCTATCTCGGGCACAAGGGCAAAGGGGGAAAGAAATGAGTTTCAATTCCCTTGAGTTCCTCATATTCCTGCCCATAGTGGTTATCCTGTACTGGATCATTCCCTACAAATTCCGCTGGATACTGCTCCTTATAGCAAGCTATTACTTCTACATGAGCTGGAACGCATGGTTTGTGTTCCTAATAGCCGGCACGACTCTAGTGAGCTATCTTGCGGCCATATTCATGGAGCGCACACAGAAAAAGAGCTGGAGGAGATTCTGGTTTGCAATAACCATAATCGTGTGCCTTGGTGCCCTGGTATTCTTCAAATACTTCAACTTCCTTATAGAGAACGTTATAAACTTTCTCAACCTGTTCTCAATGCATCTGGAAGGATTTGCATTTGATATCATCCTTCCCGTGGGCATCTCTTTCTACACGTTCCAGACCCTTTCATACGTCATAGATGTGTACAGGGGCAACTATAAGGCAGAGAAGCACCTGGGATATTATGCTCTGTTTGTGTCCTTTTTCCCTCAGCTCGTTGCAGGTCCCATAGAGCGTCCGGATCATCTCATTCCGCAGCTTCGCGAGAGGCATTATCTCAACAGCGATGATTTTTCCGCAGGCCTTAGGATGCTGCTTACCGGATTCTTCCGTAAATGCGTCATAGCGGATATGTGCGCCATATATGTGGACAGCGTTTTCTCACAGCTGGACAGTGCCACATCTCTTGCCATATTCTGCGGAGGAGCACTGTTCCTTCTGCAGATGTACAACGATTTTGCCGGGTATTCCGAGATAGCAGCTGGGGCCGCCAGAATGATGGGCATAAAGCTCATGCGCAATTTTGACAGGCCTTTCTTAGCCACTAGCGTATCCGAGTTCTTCCGCCGCTGGCACATAAGCCTCACCCAGTGGTTCACGGATTATGTGTACATTCCACTGGGTGGCAACAGAAAGGGAGTGGCTCGCAGAATACTGAACACCATTATTGTGTTCTTCCTTTGCGGCCTATGGCACGGAGCCAGCTGGACGTATGTCATATGGGGGATTCTCTGCGGGCTCTATATGGGAATAGAGTCCATTGTAAAAGGCCCATGGAGAAAGTTCAAGAAAAAGGTGGGATGGCATCTCAATGAGGACTTCTCAAAGCTTATATCCCGTGTCCTGCTTTTTGTGCTGTACGTTCCAGGGTCTATAATCTTCCGTTGCCCTACAGTCTCTGACATTGGCACGGCCTTTACAGGGCTCTTCACAAGAGCCGGCATAAGCCTTTCATACTTTGCCGAGACCCTGGATAACCTCAGCATGGACTCCATGCAGATTGCCTTCCTGGCTGTGGCCATAGTTGTAATGGCTCTCATGTACAATTTCAGCGATGACTTCGGAGACCACAGGGATTACGCCAAAAAAGCCCATGTATCTTCCCCGATGCAGCCCGCCGCAGCCGCGGCAAGTACCGGTGCAGTTCTGCAGGCAAAGGTGGAGGGAGTAAAAAACTCCTTTTCAGAGTCTGCAGAAGCGTCTGTGCAGGCGCAGGCATTTAATGAATCCATTGCACAGACACAGGCTGTAGCAGCAGATGCAGAGATGAAGACAACCATATCCACAGGACTGGACGGATCCAAATTCAAAGGCATGGCAGCGCAGAACAGCCTGTACATGGAGCATGTTTCCGTTTACCTGTATCTTACCATGGTCATAGCTTTCTGCTGGCTTTTCCTTCTATCCGGCACAGGAAGCTCTGCGTTCGCATACTTCCAGTTCTGATACTTCTTTCAATATCTGTTCATTGCCGATAATGTATTACACAGGATAAAAGCATCCTTTCCTGTTTTTGCTGGCAGGGTGACTAAAATCTGCAAATGTCCAAAATTAATCTCTACTTTAGAATCAACCATCAGGAATTCATTCCAGTACTTTTCTTCACACAAAGACACTGTCACCTTCCGGCGGCAGTGTTTTTGTAAACGAGCAAAATATCAGCTCGCCATCAATCCCAGATGAGGAATTTTTATACGTCTTTTAGTAAGCGTCCTAAAAACGGCGTGTAGCACCACCCCCGAAGCGGTGGTGGATGGT
>JAJPZA010000115.1:2620-8313 GCA_021204625.1 Clostridia bacterium | reverse complement strand
GCCGGGTTTTTGTTCGGACTGCTAAGAAACAAATGTTTCTTAACAAATCCGTTCACATATGCGGGCAAAAATCAGTCTTGCAGGGAGTGCCGGCCAGGCAAAAAGCAGCCTCTGGGACGGATGTCTTTCCGGCAAAGCTAAGCCCTCCGCTGCCGCGCGGAGGGCCGGTATTTTGTTCGGTTTCTGTGTGTCCTTTCCGTCCTATTTGGAGGCCTTCGTGAATCCGTAGAAGAGGGTTCCGAAGATTATGATGGAGAGGGAAACGATGCAGGGAATCACGAGGTTGGACATGATGGGAGCTGCGGCTGAGATGTCTCCGATGAGGAAGAACACAACCACGATTGCAAGCACCACGAGGATGTTCACGACGGCGCAGACCGTCAGGTACATGTTCGAGGCCGGTTTCCTGGAGTTGTTGCCGTAGTCCGTTTTGCTGAGAATCAGGAAGATCAGGAACTGGGCGATGTCCAGAACAAGAATCAGCACGGGATATGTGTAAGAGATTCCGAGCTGCGGCACGAAGACTATCGTGAGAACGAACTCAACGAGCATGATAACCGCAACGATGAGGGAACATCTAAGGAGAATCCTTCCGCGGTTGTATTTGTACTTCCGGTTGTCCGTCAGGTCATATTCAGAGGTTGAAGCCCCTTTTCCGGCTGTGGCCGCCGCTGCGGGTGCGGTGGATGTTTTTGTTGAAATATCATCCACACGGACGCTTGTGATCCTGGGCCTGGAGGAAGGAGTTCTCAGCTCTTCCGCGGGCTTTGCGGGAGCGGCTGCGGGAGCCTCGGAGTAGGGCACGTACTGCGGCTGCATGTAAACGGTCTGGTCATACATAGGAGCAGGTGCAGGAACGGGCTCCGGTTCGGGAACAGGCGCCGGTGCAGGAGCGGGAGCGGGAGCAGGCGCCGGTGCAGGAGCAGGAGCAGGTGCCGGAGCGGGTGCCGGGGCAGGCTTGGAATTGACAGTGTTGCCGAACAGGTTGTCTAAATAGTTCCTGTAATCCCTTTCCAGAGCGGGCTTGTCTGTATATATCAGCTTTTCGCTTTCTATGTCTCCCGCTGTGGGATTGTCCGCAACGGACTCCTCAGCGGGCCTGTTGATTAAATCAATGTATCTCTCATGCTGCAGGCGCCTGAGTTCTTCTGAATCCTCCTGCGGAGCAGGCTCTGCGGCGGGTGCTTCGACGGGCGCCTGTTCAGCGGGAGCGGCAGTCTCCGGCTTAGCCTCCTCGGTCTGGATGATTACCGTTTCAGTGGTCGTGATGGGGAAGATTACCTCGGATTCCTCAACCACATGAACTTCAAGCGGCTTGGGCTCCTCCGGAACGGGTTCAGGGACAGGAGCAGGCTCGGGAGCAGGAGCAGGCTCGGGAGCAGGGGCAGGAGCAGGTTCGGGAGCGGGAGCGGGCTCTTCCTGGACCGGCTCTGCAGGGGTCTCGGGTTCGGGCTCAACGGGATTCTCTGGCTGTGGCTCTTCAACGGGATTCTCCGGAAGAGGCTCCTCAGCCGGATTTTCCGGAAGAGGTTCTTCTACGGGGTTTTCCGGCAGCGGCTCGACGGGGACTTCGGGTATGGGCTCTTCCATGAAAACGGGAACCACTTCAACGATGTCCACGGGAGTCTCGGGAATCTGCTCGTGAGCAGGCTCTTCAACGGGTTCCGGCTCGGGCTCCGGCTCGTCGGCGATGTTCACGATTCTGCCTTCGGGCTCTTCCTCGGCTTCTTCGTCATCCTTGGCCTTTCCGCCCATGGGAACCCTGGTCGTGTATTTTTTTATGTATGTGAAGTCCGGGCCTGCTTCGGGAGCGGGCTTGGAGAAGTCAAAGCTCTTGTCGGATATCAGGCTGTCTATTATGGTTCTGGAATATTCCCACTCGGCCTGGTTGAGCTCAGTCATGGCGCGGCCGCTGTCCGTAAGCGTGAAGTATTTTCTTCTGCCGCCCTGGGAGGTTTCTCCGGTCTTCCAGTATGCAGTGATATAGCCCTGCTTCTCCAGACGCTTCAAAGCGGAGTAGAGGGTGGGCTGCTTCATTGTATACTGGCCGTGGCACTTCGTCTCAATCTCTTCCATAATCTCCCAGCCGTACTTGTCGCGTTCATAGAGGGAGCGTAAGATTATGGTGTTTATATGGCCGCGGATTATGTCTGCACTTATGGAATTCTGGGGTTCAGCTTCTTTTTCGTTTTCCGGCAAAACGGTTTCTTCTGTTTCCGTAATAGCGCCGTCTTCTGCGGTCACTTCTTCGGGCGCATCGGGGGTCTCTTTGACCGTAAGGTCCTCAAAAGACTCGAAACCGGTGTTTTCCTCGTCCATTTGCTGTCTCCTCCCATATTTAGTACAAACATTCTATCATATACCACAAGATATTGTCAAGCGTATAACGGGTTTAAAGTACTTTGTCACGCATTAAAGCCCCGTCATATCATTAAAATACCCGCTTTTCATTGGACTTTTGCGAGGCGGAGTGGTACAATTTACGGGAAGCCGGCAAAAGGCCGCGCCGCCCGGGCGGCACGGACCGTCATGGCACATGGCAAAACGGCTTTTACGGGCGCCGGTCCGGCGCGGACAACGGGGGCAGGGAATGTACGAATACATCAGCAAGTATGACATACGCTACACGGACGTGGACACCTTTGACACTCTCAAATTTTCTTCCATCCTGGGCCTTTTGCAGGAGGCTGCCTGCAAATCCGCGGATGAGCTGGGATTCGGCTATGACGTCATAATGCCCCAGGGCATAGGCTTCATCCTTTCCAACTGGTACATAGAGCTGCAGCGGCCCATAAAATTGGAGGAGGACCTGGAGATCCACACATGGCCTCTCGTGCCCAAGTACGTCATCTTCAACCGAGATTTCGAGATCTGGTCCGGCGGGGAAAAGGTCGGCGTGGGAACATCCCGCTGGTGCATGATAGACCTTAAGAATTACACGATGCTGAATATGACCAAGTTCTTCGAGGGGTATGACTTCTCAGGCTACAACACCAGCCGCGCCATAGATTACAGGGCCTGGAAAATCCCTGCCGCCACAGCCTCAAAGCCGGCCTATGAAAAGCTTGTGACCTTCACGGATTACGATCACTACAACCACGTGAACAACACGAAGTACGCGGACTTCGCCATGGACTGCTTCTCCGTGGATGAGCTTAAGGGAAAGTTCCTTTCCAGGATGCAGGTGACATACGACAAGCAGTGCAAGATGGGCGAGACCCTGTCATTCTACAGGGATGACACAGGAGACGGCACATCCGTCATAGAGGGCCGTGTGGGAGATGACGTCCGCGTCCAGTTCAGGCTCGCCTTTTTGCCCGTGCCGGAGAAATAATCAAAAAAATACCGCTTTAAAAGACCATTTTCATATCCGGGCCGTTATGCCCGGATATATTTCAGAATCAGGAGAGAAATGCAGCAGAACAGCACAAAAAATCCGGCTGAATCACTGGATATAAAGGATGGAGCCGCGGTTATTCCTGTGGAGGTCATACGCATGCGCCGGAAGACCATCACGGTCTCGGTGAAGGATGACGGCTCCGTCACTCTGAAGTGCCCGCCGGGCCTTCCGAAAAGGGAGCTGGACCGTTTCCTTGCCGAAAAGCATGACTGGATAGTGAAGCATTACAGCGATGTCATGAAAAGACAGGCCGTATACAGGGATGTCATAGACTTCAAGGCCGTCCTCATAAACGGGCAGCCCAGGCCATTGGTGTTCGGGCAGAATCCGGGCATTTATCCGGACAGGGCAGAGATCCGTTTCAGGGAAGACATAGAGGACGTTTTCCTGGACGCGTACGGGCAAAAGCTCATGGACTATGCCTGGGAGCTTGCGGACAGGTTCGGCGTTCATCCCAAGTCCATTGCCGTGAAAGGGTACAAGTCCCGCTGGGGGTGCTGCGACGCGGACGGGAATATCCGTCTCAACTATGCCCTCATGATGCTCACAAGGAATGAGCAGACTCTCGTGATCCTTCATGAATTCTGCCATCTTTTCCATATGGACCATTCAAGAGCTTTCCACGCTCTTCTGGACAAGTGGTACCCGGCGAACAGGAGAGTGCAGAAGAGGCTCAATTCTTTCTCGTTCCTTCTTAGACTTTACAACTGACTGTGAAAATGAAAGCCGCCGGCTGTCCGGCGGCTTTTATGCAGCGCGGACTGGCTTTTTATGCATCCCGTCATGCGGACAGCGGCAGGATAATCCGCATAAATTGCTTATTCCGGCCGATATATTGCGGTTTGCGCTGAAAACGGCTGTATAGTTTATACATAATTATGCAATTTTATATGCAAAAAATGTATAATTATTCATATTTAGTATATTTTTTGCAAATTTATACAAAATATTATTGCAAAAAAAGCCCCGGAAAAGGGGCTATTTGGTTGACTATCCGCCGGTGTTGGTATATAATTCATATTCAGTAAGCAAATACTTTCTGCAGGAGAGTTAATGATGGCAAAGAAGATTAAGAAGATTATCCTTGCGTACTCCGGTGGACTTGACACGTCCATCATCATTCCCTGGCTCAAAGAGCATTATGAAGGATGCGAAGTCATAGCGGTGTCCGGCGATGTCGGACAGACGACTGAGCTTGAAGGCCTTGAGGAAAAGGCTCTGGCAACCGGCGCTTCCAAGCTGTATGTGCTGGACCTCAAGAAGGAGTTCATAGAGGATTACATATATCCCACAATGAAGGCCGGCGCCGTGTATGAGAACAAGTATCTCCTCGGCACGTCCTTCGCCCGCCCTGTGATTGCAAAGCACATCGTTGACATAGCCATAAAGGAAGGGGCTGACGCCATCTGCCACGGATGCACCGGGAAGGGAAACGACCAGGTGCGCTTCGAGCTTTCCATCCGCGCTTTCCTGCCGGAAATCACCATAATCGCCCCCTGGCGCGTCTGGGAGTTCAAGAGCCGCGACGAGGAGATTGACTACGCGATCGCCCACAACATTCCTTTAAAGATTTCCCGTGAGACCAACTATTCCAAGGACAAGAACCTCTGGCATCTTTCCCACGAAGGGCTGGATCTCGAGGACCCCGCGAACGAGCCCGATTACGACAAGATCTGCGAGCTGGGCGTGTCTCCCTGGCAGGCTCCGGACAAGGCGGAGTACATATCCATACATTTTGAGAAGGGAATCCCCACAGCCATTGACGGGCAGAAGCTTGGGGCCGTGGAGCTTATAGACAAGCTCAACGAAGTGGGAGGCCGCAACGGCGTAGGCCTGACGGATCTTGTGGAGAACCGCCTCGTGGGCATGAAGTCCCGCGGCGTGTATGAGACCCCCGGCGGCACGATTCTTTATGCAGCCCATGAGCTCCTTGAGTCCATATGCCTGGACAAGGAGACCCAGCATTACAAGCAGATGATAGCCTTGAAGTACGGCGAGATGGTATACAACGGCCAGTGGTTCACGCCGCTTCGCGAAGCCCTGGACGCTTTCGTGGACAAGACGCAGGAGCCTGTGACCGGCGACGTAAAGCTTAAGATTTACAAGGGCAACGTCATGAACGCCGGCATCACATCCCCGAACTCACTGTACAGCGAAGAGATCGCAACATTCGGCGAGGACGACTGCTACAACCAGATGGACTCCCAGGGATTCATCAACCTGTACGGCCTGCCCATCAAGGTCAAGGCTCTTCTGGACAGCAAGAAGATAAAGTAAGACTCCATACAGACCA
>JAJPZA010000115.1:0-2520 GCA_021204625.1 Clostridia bacterium | reverse complement strand
AAGGTCAAGGCTCTTCTGGACAGCAAGAAGATAAAGTAAGACTCCATACAGACCATATCAAACGCGGCTGCATGCCGGCCGCAATAAGCCGGCATGAGGCTGCCCGCATATAACCAGCATATAATAATATAAGACCCCATATAGACCAGATTGACCGCAGCTGCATGCCGGCCGCAGAAAGCCGGCACGGGGCCGCCCGCATATGCACGCATCCACAGGAACGAGGGAAGAATGTACAAGATTTTCATAGACGGAAGGGAAGGCACTACGGGCCTTCAGATATATGAGCGTCTGGAGAAGAGGGATGACCTCCAGCTCCTCATTCTGCCGGAAGAGCTCCGCAAGGATATTTCAGCCCGCAGGGAGATGCTCAATGCCGCGGATATTTCTTTCCTCTGTCTTCCGGACGCTGCAGCCGTTGAGGCTGTGTCGCTCGTGGAAAACCCGAACGCCAGAATAATAGACGCCAGCACGGCTCACCGCACGGCGGAAGGCTGGGTGTACGGATTCCCGGAGATATCCGCCCACAGAAGGATGAAGATAGCGGGAGCGTCCAGGGTCGCAAACCCCGGATGCCACGCGACCGGATTCATATCCCTTGTGGCGCCTCTTGAGAGGGCGAAGGTGACGGGGCCTGGCTTTCCGTTCATAGCGCACTCTCTGACCGGCTATTCCGGCGGCGGGAAGAAGACCATTGCCCAGTACAACGAGCATTACAGAGACCCGCTCCTTGAGAGCGCGAGGGAGTACGCCCTGACGATGTGCCACAAGCACATCCCCGAGATGATGCATGAATGCGGGCTCATGCGCAAGCCCATCTTCAATCCTATCATCTGCGACTTCTACGCAGGCATGTGCGTGGTGGTTCCGCTTTTCCGGGACATGCTGGACAAGAAATGGACAGTCAATGACTTTGCAGAGTACTACAAGGAGTACTATGCGGGCGCAAACTTCATAAAAGTGGCGGATCCGAAGGACAATCCGGCGTATCTCGCCTCAAGCCTTCTGTCCGGAACGAACGACCTCGAGATCTTCGTCTCCGGCAACGATGAACAGATTTTCCTTGCAAGCGTTCTTGACAATCTCGGCAAAGGGGCGTCCGGAGCCGCAGTGCAGAACATGAATATAATGCTGGGACTGGACGAGACCACAGGCCTCAAATAATCCGGGATAATCCGGGCGGGACCGCCGGGACCGGAATCCGGTTCATGTGCCCTTGGGCTTCCGGCCTTTGGTGCATCCGGCTTTGGCTTGATACAGAAGAGAGAGATATGAGCATCAATATACAGGAAGTGGACGGCGGCGTATGCGCGCCCGCAGGCTTCACGGCATCCGGAATACACTGCGGACTCAGAAAGAACAAGGACAAGAAGGACCTCGCCCTTATCATGAGCTCCGTGCCCGCCGCAGCCGCCGGCGTTTTTACCCAGAACCTGGTGAAAGGCGCCCCCGTGGTCGTGACAAAGCAGCACATAGCGGACGGCTGCGCGCAGGCGATTGTATGCAACAGCGGCAACGCCAATACCTGCAATGACGACGGCATCCAGGTGGCGAACGGGATGTGCGCCCTGGTTTCCGCAAAGAGCGGGATTCCGGAGGAAAACGTCATAGTGGCGTCCACAGGAGTCATTGGCCAGAAACTTGACATCCGGCCCATAGCGGACAGAATGGACGAACTCTTTGCCAAGCTGGGCGATAACAGTCTGGACGCTGAGATGGCCATCATGACTACGGACACCGTTCCCAAGTACGTGGCCGTGGAGTTTGAGCTCGGCGGAAAGACATGCAGGATAGGCGGGATTGCGAAGGGAGTCGGAATGGTCTGCCCCAACATGGCAACCAACCTCATTTTCCTCACAACGGACGTTGCCATATCCCCGGAGATGCTGCAGAAGGCCTTGTCCCGGGACGTGCAGGATTCATTCAACATGGTGTCCGTGGACGGAGACCAGTCCACAAACGACACCTGCTGCATCCTGGCGAACGGCCTGGCCGGAAACGAGGAGATCCGGTCCGCCAATGCGGATTACAGGAATTTCTGCAAGGCCCTCAATTACTGCACCGTGAAGCTTTCCAAGAAAATCGCCAAGGACGGAGAGGGGGCGTCGAAGCTCATCCAGTGCGCCGTCACCGGAGCAAAGTCCCGGAAGGCTGCAAAGGCGGTTGCAAAGAGCGTCATAAAGTCTTCGCTCGTGAAGGCCGCGATGTTCGGGGCCGACGCGAACTGGGGAAGAGTGCTCTGCGCCATAGGCTATTCCGGCGCGGACGTGGATCCGCTGAAGATAGACGTGTCCTTTAAATCCTGCAAGGGCGAGATTCCCGTGTGCGTGCAGGGATACGGGATAGAGTTCTCGGAGGAAACAGCGAAGGAGATCCTCCTGGAGGACGAGATAGAGATTCTGGTCAACCTGAACTCGGGGGCTTGCAAGGCCACGGCGTTCGGATGCGACCTTACATATGATTATGTGAGAATAAACGGAGATTACAGGAGCTGAGATGGCTGAAAAGGAACAGGCTGAA
>JAJPZA010000106.1 GCA_021204625.1 Clostridia bacterium | reverse complement strand
GCGACACAGTGACTGTCCGGTATCCGCTTCTGGGCATATCCGAGCACCTGAAAGTAGTGAAGACGGTCTATGACACGCTGTCCGAAACCTACGAATCCATAACGCTCGGCACGTGCAAATCAAATCTTCTGAACACGATTTCCGAAGTTTCCGTGACCGCGGAGGAAGCGTCATCGAAGTCGGACAAGTTCACGGCGGCGATGAACGCAGCGATAGAAAACGCCACAGAGCGCGTGACTGGCCAGAAGGGAGGGTATGTGGTGCTCCACGGCGACGATACCGGCATCCCGTACGAGCTTCTGGTCATGGACGAGCCGGCAATAGAGGACGCTGTATCCGTGTGGCGGTGGAATGTGTCCGGCCTCGCATACTCGGGGACCGGCTACAACGGGCCGTACGAAACGGCGATTACGGCGGACGGAGCGATAGTGGCGGACTTCATAACGTCCGGCAGCCTGACCGCGAACATCATCAAGGCCGGAACGATAACGTCCATGGACGGCTCATCTTATTGGAATCTTGAGACCGGCGAAGTGCATCTCTCCGCATATGCGGCCGTAACGGACCTGCAGGATGTGGAGAGCAGGGTGCTGGGGATATCCAGCACGATAGACGTGCTTAAAGAGGATGTGGACGGCGTGACGGAGACGGTGTCAAGCTTTTCACAGAGCATTGAGGGGCTCACGGCCCAGGTGAACGAGAACAATGATAAAGTTTCGCAGCTCACGCTCACGGTGAACGGCTTTGACACGAGGATTTCGGATGCCGAAGGGAACATAGCCACGCTCACCCAGACCGCGGATTCTTTGAAAGCGGAAGTGGCGGAGAAGGTGGACGAGGAGAACGACAATTCGAGCTTCGGCTGGGAGCTTCTCTCCACGGGCTTTGTGTTGCGCTCTGCCGGCGAAGTTGTTATGTCGGCCGACGCTGCGGGCCTTTCGATAACGGGCCACGTGACGGCACAGACGGGGTCTCTCGGCAACATGGAGATCCTCGGCACGCTGCGCTTTGCCGGAGATGAGGATTATTATATTTCAGGCAATGCGGACGACAACGATTATTTCGTATATCTGCCCGGGCTCACCATAGACGAGGACGGGGCGAAGTTCACGGGGTATGTGGTCGCCTCGTCCGGACGGATTGGCGGGCTTTCCATAGGCGCGTCTTATTTGTATTCTTCAAAGACGGCGTACGACAGTTCGGATGAGGGCGTGTATCTCGGCACGGACGGCTTGGGCCTGGGCCCCGGCACATTCTATGTGACGGAAGAGGGAGAGCTGTATGCGTCCAAGGCGACCATATCCGGCACCATAAACGCGACGGACGGAACAATTGGCGGGTTCGTCATAGGCCAGGACGCGCTCACCAACGAGAACGGCGGCTCCAGGATAAGAATACTTGACGATGAATACACCACGGAGCTCTGCGCGAGCGTGGTTCAGTGCGTGGACGATTCGGATTCCTCGGACTGCGGCTATGTCGGCTGGTCCGTGAGCAAGAACCATATCTACATCCAGTCCGTGAACTCCGGCACATATTCCGGCGTGGAGATTCTGCCCTATTACACGAAGCGGGACGGCACCGGCACGGCGACTGTATATGAAGGGTGCATAACCACGGTGAGCGCGGCGAATTACATCGTCGATTCAGATATCGAGACCGGAGGCACAACGCCGTTCATCCTGGGCGCATACAGGAAATACAGCAAGTCTCCGTACGTGACCAGGAATGACTGGGGCGCATTCCTGCGCTTCGCGAACTTCGACAAGGCGGAGCTGGTTCATGACAGCACCCTTGGCGGCGGCTGGTACGTGCGGGACGAGGCGGACGGCATAAGCTATCCGCTCTCCGAGGTCATTCCGTTCCTTTACACGTATCTTTACAGCGACAACGCCTATGCCGAAAAGGCCAGGACGTTTGTATACATAGCGCAGAAAGCGCAGCCCACGGCAAGCGAGATGTCTGCCTCCGGCGTGGAGCTGAAAGTGTATGTGGCCACGATATGCTTTGGAAATTACTATCTGCATTGCGGCAGAACAAACGCGGCTGTGGACAGCGATGCGTGGATTTATTACGATGACACCACGGCGATAGCCGCATGGATATGCCCGTCTGAGACATCCACTTTGAAGAATTATCCCACCCCGGTATGCGGCGCGTACATTGCGCCGTCCGACTCGTTCTCCGTGTATTCGGGGGCGGTGTACAAAGGCAGGCCGGTATGGTTCATAGATACAGGAACGGCCGATTCCGGCACATTCCTGTACTGGATAAGCAAGAACGCATAAGGAGCGGACATGAAATATTTCTACAGTTCAGACAACCGGTTCACGGACGAGGAGCGAGAGGGGGAGGCATACGATGCCGTTTACACGGACGAGGAGTTTGAGGAGCTCTATGCAGCAACTGGCCTGTTCGGCTACGTGGGGCTTAAAAGCGGCGAGACTGTGCCCTGCGTTATTCCCTATGACGAGGAAACATGCCTCGCTGTGGCGCGCAGAGAGCGCGAGAGCGTGTGCTTTCCGGTAATAAACAGAGGCGAGCTGTGGTACAGGCGGCTCACGGACGAGCAGATACAGGATCTGGACGAGTGGTACCAGGCATGGCTGGATATCACGGAGACTTTCAGCGTGCCGGAAATGCCGGAGTGGCTGAAAAATACACTGGAGGAAGGTTGACATATGCAGACAACACAGAAACTCACCTTGCCCGTAGACAAGGTGTTCAGGGGTGCTCCGCTCTTCGCGAAGCAGGGTGATTCCAACAGCCGCTGCTACGAAGTGACGCTTGAGTCCGGCGGGAAAGCCGTAAAGATAGATTCATCGGCTGTGGTGCTCTTCAATGTGCTGAAAGAGAGCGGCGAAAGCCGTGTGTTCTCCGCAAGCACCGAGAACGGAGTGGCGATATGCCCTTTGCCGGCCTATGCCACCACAGACGAGAACACGTTTGTAAGCTGTTCCGTGAGCGTGCTGGACGACAGCTCCAGGCTTACGTCCGCAAGTTTCCGTGTGTATATCCAGCCGGCAGACACGGACGACAGCAGCATCACCGGCAGCGAGAACTATGATGTTCTCATGGACCTCATCAATGAGATCAACGACACTTTTGAGAAATACTCCGAGCTTGGCGGGATTCCCGGCGCGGACGGAGCGGACGGTAAAGACGGTGTGGATGGCGTGGACGGCAAAGACGGCGCAGACGGCAAAGACGGCGAGAACGGCCTGTCCGCCTACGAGATTGCTCTCTCCTGCGGCTTTGAAGGCACCGAAGAGGAGTGGCTGGAATCTTTAAAGGGCGAGAAAGGCGACCAGGGAGACAAGGGAGACCAAGGCGAGAAGGGCGACCAGGGCCCGCAGGGCATCCAGGGCATCCAGGGAATACAGGGCGTTCAGGGTATCCAGGGCGAGCAGGGCCCGCAGGGCGAGCAGGGGCTGCAAGGCATCCAGGGCGAGCAGGGCATCCAGGGCGAACAGGGTGAAAAAGGCGACCCGGGCAAGGACGCTTACCAGTACGCTCTGGAGCTTGGCTTTGAAGGGACCGTTGAGGAATGGCTCGCGAGCGTGAACGGCACGGACGGAGCAGCCGGAGAATCCGCTTATGAGCTGGCTGTAAGGCTGGGCTTTGACGGAACCGAGGAAGAATGGCTGGAAAGCCTCCACGGAGCAGACGGGGCGGACGGCAAAGACGGAGCAGACGGCAAAGACGGGACCGATGGAAAAGACGGCACAGACGGAAAGGACGGAGCGGACGGACAAGACGGCAAATCCGCCTACGAAATCGCTGTGGAGTGCGGTTTTACAGGCTCCGAGGAAGAGTGGCTTGCATCCCTGAAAGGCGCGGACGGAACAGACGGAGCAGACGGCAAGGACGGAACCGATGGAAAGGACGGCACCGATGGAGCCGATGGAAAGGACGGAGCAGACGGGCAGTCTGCCTACGAGATTGCCGTGAAATACGGCTTTACGGGCTCCGAGGAAGAATGGCTGGAGAGCCTGAAAGGAGCGGACGGAGCCGATGGTAAGGACGGACAGGACGGCAAAGACGGGCAGGACGGTGAGGACGGACTTTCCGCTTACGAGATTGCAGTATCCGCAGGATTTTCCGGCACGGAAGAGGAGTGGGTTGCGTCTCTCCGGGGCCAGGACGGAGAGGATGGAAGTGACGGAGCCTCTGCCTACGAAATTGCCGTAAAGAACGGCTTCGAGGGGACGGAGGCCGAATGGCTCGAATCTTTGACAGGTGCCGCAGGTGCGGACGGCAAAGACGGTTCCGACGGGAAGGACGGAGCTGACGGAAAAGACGGACAGGACGGCACCAATGGCGCGGACGGAGCGTCCGCTTACGAGATAGCCCTTGCGAACGGCTTCTACGGCTCCGAGGAAGAATGGCTGGAATCCTTGAAGGGCGCAGACGGAAAAGACGGCGTTGACGGACAGGACGGAGCCAATGGCAAAGACGGAACGGACGGACACGACGGAGCAGACGGCAGGAACGGAACGGACGGACAGGACGGGAAGTCTGCGTATGAAATCGCTGTCGCTGCCGGATACGAAGGCTCTGAAGATGACTGGCTTGCCTCTTTAAAGGGAGCGGACGGGCAGGACGGAGCCGACGGTAAAGATGGAACAAACGGCACAGATGGCAAAAACGGCACAGACGGCACAGACGGAAAGTCTGCGTACGAGATAGCGGTTGAGGCCGGCTACGAAGGCACCGAAGAGGAATGGTTAGAGTCTTTGAAGGGCACAGACGGCTATGACGGACAGTCCGCTTACCAGATAGCGCAGAAGTACGGATTCACCGGCACGGAAGAGGACTTTTTAGAGTCTTTGAAAGGCTCGGACGGACAGGATGGCCAGGATGGAACCAATGGAACAGACGGGAAAGACGGCAAGGACGGGCAGGACGGCAAGGACGGGCTGTCTGCTTATGAGCTTGCAGTGAATGCGGGATTTTCCGGCACGGAGGACGAGTGGCTTGAGAGCCTGAAAGCGGATGCCTTAGAGGAGGTAAGCGAGGAAGCTGTAGCCCGCAAGGCTGCTGATGACGAGCTGAAAGCGGCCCTGGAGGCTCTCGGCAGCACATTTTACGTTACGGACGGAACAGACGATACGGACGTGCCCATAGGCACGATTCAGTTTGTGGAAATATGATTAGAGGAGGCTGATTATGGCTGATAAGACAACCAAGAAGTACAGAATGGAGCAGAAGGTGTCTGACGACGAGCGCGTCATTCTCCATCCGGAGACAGAGGCATCCGTTGTCCTCGCTGAAGTGGACGGGATTGACTCAAGCAATGTCGAGGACATTCTCGGCGAACTTGCCCAGAGGGTGACGCTTGCGGAAAGTTCCGGAGTGACCGGAATCAAGGGCTCTGAAGAGGAAGAGTACAGAACCGGTGCGATTGAGATAACCGCGGAGAATATTGGCCTCGGGAACGTGGACAACACCGCGGACGCAGACAAGCCCATATCCAACGCGACACAGACGGCTCTGGACAAGCTGCAGGAGTCCATAGATGCGCTCGGGGACTCTCTGTATGTGTTTGACGGAACAGATGACGGGAATGTGCCCGTAGGAGCAGTCGTGTTTGTTGAAATTTAACTGACAGGAGTACATGTATGGCAGAAACAACCAAGAACTACAGGATGAGGCAGAAGGTCTCCGAGGATGACCATGTGGTTCTCCATCCCGAGACGGACGCAGAGATCGTTCTCGCCGAGATAGAAGGCATTGATGCCGGGAATGTCAAGGGTGTCCTCGAAGAACTCGCCGCCAGGGTGGCCGAGGCGGCGAAGGCCGGCGTGTCCGGCCTCAAGGGGTCTGCGGAAAGCGAATACAGGACCGGCGAAGTGGAGATATCCGCAGAGGACATAGGTCTTGGGAATGTGGACGACACGGCAGATACAGACAAGCCCGTCTCCACGGCCGTGCAGGCGGCCCTGGACGAGGTAACAAAGGCCATTCCCGACGTGTCCGGCTTTGCCGAGAGCTCCGATCTGGAGAATTACTATACCAAGGACGAGACGGACAAGACCGTGTCCGGCTTGGAAGACAAAATCTCCGAGACGAAGGCGAAGCTGGTGGCCGGCGTTTCGCTGACTATGGATGACGGGTATGTCATCACATTCAGCATAGAGACAGCAGACGGAAATGTATATACAAGCAAGCCCGTGGATCTCCCGCTTGAGACCATGGTCGTGGACGGCAGCTACGATGCGGCTGACAAGTGCATAGACCTCAAGCTCAACAACGAGAATGTCATACACATTCCTGTGGGCGACATCATAGACGGCCTTGCGAGCTCCACAGAACTGGAGAACGAGGCAACAGAGCGCAAGGCCGCGGACGACGCGCTTACGGCGGCTGTGTCGGCCGTTTCACTGACTGCGGAGAGTGCCTCGGAAGCGGCAAAGACTGCCCAGACAGCGGCGGACACGGCGCAGGAAACGGCAGATGCGGCCCTTTCTGCGGCACAGTCCGTAACCAGCGTTGAAACAGCGGAGAAGCTGGCCTCCGCAAGAACGATACAGGTAAACCTTGCATCTGCGTCTGCGGCTTCTTTCGACGGAAGCGCAAACATAACTCCGGGCGTTACCGGCATCCTGCCTGTAGCGAACGGCGGCACGGGGAACAGCACGGGACTGGCGGCTTCGGCGACAATCCTTGCAACGGCGAGAACGATACAGACCAACCTTGCCAGCACGTCCGCGGCAAGTTTCAACGGCTCGGCTAACGTGACCCCGGGAGTTACCGGCATTCTGCCGGCAGCGAACGGCGGCACAGGGGCAAGTTCTCTTGCAGACGTGACTGTAGGCACAGCCTCTGAAGCTGCGCATGCAGCCAGTGCAGATACGGCAACGACTGCCACAACGGCGACATCCGCCACTTCGGCGACCACTGCGACGACCGCAACAAAGCTCGGAAGCTCGACGGTGGGAAGCGGCACACAGCCTGTGTATCTTTCAAGCGGCACAGCGACGGCAAGCACAAGCACAGTAGGCAGCGCCACAAAGCTCATGTACTTGAGTTCCGGCGTGCTGACGGCAAGCTCCTCAACAGTGGGAAGCGGAGTGAAGCCTATATATCTTTCAAGCGGCACGATAACTGCAAGCACGAGTACCGTTGGCAGCGCAACAAACCCGGTTTATCTCAATGCAGGAACACTCACGGCGGCAAACACCATACCTGCAATAACGCTGAACGGCTCGGCCACGACATCTCCGAGCATTTATGCGCCTACAACGTATGGCACAAGCGGCTATTTGCTTGCGGCAAACGGCTCGGGCAGTGCCCCTGTCTGGCAGAACGGGTTAACCAACAGCCTGACGCTTACAAATGCGTCGGGCGGGAGCTTTACATATAACGGATCTTCTGCCGTTACTTTCTCTGAAGTGGCCGGAGGATCATATATTGGATATTGCACTACAGAATCCAGTTCAGCGACCAAAACGGTGGCACTTGTCAATTCAACAGGTTTCAGCCTTAGGAACGGCGTTCAAATATCGGTTTATTTTAACTATACCTCTTATTACTCAGCATCGTACATTTTATATTTAAATGTGAATTCAACAGGCGCGGTAGCAGTGTATGTGAGATCCGGCAGTAATTCCAGACTTGGCACTAACGGTACAATACGTTGGAGCAATGAAACATGGGTTACTTTTATTTATGCTAATGGATACTGGTACATTGTTCCAAAAGGGCTGAATGCATTCACCTACTCAACTTACAGCAGTCTTTCATCCACTTCATCAACGGGAGCATATGCGACTTATACCGCGTCATACACCGGATATGTTGTTGCTACGTTTACATCAACCAAGGATGCATCGGCCAATGCATATATACGCAACAGTACCATAAATACCAATTTCAAAGCTTACCATAAATCAGATGATGGTTACTGGGGTGCAGACGGAGCAAACTTATGGCTGCCCGTAAGAGCCGGAGACTCTTTCTACTGCTATGTGCAGGCAGGAACTCTGGAAAATATCACCAATTTTGCATATGAAACATAATGGAGGCACACATCATGTACTACAGAATGAGAACGGACGGAACAGACGGCATAGAGTGCGTGGGCGGAAGCGAGTTTCCCGGAAGCACATATACCGACAAGGAGATTGTGCAGGATTATCTTGGCAGGTGGGTTTTTGAAGAAGACATCACGGACAATGAGGAGTACGAAGCTGAGAAGGCTGAATATGAATCAGAGGCCAGGATGAACAGAATCAGAGGCGACAGAGAGAAGAAGTGCTTTTCCGTCATAAACCGCGGCCAGTTCTGGTTTGACACTTTAACGGAAGAACAGACTGCGGAACTTAAAGAATGGTATCAGGAGTGGCTGGACGCTCCGCAGACACTGACAGAGCCGGACACACCGGACTGGCTCACATAAAGGAGGCG
>JAJPZA010000009.1 GCA_021204625.1 Clostridia bacterium | reverse complement strand
TCAAGTCGAGGGACGAGCGTGAGCGCATCCTCTACAAGAACTTCGTGAAGGTCGGTCAGGAGGTCAAGGCCATGAAGGACGAGATTCTGAAATACAAGGTAAAATAATGAGGATGAGCTTTTTGGCCCATCCTCATAATCGCTACTATTTACTTTTACTAGCCCCTTTCTCTCTTTGAGAAAGAGCGCTACCGGCAATGCTTTTGGTCCGTGAACTTGAGCGCCCGTCGCTCAAGGCCTTAGAAGCCTTAGTCGCGACCTTGGCGGAAGTCACCTTCTTACCTGTTGCCATATTTACACCTCCTTTTGGCTATTATGAAGGGATTTCTCACCCTTCCATTAAACATTAATACAATCTGCTTCAATTTTTGGAGCGTTCCAATCTCCGTGACCACCTCCGAACCAAGTCCCTGTCACTCTCCAAAACTCATAATAGATCAGCCATTGAAGAGTCCAATGTACTATTGTATCGGCAATTGACATAGAGCTATCCCACTCATTCTTTTTAGGCCAAAACAGGCATAGCTGCTGAGTTTTGGTATTATATACATGGGGTAAACACTTCGCACCACTTGCCAAGGGAAGATGTTTTGGCGAGACAACATATACTTTAGGAAAGTGCGGCTCCTTGTATCTGATACATACCAAATACGTATCACTCAGTGGGGATGTGGTCAAAGAGCAGTACCATTCAAACCCATTTCGAAGCAATTTTCCATGAGAATTAGGGTATCTCTTCTTTAGTCCTGCAAACTGCTGCGCGAATTTTATTCTATTCCTCATTCCCGTAAAATGTGTTCCTTGCATTCATCCCCTTCCCAACCAGTCCAATGGAGCAAGCAGGAGTCACTTTTAAGTCATTGCGGTCTACGACTTCTTTAAAATCTTTTCCCATTCGCGCGTAAGCACTGTAAATTACTGTTTCACCGAAAATATTTTTAAGGAAAGCCGGCAGCTCAGTTCTATTAATGGTGAAAATCTTCTCAATATCAGATTCGACCTGAGTCAACCATCTGAAAAAATTCGTCTGACGACGTGGATGGGTTTTCCATTTGTCAGCAAAATTTTCTTCTACGTTGACTGGGTTGGGAATCAAATAATTCCCCTGCGAATCTTTTCTGATATATTTTCTCATCTCCGCCACGACTTTCAAAAGGCCATCGACAATGTCGGGCTCTCCCTGGTAGGCTTGCGCCGCCAGCGTCGTCATTATAATGGATATTGGTTTGTCATCCGAGTCATTTCTGAACATATAATCCCTATGCCTTTTAAGAATTTGAACCACCCTTTGCAAAACAGTCTTCTGGGGGGAATATGTACCGATCGGGATAATATCCCTAATCTGCTTTCCAATATCATTTTGCCTACATTTGAGAGCGAACCATATTGCGTACCCATCGGGATTGCTGAGCATCCACTCTCTGATATTTTTGCTTATCAAGTAATTACGCATTTCATTGTCGGTAATACGAACTGCTATTCTACGAATTTCATCTTGAGAGAACTCCGTGCTCACCAACGCCGCAAGATGTTCCTCGTATCCCGGCTCTGCTACGCAAGGCAAAATATCCATATGATATCTCTCCTGAAGATTGTCGGAATTCTGCCGATAAAGCAACGTCCAACATCTCCGGCCTTCATTCTGAAGCATCTTTTTATATGTTTCATGATTTTTTAGCCTCAACCCGATGATATTCTTTACATCCCATTGTGTCCATGACGGGCTTTTCCCGTTCAACCGACATACTAGATCAACATCCAAGTCATCATCATCATTGATAGGTCTTATAATAGTCCCTAACCTGAGAGACCCCTGAGGACTGACTAGTGGATTGTATGCCTTCATAAGTGGATCATCTCCAAGGTATTTACCGACAGCATTATAACTATCTGAAAGATTTTCAAATTGGGTCTTGCTAATGTCCAATTCTTGGACAATTGCGGTAAAAAGTTGACGGTATACGAGCCTTTCATCTGGAGTGAGTATTTTTTTCATATCTGTCTAATTATTAATGGTTAATGCCAATTTATCTTCATCGGAATACCTAAGGTCAAGGTCATACAGATTTAGCGGCATGTTTGCCTTCTGCATCCATGCTCGTCCGAACTCCACGGCACATGCTACGGGTACTGCCATGTAGACATCTAACGATTGTCCGACAGCAGCTTTACTGATCTCGTCAAGTAAACGCTCGACCTCATTGCCGAAATCATCCAACATTGTTCTGGCCTTCAAGAAATCAGTAGACGGAGAAGAAATCGTCAATTCCCAGATACTGGCATTTGGCCGCAGTCGACTTATCCGCTCAATAATCGAAAAACTCAGCGACATGACAAGTACCGGTTCGTGAGAAGTGTCAGATGGTCGGTTGATAATAAATTCAACGTGAGCATCCTCAGAAGGCCAAGTCCATTCAGCGGTACGTCGCCTTTGATAAACTACCACTTCATGCTTTCTGTTAAGCATCGTACCCAGCTTGACCAACAACGGCATCGGAGCAAGAGCAAATAAAGCAATGCGTTTATTATCCCAGCTATCCATTCGTTCCAAGACGCGCATTTGACATTTGCGGACAAGATCTTTCTCTCTTATTGCCCACATCTGTTGCCAATCCAACTCGACAGTATCTTCGCCACCTAATTCAATACAATAGTCGACTGCTGGGTAATACTCAGGTACAATTGTTTGCTGCAATTGTGAAAATGTCAAATCTGGGATTGCATCCCCTATAGGAGAAGTATAGGTTACGATGTAAGCTTTAATATCTTCATTCAAATCTGTTAAGCGTCTGACCCGATCCTCATGTCGTTTTTTCATTGCACGAAGCACGCTTGGCGGATTCATGTCTTTACCCTCATGATCAATGTATTTATGGCAGTCGGGACAAACTAGCATAATATTATCGGGATCTTTGGCTAATTCCTCTGAGGTAATCTGTTCTCCCCTTGGGCCATGTGGCGAATCGGCGATTATATGGGCTAAATTTGATACATTGCACTTTGCTTTGGTAAGATAATGCTCGTATAAAGGTTTGTTACAGCCTCGGAATTCACATCGTCCTGCCGCACGACCCCAAAGTTCAACTGCAACATTTTTAGGGATACACGTTTTACTCATATATTTGTATTTTTGAAGATGGGGGTCCTTAATCCCCGTTTAGGTTAGATGTGTTCTCTGTCTGCAAACACGGGTGCAAACTTACGCAGTATAGATTAAAAAAGCAAGAAATTTCACGAATATCCTATCTATTCGGGGCGATTTTTTCGCAACTCGGAAAACCTGTTTTGAACCGACAAGCCAACGTACTGAAAATCAGGTGAATACATATCGAGCATAACTAACTTGGGGCGTTTTTTACGCAAAATGTTTGTTATAGTCCCAGGCTTTTCTTAATTTTGCATACTTTTACAGACCAAAATTATGATTGAAAGAATTACGCTCAGGAACTTTTTATCGTTCAAAGATGAGACTTCAATAGATTTTACCGCAAGTCAGGAAAAGCCAAAATCAGGCTTTGAATATGTAGATTGGTATGAAGAAGCGAACAAGAAAAAAATCTTGAAGACAATTTTCCTATTCGGCAATAATGGAACAGGCAAATCTAACCTTATAACGGCTGTTGAAGTTTTACGCAAATTAGTATGCCTGAATCCCAAAAGCAAATCAGATGAATCAACCAAACTTCTAAACTACTCATTTAAGTTTTCGGATGAAACAATAAACAAACCATCTTATGTAGGTATGATATTTCATACTGACGGTTGCCGCTATCAATATGAAATTGAATGGCATGACAATGTAATTCTACACGAATGCTTGAGACGGGGTAAGGGCACAGGCAATCTACGTATTATATTTTACAGGTCATACGACACAGATAAAGATATCACCAACGTAGAATTTCCGTATAATGACATTAAGCCTGAATCTCAAAAGATAATTATCGAGAATGCTATTAAAAACTCGTCCATCGTATCAATATATGATACGATGAACATTGAATCAAAAGACTTAAAAAATGTCTACTCCTATTTTCGTAAAATTATCATTCCCCCCTACCTCTACGATATAGATTTACTAAGTATGTTTGATGGGAGGAAAGAAAATGATGATTTGAAATTAGTATTAATCCCTCTATTGAAAGATCTCGGCTCTAATATAATCGATTATAGAATAGATAGTTTTGAAGTTAAAATAAGTGATGATGAAGCAAAATTTATGAAGAACTTTCTTGGAGAAGAATTGTATAATCAAAGATGTCCTAACGGTCGAAGAGAAGCGAAAGTCCTTCGATTTGCACATGAGGCGGACTCGAAGGACGGCATCGCATGGTTAGAAGAATATGAGGAATCCATGGGAACAATAAATATGATTAAACTGATTATAGCATTTCATGATGCCGGCATAGATCATACCCCAATTTTTATTGATGAATGCTCATACGGTATTCACCAGTTGACATTTGGACGTATCATACAGTTTTTCCTCTCATACGGCCTTCATTCCCAAGCAATAATGGCCTCTCAAAATCTATCCATAATGGAAATGGAAGGATTTCGACGGGATACAATAAGGATATTTGATAAGGACCGAGTCTCGGGAAAGACTTTCTGCAAGAAAATTGATCTGCGGAAATATCACAAGAATCTGAATATTGTGAAGACATATCTAAACAATTCATTCGGAAGTCTACCAGAATATCCAACTTTAGAAGTGTGGAAAGAGCATCTTGAATCCTATAGGAAATCTGCTAAGAATGACACCACAGACGAGATGCCGAATTCTGCATACTGAACTATATTTCTCTGTTCATGACTATGTCATAGCAGATTAGCCTATATGAACGATAGATCAATGTACCGGAAAAAAGGTTCAAACTGAAAAGAATCAAAGTCATCACGGGAAGCGAGAGGATTATTTGCGTAGAAGCATTCCTTCCAGATTTCGCCGGTAATTTTATGGCGGGAGACTATAGGAGAGGCAGCTTTGTACACACCTGGCTTGATGCGAACAATCAGCCCAGTCTGAAGCATCTGGGCGAGAGTGTTGATCTGCACGTTGACAATGCTCTTGTTGGCACCGTACTTGGCAGCCATGGTTCTTAACAATAAGGCACTGGTCACTGTATCCTGAATTCTAAATAGTTTGGACATAGCACAATAGGCCTCATAACAGAACTTATAACGTCCTGCAATAATAGCAGCAAGAATAAGGTTTTCGTCATTTGAAGTCCGAAATGCAGTTAGCACATCTTCCTTATGCTCCCGGCAAAAATCCATCACCGGATTCATGTTTATGGTTGTCTTGATTTGATGGACACCCTTTTTCTGACGATTCTCTCCAACATACTCTGTACTGATTAATTGAGCCAATCGCTCAGGATTCGGATCACCGCTTAAATCCTCACGCACATATTCAGCAAGGATGTCTATCGGTATTCTCTGGTGCAAGCCTAATGTTCTTTCAATTTCTGCCATAATTTTCAACTAGTTAATTGTTATAAAAGGAATTAGAACCTCCATGAAATGCGTTCCTCCGTGAGTTACGCAGTGATTCTTACTTGTAAACATTTCAGTTCCTACGGCATAGTAGGTTCTGCTAGACTCATCAATTTTAAGCAGATGCCCTTTATACTGTGATTCGAATATTTTTTGATCTTTATACTCGCTGATGGTGATATGCCTATAACTTCTTTCCGCATCAATCCTGTCGCGAGAATCAAAACTCCTGTATCTAGTCCCTTCAATGTTGCCATGATCTGTCGTGATAAAAATCTTGAATCCATTTTCGATTAACTCCTTGATATTAACAATCAAGTCGCCGTCTTTTAGCCATCTCCTTGTTAAATCATACAAGTATTCATAATTGTCTGATGCGTGCATTTTCACATCAAGATCCAGCGTGACGTATGCAAGCACTTTAGAGTTTAATCCCTCAATAATCTTGCCCCCATATTGATAATACTGTAAATTGCCTCTTACTCCTTTGATCTCCCAGAAGCTCTTCCATAATCCTTTCTCATTAGTAGGATTCTGATCGTATTCTACAATTGGGTCATCACCTCTGAAAATTGCTTGCCTAGAAAGTTCGGTCACAGATGGAAGCCACGAATACATACAATCCCTCTTTATTCCGACACCAAGCTCATTTTGCAGACTCTCACAAAGCATTGTTGATTGCCAATAATTCATTCCATCAATTACTATTAGTGCCTTCTTTGCAAAGTCAAATCTATGTAGAAAAGGCAGTACTTGCGTTACTATCCTCGGCGCTGAGAGTCCCACCGACGAAGAGACAATATTAACATAGTTCTTTTTAAGGAATTCGTTGAACCTGTCGTTGACGGGTATAAGATTATCTCTGAACTCGCTCCACTTTTCAGATTTTAAAGCCTCAAGTATTATCTGTCCGGCTTTGTTCATCCAATCTGAAGGCTTGAAAAAATCAATGTCTACGAAATTATTGTTCCATTGATTTTTAATCTGAGAAAGAACGTCATAAGCATTATCATTTTTACGTGGGCTTGGCTTTATTTCAATAGGAGCAATATATTTCAAAGTAGATATTTCCCGTGCAATATCCTCCATAAGGGTGAAATTGGTATCTTTAATGAAAAGGATCTTAGAATCAGGATACTTCATTCTCCTCTCCCAAACTAACCTCAAATCCAATTCATCACCATAAAATACAAGAACATTATATACATTCTTCAGCCCCTCTTTAACGTCCTTTGTCATAAGGAATCCGTCGTAGTTATAAACCACAACGAACTTGTCTTCCGGCAAGTAAAAAAGTTTGTTATAAATATTCTTGATTATCTCCTCCATGCTATGACACTCTTGAAGAAGCTATGTCGTAATATTGAAGCAATGTCTCGTCCTCCATCAGAAGGGATTCCGGGATCTTATTTCCTACAGCTATGATTGTGGCGAAATCCTTGTTTTGATAACAGTTCTTAAATCCCGCCTTCAACGCCTCTAATCTTGCCGTTTTGACTTTCTTGGCCTCGACATAAAGCGAGAATTCCCTTAGCAACTTCTTTGTTCGCATCGCTTCGAGATCCGTCTGGTTGTTCACATCAGGGACATACCACTGATCTTTATCGTTTTTGAGGAAATTCTCGTCAAGAATCTGCATCATTTCCGGCATGGAATCCCCTTTCTTGGTTGACACCAGATCATGCAACCATTCCGGTTGGAGTTCCTGATATGTCTGCGGCTTTCTTTCGAGCCTATTCCGAAGCCATGCGATACCATCAGCCTCACAACCTATAATGATTCCCATGGGGACGAACTCAATACCCTGCCTCTTTTTTTCGTCATACTCCATGGCCTGGGATATAGTGAAGAACATTCCATCTCGTTCTATAAAGCGTTCTCGAAGTCCCTGTTGGAATTCTTGAGCATTTACAGGAACAGAAATACCCTTTTGAACAAAATAACTAATCAATCTGTCATATATGATTCGGGCGTCCCGTTCTCTAACCTCTTCCAATTTGCCATTATTAATAATATATGGGGCAAGATGATTTAAATGCTCTTCAACAAACTTCCACAGATTATTATCACAACTTAACCGTGCGGTATCAGTTATAATTATAGAAGGTTTGTAGCATGAAATGGCCAAATCTTGTTTGACGGCTGTGGTCGATGTAATTGAACGTATACCACCTTGTCCTTTATTTAAAGCAGCCACGTTTGCAATAATAAACCCTGCTTTTGTTAAAGCCTGTTGAATTGAGTTCCATATTCCAGCGTTTGTATTGCTGAATTCAATGGTAATCCATTTATCTGGTTTTAAAACACGATAATATTCAGCAAAGCAAATCTGCATCTCGCGGCGGTAAAAATCTTTGTCTTTACCTTGAGCAACATTGTCTATGGCTTCTGTGGCATTGTCTGTTGTTACTCTAAGCCACGCCTCAGGTAAAAAATTCAATTCGGAATAATTAATGTTAGAACCAAACGGAGGATCTGTAAATATGTAATCAATTGAATTGTCACTAATATTGAGCTTGCTAGCGGACCCTACATATTGCACATTCCCATATGATTTTGGTAAGAATTGAGCTGCTCGTAATATAGCAGCAACTTTATCTTGAATTTGTGATAAAACTGATGTTTCAATTGGTGAATTAGGGATGTACAAAGTACCTTTCAAAAACCCTGCATTCCATCCGCCTCCCCCGAAGAAATAATTGTTAATATGCACCCTGTTCATCTTTGTTGAACGCAGTAATAGTCCGGTAAACAGGAACCTAAACTGCATCGACATTTGGGATTCTCCAATGATTCTGTATAAATGCGAAATCGCAATGAGATTCCTTTTCGTAAAAAACTGGTGAACCCAATAAATATTTTTTGATTGTTTAGGCTGTCCTGTATTAAACCCTTCTGGCAATTCATTTATAGGATAAATATCTTGGATAGGATATTC
>JAJPZA010000019.1 GCA_021204625.1 Clostridia bacterium | reverse complement strand
AGTGGCTCAACCTCAAGGCCTTCATGAAGGAGCAGCATGAGCCGTTCCTCAACCCTGCGAACGGGCAGCCCTGCCCCGCAGAGATGCTCGAAGCCGTATTCTGCAAGGAGTGCGTCGCTCAGGAGCTCAACACAACGGACAAGTACATCGAGATACCCGAAGGCATCAGGTCTTTCTACAGGACGTTCAGGCCTTCACCCCTGGTAAGGGCATACTTCCTTGAGGAGCAGCTCCAGACGCCCGCCCACATCTATTACAAGTTCGAGGGCAACAACACGTCCGGATCCCACAAGCTCAACAGTGCAGCCGCCCAGGCATATTATGCAAAGCAGCAGGGCCTCACATCCGTCACGACGGAGACCGGAGCAGGACAGTGGGGCACAGCCCTTGCAATGGCCTGCGCTTTCTACGGCCTGGACCTCAACGTATACATGGTCAAGGCATCATATGACCAGAAGCCGTACAGAAAGGAAGTCATGAGGACATACGGCGCCAACGTCATCGCTTCTCCTTCAGACACCACAGAGGCCGGCCGCAAGCTCCTCGCAGAGTTCCCCGGAACAGGCGGCTCCCTTGGCTGCGCCATCGGCGAAGCCGTTGAAAAGGCCTTGACAACCCCCAACTGCCGTTACGTTCTTGGCTCAGTTCTGGACCACGTTCTTCTTCACCAGTCCATCATAGGCCTGGAGTGCAAGGCCGTCCTGGACAAGTATGACGTTCAGCCGGACATGGTAATCGGATGCATCGGCGGCGGCTCCAACTTCGGAGGCCTCATGGCACCTTACATGGCAGCAAAGCTCGAAGGAAAGAACAACATTGATTTCGTAGGCGTAGAGCCCGCCAGCTGCCCTTCCATGACCCGCGGCAAGTACGCGTATGATTTCTGCGACAGCGCAAAGATCACGCCGCTTGCAAAGATGTACACCTTAGGCTCAGACTTCATGCCGTCCCCGGACCACGCAGGCGGCCTCAGATATCACGGCATGAGCCCCGTTCTTTCCAAGCTGTATCATGACGGCTACATGAGAGCCATCGCCGTTCCCCAGACCGAAGTGTTCGCCGCAGCCGTTCAGTTCGCACGCTGCGAAGGCATCCTTCCCGCACCCGAGTCCTCACACGCAATCAAGGCCGCTATGGACGAGGCCATCAAGTGCCGTGAGACAGGCGAGGCAAAGAACATCCTCTTCGGACTCACCGGAACCGGCTACTTCGATCTTGCAGCATACAAGCAGTTCAACGAAGGCACCCTTTCCAGCCGCATCCCCACAGACGAGGATCTTGCAAAGGGCTTCGCTTCGCTCCCCGTTGTTCCCGGCCAGGAGCAGTAATCCAAATTAAACCCAGTCTGATCTCAGCAGATTTTTGATTTGGGAATCTCGCTTTAGATGGAAGATA
The DNA here is from genome assembly GCA_021204625.1 of Clostridia bacterium. Lineage (GTDB taxonomy): Bacteria > Bacillota > Clostridia > Christensenellales > Borkfalkiaceae > Coproplasma. The sequence goes on along the minus strand of JAJPZA010000019.1, from coordinate 7,169 downwards.
CACTCAACTTTCAACACCAAATCACCTCTCGAAAAAGCCCCCGCCACAACAGCGGGGGCCTTTTTTGGGCAGAGCACGGATATCCCGCGGCCCCATCCTGCGCAATAAAAGGAGGAGGGGGCTTATATCCTCCATATCCCATGTCTCGGACTTTGCCCTGGACCAATGGCCCAGGAGCAAAGCAAAGGGCCAAGAATATCATGCGGTCAAGCATGTAATCCGCAGGGCATATGGAAACGGATGCCGGACATCGTTTCAGCCCACTGTTGCGCTGCAGATATGAGGATGGATATGCCTGTGTGCAGACAGGTGAGTGCATTGCAGAGAATATATAATCAAATCAAGGCCAATTCAAAAGCCTCCGCATGAGTTGCGGAGGCCGTTTGCCTGTCTGCGTTCAATTTGCTGCGGGGCCGTCATTTGGGCCCGTATTATGCGGCAATTATGCCATGAGAGGAGGCAGGGAATCAGTCTTTCTTGTCCTTCTTCCCGGACTTGGAGAAGAGAGCCTGGATGTTCTTCCATACGGATGTCTCAGGACTCCAGCCGGGGGTGTCCAGGGCAACCTGCGAGAGCTTGGGCATGGGAGCTGTTTCAGCGGGTGCGGATGCGGCAACGGCATCTGCTGCAGGTGCAGCGGCGTCTGAAGGGATATCGGAAGCAACAGGCGCAGAGACGGGAATCTGTACGCCGCCCTGGACTGGCTTTGAGCGGATGACCTTTGTCATGTCTTCGTAGCGGTAGCGGCGGACGAACCACCAGATGAGGTATGCGGCGGGCATTCCGAGGTTGGTCTCGAGGCAGGAGTTTACGATGAGCGTCTGGAGGGACATGTCATTCATAGGACGGATGCCGTTTATGAGGAGCGAGAACTCCCAGCCGAACTGCACGAAGAATCCTATCGCGAACAGGTACAGAAGGGATATGAACGGCTTCTTCTTCCACAGCAGGATTACCGCAAGGATAAGGTAGGAGACTATCATTACGACGCCCATCCAGCCGTGGTATGCGCCCGTTGTCCGCTGCGTGGTTATTGTCGCGTCTCCGCCGAGCTCGGAGATGGAGGGGCATATGAGCCACCATACTATTATAAGGAAGATCCAGACCTTCGCAAGTTTGTCCTTGTTGAGGCACGTCCACATGAACGCGAAGTTAGAAATCCCGTAGGACATCGACATCCATAACAGCACCCAGAAGGTGTGGAGGGCGTCCGCTTCAACGCCGTTTATGTAGACCGTGCGTGTGCCGCTTATGAGGTAGAATCCGCAGTAGTCCACTATGACGTAGATTATGCCGCCTATGAAGGCGAATATCGCGGTCTGGTATCTCTTCTGCCAGATGAAGAGAGCCATCAGGAACACAATGAATATGCTGTCCAGGATTATGTAGAGAAGGTTGAGGCTCCTTGTAGGGGTTATTTCATCAAACTCGGTAAGCGCCTCGCTAAGAAGAGAAGTCACCATGTCCGTATCCTCCGTATTGTTCCGCTGCAGTTCATATTGCATTCTGTACGGTCCGTTATTGCACTGCGTGGAATGTAACGGGGCATAGTGTATCATAAACTTGTCATAAACGCAAGAGATTTATCATAGAAAAAAATGACAAAATAAAAATCAGAATGACAATTTTCATTTTGACATGACATCTCCATTATCTGTGACATTATTAATATAGAGACATCCTCTTCGGGGAACATGAAAGCATTTGGCCTGATGACGCTGTCTCAGAGGACAGTGCAAATCATAATCCCATCTGAAAAACACATGGCAAGGCATTCTGCCTGTTCTTTTATTTGGTGTCCACAGGGGATGAGTGTCAGGACTCATGCGGACAGCTTATAAAGAATTTTATGAATTTTACAAGAAGTAAAGTGCCGGGATATATGTGTGTTTACTGCTTATTTTACAGAATTAAAGAATGAGACTTATTTATACAAATTTCCTTTTTACGTTTAAAGCCGCTGAAAAGCGGTTACAATAAAAGTGTAGGGGTCATTGATTCAGCCAGTGCAAATATCATCCCCTTGCAATATATAGAGGATCATAAACAAGATGAGCAGCATAACAAACATTGAACCCGAAACACCCGAAATTGCGTACAAGATGAATCTTTATGCCCTCCATAAGCATACCTTCAGACATACGCTTGTGCTGGAAGCAGATCTCTCGGAAAATGACAAGCGTCATGTGTTTAGCGCAGCAGACAGGCTTCGCATGTGCGGAAATGCACTGGTTGCTGACATGATGAAGCATTATGACCAGCTTGTGCGTACAAAAAAATATCGCAGCATCATGAGAGCTTACGGCAAGGCTAAGGAGGCGGGGAATGAAGTTCTTAAAAAGGAGCTCAGCGACAAGCTTGAAGCCATGCGGAAGCAGTACGACGTCACCTGGACTTACTGCCGCAAAAAGATGATAGATCTTGAAAGCGTATACAATCTGAACTGCACTCTTTGTCTTGCCAAGGCTGAAGATGTATGGTATGGCATGGAGAAGCTTCTCTACTCCAATGGTGAAAAGCTCCGTTTCAAGGTACGTGGAGATCTTCCCATACTCAGGGCAAAAGAGAGGCACAGTTGCATCCCTATACATGCATGCAAGGATGGAAGGCTTAGGTTCAGGTTTGGTGATATTCGTTTTACGTATATCGACAAGCCGGATGACAAGTTTGTCAACGACGAACTGGCCGCCATCCTGGGATATCTCCGGAATCCGGAAGAGAATGACAGGCGTGCTGTTGAAGCCTATTTGAAGGACGGCACTCTCACGGACACTTACCGTCCTTGCTATGCCTCGCTGAAATGTGTCAGAATCAGGGGAAAGCTCAGGGTCTTTATCCATATCATGATAGAAGGCAAGGCCATGCGGAAGTACCGGAAGGCTCGTGATTCCAACGGGGATGTCATATATGATTCCAACGGAGATGTCACATATATTCCGAGACATATGTATGGCAAAGGAATAGTAGGTGTGGATATCGGAACCCAGACCATCGCATACACCTCAGAAACAGAAGTGGGGCTGAAGAACCTTGCGGAGCGCGGGGATTCCATACAGCACCGCGAGGCTGTGGAAAGGCGCATAAGCAGGGCCATGACCCGTTCAAGGAAGGCAATGAATCCGGATAATATCAATCCGAACGGCTCTTACAAGAAAGGGAAGAAGACATGGAACTGCTCCAGGCGATACCGGAGGCTCAGGGACAAGCACAAGGAGCTGAACAGGATTGCCGCTGAGAACCGGCATTATTCCATCAAAGAAGATGTGAACCATCTGCGGGAGCTGGGCGATGTGTTTGTCACAGAGCCCGGGATTGCAGATAGGCTGCAGAAGAGGCCCAAGACAAAGCAGAATCATCATGTAAAGAACAAGCATCGTATCCGCTATGCGAAGTCCATTCGCAACCGGTGCCCCGGATATTTCCAGTCGTGGGCGAAAAAGGTGTTCGAAAGTACCGGCGGGAGGTACATTGAAGTGCCGAGAAACTATCGGGCAAGCCAGTATGATCACACGGCGGATGCTTTCGTCAAAAAGGAACTGTATCAGCGCATGTTCTATCTTGCGGATGGAACAATCGTGCTGAGGGACTGGTATTCCTCGTTCCTCCTGTACAATGCAGATGGATCCTACAAGTCCATTGATAAGGCCAGGTGCAAGGAGACATTCCCGGCTTTCTACCGGAAGGAGAAGGCTTTGATCGAGGATATCCGTCAGTCCGGGAAGAAGGTTATGAACTCATGGATTTAACGCAAACAGATGCATAAATGAAACTGTGCATATCCGTTTGAATCAAATGCAGCTTGCAGCAGACCAAATTCTGTCTTGCAACTTCTATCCTATCAGCTTGACAACAGTCAGCCGGATATATGCTTCAAAGAAGCAATAATATACGGAAGCCACAGGGCGTTTGGCTTTGCGTCCTTTCCCCTCGGGGAAGAATACGCACGTTAATGTGTCCCAAGGGATGCTTGTGCGTACCCGTTGTTCCTGGGTTAAAGTCTCATGCCAAAGTCCTTTTTGCCACGGCAAAAGGCGATGCACGCATCAGAAAAAATCCACGTCAACGGCGCCATGCTTGCATGGCGGTTAAGCCGGCCCGTACGAAAGCGACATCTTAGAGGGCACTTAGAATGTATACAGGGCATCTGCCTCTGTGCCGTCCAGACAGCGCAAGTGCAGTTTTAAAGATACGCAATCACAGTATACAGAATTATTACACAGGGCGTTTGGCTTTGCGTCCTTTCCATTCGTGGAAGAATACGCACGCTAATGTGTTCCAAGGGATGCTTGTGCGTACCCGTTGTTCCTGGGTTAAAGTCTCCTGCCAAAGTCCTTTTTGCCACGGCAAAAGGCGATGCACGCATCAGAAAAAATCCATGTCAACGGCGCCATGCTTGCATGGCGGTTAAGCCGGTCCGTATGACATCGACATCTGAAGAAGCACCCGGAATATGGTCAAGACATTGCACTGCACCATAAAGATAGACGTAAACCTTTGTATCCCGTCTGTAATACAGAATCCGTCGCAGTTTTGCATAGCGCGCAGCCCGCCGAAGGCCGCGAACATTGGCGCTTGGCACCTATGCTGTACATTATGAAACTTGCGCAAACTTTGGCTCAAACCGTTGCAGTATTTTTGAAGAAGGAGTATAATGCAGACAATCAATTAAGACGGAGCAGATATCATGGCTAACAAGATCACAAAAGATACGCTTATTATAGATTGTCTCAGACTCAACCCCAACAGCGCGGAGATTCTCCAGGCTGCAGGAATGTTCTGCCTGGGATGCGCCCTTTCCCACGGCGAGACCATAGAGGAAGCCGTATGGGTTCACGGAAATGATTTGGACGCTCTTCTTGCAAAGCTCAACGAGGGCATAGCAGACTAAGCTTATACAAGACGGCATTGCCCATCCGGCAGTGCTTTTTTGTTATCCAGGAGCGGCGGGCTGGCGGAAATTGCCTTCGGCATTTCCGGCAAAGGCCGCGCATATGCGCTTTTGGGCGGAGCGGGCTCTCTTGCAGAGAGCAGCTGTATGGGGGCATATAATAATATGGAAGGGAAAGAGATAGACAGGCTCAAAGAAATAATAGCCGGATCAAACAACATTGTGTTCTTCGGCGGAGCGGGCGTGAGCACGGAGAGCGGCATTCCGGACTTCAGGTCCAAGGACGGTCTGTATAACTTAAAATATGACATTCCGCCGGAGGAGATAGTCTCCCACACGTATTTCATGTATCATACGAAGAAGTTCTATGACTTCTACAGGGACCGCATGGTGTATCCGGACGCCAAGCCCAACGCCGCCCACCTGTATCTCGCAAGGCTGGAGGAGCAGGGAAAGCTAAAGGCGGTTGTAACGCAGAACATAGACGGCCTGCACCAGGCCGCAGGCTCAAGGAAGGTGTATGAGCTGCACGGAAGCGTTCTCCGCAACTATTGCATGAGGTGCGGCAAGTTCTACGGCGTGGACGCCATTCTAAACAGTACGGACATCCCCCGCTGCGAATGCGGCGGCATCATAAAGCCGGACGTGGTATTGTATGAGGAGAGCCTGGACGGGGATGTAATAGCCGGAGCTGTCAATGCCATCTCAAAGGCGGACACGCTTATCATAGGCGGCACGTCCCTTGCGGTGTACCCGGCAGCAAGCTTCATAGACTTCTTCCGCGGCCGCAACCTTGTGGTAATCAACAAGACGGCCATCCCTGCAGACCGCAGGGCGGACCTTGTCATATACGGCAAGATAGGGGAAGTGTTCTCTTCCCTGTAATCATCTCCCGCGGATGGATTCGTCCGGATGCCTGGGATTGGGATGCTCCGGACCGTTTCCGTGGCCGGCAAGGCGGCATTATATAATCCGTGGCCGGCAAGGCGGCATTATATAAGACATTAATATTATAGGTAAGAAAGGAAAAGAGGCGCCAAAAATATGGCGTCTCTTTTGGTTATGTTTCCGCAAAGGTTATGGGCTTTTGAATCACTTCTTTTTGCTGCTCTTGGACTTTGCTTTGTCCTTGCTCTCTCCGTTCTGGAGATTGGCTTCGTGAGTATCGGCGTCTGCGGCCTCGGCTGCTGTCTCTTCAGCGGTCTTCTTGTGCACGGGGCCTGTTATGAAGTCTCCGGTGCGGTTTTCCTGGCGCTCCACGACTTCATCCTTTTTATCTCTGTTGGAGAAGAAGTACATGAGGCCGCCGAATACAATGACTCCGGCAAGGGGAATGAAGCCCCACCATGAGAAGTATATGAAGATGAATATGCATGTTGCCGCGGAGGCTACGGCCAGCAGCGTGAACACAATGCGCAATACGAAATTCATGCATACAATATACCATATGCATGAGTTCAAAAGCAAGCGGGGCATGGCCACGTGCGGGAAATTTCACCTAATTTCACTTAAACGTCATTATATGGAACAGCGTCTGATAACTTTGTCCGGCACGGCCTGCCCTGCAGTCTTTAGCCGGTCCAGGCAGTCCCGGCGGAAATGAGTCCGGAAGATCTTTTCCCTGGTGTGGATATCATCCGGTGGCTGCGCGCAGCCCCGGGGCGGAGCAGATCCGGGCCTTGCGGAGAGGAATTGCATTTCATCTAAAGGGGGAGTGGAGATTGCAAATGTTAATTTATAACATTTTCGATGAAAAAAAGAAGCTGAAAAATCCGATTTCAGAAATTTGAACAGTTGCTTGACAGTCCAAAGGGGGTGTGTTATTCTGTACAGGCTTGCGAATGAGCCAATGCCTTTGAGCGGACGGGATGCGGCGGATGCATACCGGATGCGAGGGCGATCAAAAGGGCGGCCCGGACGGGAGACCGGAAGGGTGTGAGAGAAAATTGAAAATTTTGCAGAATTTTCCAAAAAAAGTTTTGAAAATCTGTTGACAAGCCCTTTTGAAATATGATAATATGGACAAGCTCACTGGTGAGCGGCCGTTGATTTACGGTTTTGCGAAGTTTAAAAATTGAATAGAAGGAAACGAATTTATATAGTTTCTGTCAATTAACTTTGAAGTACATTTAGTACCTTGAAGTCAAAGTCAGCAAGATAATGACTAAAATTAGTCGAAGATAGAGCCGCTGCAGCGGAAAGCTGCAGGTTTTATACAATTAAACTTAAGAGTTTGATTCTGGCTCAGGATGAACGCTGGCGGCGTGCTTAACACATGCAA
>JAJPZA010000162.1 GCA_021204625.1 Clostridia bacterium | reverse complement strand
GGCAGCTGGGACTTCGTGGTCGTGGGCGGAGGAGTCGCCGGAATGTGCGCCGCGATCGCCGCTGCCCGCAACGGACTGAAGGTGGCTCTGATCCAGGATCGTAAAGTCATCGGAGGCAACAACTCCTCGGAGATCAGGGTCGGCCTCGGAGGCCAGATCGGAGTCGGAAAGTATCCGTCATTGGGCTATATTCTCAATGAGTTCGGTCCTGTGGGCCGGGGAAACGCCCGCACCGGAGAGACCTACGAGGACGGCAGGAAGATGGATGCCATCCTCGCCGAGAAGAACATCACGCTCTTCACCGGCTACAGGGTGACGGGCGTGGAGAAATCCGACGAGAGGACCATCGCGGCCGTCATCGCCACGCAGACGGACAATTACACTGAAATAAGGGTCGGTGGAGCCCTCTTCGCCGACTGCACCGGTGACGGGGCTCTCGGAGTCCTCGCCGGCGCGGAGTGGAGGATGGGCCGCGAGCCCAAGAGCATGTACGGAGAGCCTTCCGCGCCTGAGAAGGCCGATGAGATCACCCTTGGCGCCTCCGTTCTCTGGTATTCCCTCGAGAGCGACTCTCCGACCACGTTTCCGGACATCGACTGGGGCCTTCCGATCGGACCGGAAACCGTCGAGAAGGTGCACAGGGGACAGTGGTACTGGGAGGTCGGCTTCGCGGATGACCAGATGGCCGACGCCGAGAGGATAAGGGACTACGGAATGTACGTCTGCTATTCCAACTGGGCCTACATCAAGAACCGCTCTTCCTTCAGGGACGAATTCTCACACGCCTATCTCGCGTGGGTCGCCTATCTGGCCGGCAAGAGGGAGAGCCGCAGGATCATCGGGGATTTCGTGCTCACGGAGAATGACCTCGTGAACTTCGTGGTCTATCCCGACGGCTGCGCGAGCACGTCGTGGTACATCGACGATCATCTGCCCGATCCGCTGAACGCACGTACTTTCAAGGACCCGTACCTTGCCAAGGAAGGCAGTATCCTCACACCGCTCGGCTTCTATCCGATCCCATACAGGTGCTTCTATTCCAAGGACCTCTGCAATATGTTCATGGCCGGCCGCGACATTTCCGTCAGCCATCTCGCCCTCGGAACTACCCGCGTGATGAGGACCACCGCCATGATCGGCGAGGTCGTGGGACTTGCGGCGGCCGTCTGCCGCGAGAACGGGATCCTGCCCCGCGACATCTACCTCAGCGCGTTCGACAAGCTGGAGGAGAAGATGGAGAAGGGCGCGGGCGACAAGAGCCGGCCTTTCACGCAGAACTATACTTTGGTTGACAAAACCGCCGAACACAACGAAGATCTATGAGTATTCTCGACTGGATCATAATCATCATTTTTCTTGGAGTTCTGATCACCATCGGATTCATGTTCTCCAAGAAGAACAAGGACATAAAGGACTACTTCCTCGCCGGGAAATCGATGCCGACGTGGCTGGTCGTGCTGGCCGCCACAGGCACGTCCGTCAGCGCCGGCACCTTCGTGGGCTCTCCGGAGCTTGGATTCAACACCAACATCACCTACATCATGAGCAGTGTCGGATCCATCATCGGAGGCACCATCGTGGCGGCGTTCATCCTTCCGAAGCTCTACAACACCAAGTCAATAACGATATACGGATATATCGGCGACCGCTTCGGCGAGACCTCGAAGCGGGCCACCAGCGTTATCTTCATCCTCGGGCAGCTGCTGACTTCGGGCTCAAGGCTCTTCATCGCGTCCATCGCAGTGAGCGTCATTATCTTCGGCTCGATCCAGTTTGACTTTCTCATTTATTCCATCATAATACTCGGCATCGTAAGCACGGTCTACACGATGGCGGGCGGCATCAAGGGGCTGCTCTACATAGACGCGGTCCAGATCATGCTCGTCATCGGCACCGGCATCGCGGCCCTGCTCATCGTATTCTTCACCCTGCACGGTTCCATGTCTTTCGCTGACATCCTAGACGGCTTGAGGCACGGCATGGTGAAGGCTCCGGGTCAGGCAGCCTACGGGATGAATCCGGACGGCAGCCTGTACGGCTGGATTCCGGGAAGCAAGATCCGGCTCGTGGACCCGAGGTTCCGTTTCGACGTGCCATACAATCTTGTCGGCGCTCTCGTCGCATACGCATTCTTCAGGGTGGCGATGTTCTCCACGGACTACGAGTTCGTCCAGCGTCAGCTCACCTGCAAGAGCGTCAAGAGCGCGAGTATGTCATTGATATGGTCCCAGTTCCTCACACTTCCGATCGTGCTGGTCTTCCTGCTTATCGGCGGACTGCTCTTCGTCAGGTACATCAATGATCCGGGGGCTGCCATTGCCGACGGAGTGTTCACCGACGCGAGGGACATTTTCCCGCAGTTCATCTGCCACCACATCCCGATAGGTGTGAGGGGTCTGATGGTCGTGGGCCTTCTGGCAGCGGCTCTGTCGAGCTTCAATTCGGCCATCAACGCCATGGCGAGCAGTTTCGTCTCGGACCTTTATCTGCCGATCCGGCAGAGCAGGGGTAAGGCGGTCAGCGGAGATGCCAACCAGATGGCCGCCTCCAAGAAGATGGTCCTTTTGATGGGTTTCCTGCTGACCATGTTCTCCATTGTGACCGTGGTCATGCAGCAGAAGAGCGGACTGAACCTCGTGGATTTCGCCACCGGTGTGATGTGCTTCTCCTACGCGGGGATGATGGGGGTGTTCATGACCGCGCTCTTCACCAAGAGAGGCAGCCAGAAGAGCGTCATCGCGGCCCTCGTCACGGGCCTCATCGTGGTGCTCCTGCTTCAGCCGTTCATCTTCGCTCCGATGACCAGGGCGATCTTCGGCCACGAGGTCTTCCTCGCCTGGCCTTGGTGGTGTCCCATCAGCGTCGCCATAAGCTTCGCGGTCTGTCTCCTCGGCAGGCCGAAGACTCCCACCTCCCTCGACCCGGCTCCCGCCCCGCAGAGCTTGTAGTTCGAATGGTAGATTTTACGAACGTATTAAATTATAGGATTCAATGAAACCAAAGATTCTGATTATCGGCAGCAGCAACATTGATCTTGTGGCGACTCTCAGTCACCTCCCTGCTCCGGGGGAGACGGTCGGCAACGCCAGTCTTGCCCAGGCGAACGGTGGCAAGGGAGCCAATCAGGCAGTCGCTGCGGCGAGACTTGGCGGTAACGTCACCTTCGTCACCTGCCTCGGCGCCGACTCCAACGGCGAGATGCTCAAGCGGCAGTTCGCCGCCGAGGGCATTGACGTCAGCCACGTGAGACTGGTGGAGGAACAGCCGACCGGCACGGCCATGATCTTCGTGTCGGAAGAGGGGGAGAACTGCATCGCGGTGATCCCCGGCGCCAACGGCTGTCTCACCAAGGAGGTCATAGACGGGGCGGATGCGCTTTTCGACGAGGCCGAGTACGCGCTTTTTCAGTTGGAGACCCCTTTGGACGCCGTGGTCTATGCCATCGAGAAGGCCTGCAGCAGGGGAGTGAAGGTGATTCTCAATCCGGCTCCCGCCACGCGGCTGCCTGAGGAGGTGTTCAGGAACATTTATCTGATCACTCCGAATGAGACCGAGGCCTCGCTTCTGACCGGCAGGCAGATCAGCTGCGTCGAGGATGCTGACGCGGCTGCCGGCATCCTCATGGCCAAGGGCGTGAAGAACGTCATCATCACGCTCGGCTCCGACGGCTCGTATGTCAGGACCGACTCCATTGCCCGACAGGTTCCGGCCCGTAAGGTCACTCCGCGCGACACCACTGCCGCAGGGGACACCTTCAACGGGGCCCTGACAGTCGCGCTCTCCGAGGGGAGGCCGATTCTGGACGCGGTCAACTTTGCCACGGCGGCTTCCGCCATCTCGGTCACGAGGACGGGCGCCCAGCCCTCCGTCCCCTACAGGGACGAAATCGTCGAGTGACCAGACTGCCGGACAGTTTTTTATATTGTGGTGATTTACTGATTAACAGATTGTCGGCGAGGCGACGGCCTTGCCTTATCGTATTTAAGGAAGCAAGCGATGAAAAGACTTTTGGGAATAGCGGTCGTGGCCCTGTGCCTTGCCGCCTGCACCTCGGCCGGGCCGGGGAAGGAAATTGTGGACCTGATTTTCGAGACGGACATGGGAAACGACATTGACGATGCCCTCGCTCTCGACATGATCTTCAAGTATCAGGACGCGGGACTCGTCAACCTGCTCGGTATAGGCATCAACAAGGAGAGCAATGACGACCGGATGTGGCCGGCCGAGTTCGCGGACATTATGTGCACATGGTACGGCTATCCTGACACTCCGATCGGGCTCCTGCGCCACGGGGCCTATTGCGACGACGGTTCCAACTACACGAGGGACGTGGCCCTGATGACCGACGCGAACGGGAACCCGCTGTTTGCCCGCACCGTGAAGGACTACGAGGCGCTGCCGGAAGTGCCCGCGCTTTACAGGCGGATTCTAGCCGCCCGGCCGGACAGTTCCGTGACCATGGTCTCGGTCGGCTTCTCCACCAACATCGCCGCCCTGCTCGACACCCCCGGCGACGAGGTCTCCCCCCTGACGGGCAGGGAGCTTGTGGCCCGCAAGGTGAAGCTGCTCTCCGTCATGGGAGGCAAGATCATTGACGGCAGCTACCACGAGTACAACATAGTCAGGGACATTCCCGCCGCTCAGAAAGTCTTCTCCGAATGGCCTTCGCCGATTGTGGTCTCCCCCTTCGAGGTCGGCACGGCGATCCTCTATCCCGGCAGCGCCGTCGAGACCGGTTTCGACTGGGCCGAGGGCCCGCACCCTGCCGTCGAGGCCTACAGGCACTACCACGAGATGCCTTACGACCGTCCTTCCTGGGACATGACCTCCGTCCTGTGCGCCGTGGAGGGCCCTTCCTATTTCACCGTCTCACCTGCCGGAAACATCGAGATCGACGATGAGGGCGGCATGACTTTCACCGAGGACGAGAACGGCAGCCGTTTCTATCTTTCCGTCACCGGGGAGCAGGCCGACGCCATCCTCTCCCGCCTCGTAGAGCTGACCACCTCCGTTCCACGCAACCGCAGATAATACAAAATCACCATAATAATGAAACAGAAGATTCTAACGGCGGTCGCTCTTGCGGCCCTCTGCACCGGCACCGCCTTCTCGCAGCCGAGACTCACCAAGGACAACATCGACGAGGTCATCGCAGCGATGACGAATGAAGAAAAGGCCCTACTGCTCGTCGGAGGCCACGACAGCGTCACAATTGACGGAACGGACTACGGCTGTCCCTTCAGCGCCTGCAAGGCGGTCGGCTCCACCCGCGCCATAGAGCGCCTCGGCATCCCCGCCACATTCCTGACCGACGGACCTGCCGGAGCACGACTCAGCCCCACCCGGCCCGACAGCGACGGCACCTACTACGCTACCGGCTTTCCGGTCGGAACCCTGGCGGCCAGCTCATGGGACGAGGCCCTTGTCGGCGAGATGGCCGAAGCCATAGGCAATGAGGTGCTGGAATACGGCTGCGACGTTCTGCTCGCCCCCGGAGTCAACATCCACCGCAGTCCTCTCTGCGGCAGGAATTTCGAATATTATTCCGAGGATCCGCTCCTTGCCGGAAAGATAGCGTCGGCCTACATCAAAGGCGTGCAGAGCAACGGCGTCGGCACGTCCATCAAGCATTTCGCCGCCAACAGCCAGGAGACCAACAGACTGGAGAACGATGCCCTGATCAGCCAAAGGGCCTTGAGGGAAATATATCTGAAGAATTTCGAGATCGCGATCAAGGAAGCCCGCCCTTGGACCGTCATGTCCTCCTACAACAAGCTCAACGGCAACTACACACAGCAGACATACGATCTGCTGACCACCGTTCTGCGCGACGAGTGGGGGTTCGACGGCATCGTGATGACCGACTGGGGCAATAAGGAGGGAACGGTGAAGTCCGCCAAGGCCGGCAACGACCTCATGGAACCCGGCTATCAGAACGAGGTCGACAGACTCCTCGCAGCCATCAATGACGGGACCATCACCGAGGAGGAGGTCAACCGCAACGTGCGCCGGATGCTTGAGTACATCGTCCGTACGCCCGCCTTCGCCAAATACGCCTACTCCGATCACCCTGATCTCGAGGCCCATGCCCGGATCGCCCGCGAGGTGGCCGACGAGTCCATCGTGCTGCTGCGCAACGAGAAACAGACCCTGCCTCTGTCCGGCGGCGAGAAGGTCGCACTCTACGGAGTCTCTTCCGTTGACTTCATCGCCGGCGGCACCGGTTCAGGCAACGTCAACAGGCCGTACGTGGTCAATATGGAGGACGCTCTGACCGGCGCGGGGTTCACCCTTGACGAGAGTCTTGCGAACTATTACAGGACATACGCCGAACATTTCTTCGCCGGCCTCGCTCTTGATCCGAAGATCGGCGGCAGGATCCTTCTCGGCTCCGTCAAGGTGCCCGAGACACCGGTGCCCGCATCGGCCGTATGGTCCGAAGCCAAGTCCAATGACGTGGCTGTCGTGGTTCTCGGCCGCAACGCGGGCGAGGGCGGCGACAGGAAGATTCCGGACGACTTCGACATCAGCAACGTCGAGCGCGACCTGCTCCGGAACGTCAGCGCGGCGTTCCACGCCGAAGGGAAGAAGGTCATCGTGATCCTCAACGTCGGCGGTGTGATCGAGACCAACTCGTGGAAGAATCTCGCCGACGCGATCGTCCTGCCCTGGTCTCCGGGACAGGAGGGGGCCAACGCCGTCGCCGACATCCTCACGGGCAAGGTCAACCCTTCCGGAAGACTGCCCATGACCTTCCCGCTGAGCGTCTGGGACAATCCGAGCACCAAGAATTTCCCCTACAACTACTCCGGGAACGCCCATCCGGCCAAGGAACCGGTCAGGAACGTGGACTACACAGACTACGAGGAAGGAATATATGTCGGCTACCGCTATTTCGCGACTGCCGGCGCGGAAGTCTCCTACCCCTTCGGCTACGGGCTCAGCTACACGACTTTCGTATATGACAATCCTCGCGTCAAGGCCACGGCTGACGGCTTCACCGCCACCGTCGACGTGCGGAACACCGGATCCGTAGCCGGGAAGGAGGTGGTCGAGCTTTACGTCGCCGCTCCCGAAGGAGGGCTTGACAAGCCGGCCGTGGAACTGAAGGGCTTCGCCAAGACCGGCCTCCTGCAGCCTGGAGAGACACAGACCGTCACCATTTCCGTCGACAACTACTCCCTCGCCTCCTTCAACGAGGCCTCATCCGCATGGGAGGCCGCCGCGGGAAACTACGAGATCTATTTCTCGGCCGACGTGAACTCCCCGAAGGCCTCATCCGCCTACACTCTCAAAAAGGCCCGGGACTGGCCCGTCAATAATGTGTTGGCCCGGCCATAGTTCTGTGTTTTGAGTTTCAGACAGTTAGCGGAAAACATGATCAAAATTGCCTTTTTCGACATTGACAACACGCTTGTGAGGCTTGGCGAGCACGGCATCGCCGAGGATTCAAGGCGCGCGCTGGACGAGCTGAAGGACAGGGGGATCAAGGTCTTCATCGCCAGCGGCCGGCACAAGTGCATTATGGACAATCTGGACGGTTATCCTTTTGACGGCTATGTGTGTACGAACGGGTCTCTCGTGTTTGCCGGCGGGGAGGTCATTTACCGGCATCCTGTCTGTCGGGAGGATTCGTACGCGATCGCCGAGACGGCCCGTAGGTACGACATTCCGTGCATGGCCTATCATGAGAATGGGGTCTGCGTCAGTTTGAGGAACGAGACTGCCTACGATGTGTTCAGGCTGCTGCGCATAGCCCCGCCACCGGAGGTGGACCTTGTCGGCTTCGTGCGGGAACATCCCGTCTACGAGTTCACTCCGTTCATGGGACCGGAGAAGGAGGCGCTGTTCGAGCCTTTGCTGACGAGGACTGTGTTCGTCAGGCTGGAGAAGGAGTTCGTGGACCTGAACCCGGATGACATCAGCAAGGCTGTGGGGATGGAGAGTGTGCTGGAGCACTACGGGTTCACGCGTGAGGAGTCCATCGCGTTCGGTGACGGATGGAACGACGTGCAGATGCTCCGGTTTGCCGGGATCGGTGTGGCCATGGGCAATGCCTCCGACGGGGTGCGGAAATTGGCCGATTATGTCACGACCACCGTCGATGAGGGCGGCGTGCCTGAAGCCCTGCGCCATTTCGGTCTGATCGGCTGACCGTTGGCGAAGTTTCAGACTTGTGGAGATTTTGGCGGATTTGATGGTCTGATTTTGTGTGGCTTGCAGGGTAATTCTTATATTTGCGGAGCTGAAAGACAGAATAGATATCCATATTGATATGAAAAATAGACTTATCCTTGCCGCTTTGGCGGCCTTGGCGCTTGTGGGGACAGTGTCCTGCTCCGGCGGGTCTTCCGCGAATGAGGATTTACAGCCTCATTCTATAGGGATTGCGGCGCACCGCGGCTTCTGGGCCTGCGAGGAGGGCACGTTCGTGCACAATTCCATCGCGTCTCTACGCACGGCTCAGGAGTACGGCTTCTGGGGCAGCGAGTTGGACCTGCATCTGACCACCGACGAGGTCATTGTAGTCTTCCATGACGACAAGTTCCACAACATCAGGATTGACGCCAATCCGTATTCGG
>JAJPZA010000192.1 GCA_021204625.1 Clostridia bacterium | reverse complement strand
GAACCTTTAATATTAATGGGCGTGCTTGAAAACTCACGCCTGTTTTGAGTACAAGATCCAAGCGGCAAGAATAGCCCTGTCGATTAAAATTAGCCCCGAATTTCACATTAAAATATGAAAGTTGATAACTTATACCAAAAACCAAAGAAAAGCCGCCAAAACGCACGAAAACAGCCTTTACGGGATATTTTCACTGTCATCTGTCAGACAGACCTGCAGGAGGAATGCGTCAAGGAATACCGTTTTCACCCCGTCCGGAAGTGGCGTTTTGATTATGCCCTGCCCCGCCACAAGATAGCTCTTGAAGTCGAGGGCGGTGTCTGGACGGGCGGCCGTCATACATCTTCAAAGGGCTTTCTCGGCGACATGGAGAAGTACAACACGGCAACACTTATGGGCTGGCGTGTTCTTCGCACAACCCCTGATGAACTCCTGCGCCTGAAAACAATCAACATGCTCCGTCAGGCCATTCAGGGCACAACGGACAGCCCGAAAGAATGAAAATCACGTTTTTTTGCCTCTAAAACGATTGTAATACAAACACTTTTCGTATTTTTGTGGCAACTTTGAGATAAACTGTTTGGATTATGAAGACAGAAAACGTGAAAATATCACAGATACACGTCAACGAGGCGAACCCCCGTACAATCACGAAAGAGCGTTTTAAAAAGCTCGTCTGTTCAATACTCGTGTTGCCGAAAATGCTTGAAATACGCCCCATTGTCGTTGATGACACGATGACAACGCTGGGCGGCAACATGCGTCTCCGGGCGTTGATTGAGATACAGTCAATGACCGCCGAGGAATTGTCATCAACGCTTGACGGCAGCCGTGACTATCAGAAAAAGACAGATGTTGAGAAATCACGGTTAAGAGACTATTGGCTGTCGTGGCAGAAGAACCCCCGCACGCCCGTAATACGTGCGTCTGAACTGTCAGAGGACGAAAGGCGTGAGTTTGTCATCAAGGATAACATCGGTTACGGTGACTGGGACATGGACATTCTCGCCAACGAATGGGACACGGAAGACCTGACGGACTGGGGGCTTGACGATTTGCCGTGGACTGACAACACAGAGGGCGCAAAGGCTGATGACACAGCGCACGAAAACTCTCTTTTTGACCGTTTTGTCGTTCCCCCGTTCTCCGTCCTTGATACCCGCAAGGGTTATTGGAACGACCGCAAGAAACGCTGGTATTCCCTTATAGGGGATTTCGGGGAAAGCCGCAACGACATCGGATATGAAAGCCTTGAATTGAAATACAAAGACATCTACACCCGGACACAGGAACACCGCAAGTCGCTTGGTCTGTCGTTCAAGGAATACCTCGAAAAGTACGTGCCGCAGGAGGAGATAGAACGTGAGAAAGGCAAGAAACTCGCTCGCGGCGTCTCAATTCTTGACCCTGTAATGGCGGAGATTGTCGTGCGCTGGTTCGGTCTCAAGGACGGTCAGGCTTTTGACTGTTTCGCCGGCGACAGCGTTTTCGGCTTCGTCTCAACATCTCTCGGCAACAGCTTTACAGGCATTGAGTTGCGGCAGGAGCAAGCCGAACTGAATAACGAGCGCACGGCTGATATGAACGCCCGATACATCTGTGATGACGGTCAGAATGTGGCAAAATATATTGAAGCCGAAAGCCAAGACCTGTTTTTTAGCTGTCCGCCGTATTTTGACCTCGAAGTATATTCAGACCTGCCGAATGACGCAAGCAACCAAGACAGTTATGAAGACTTCCTGAACATCTTGAAGAACGCCTTTACAGCATCTGTCAGTTGTCTGCGCAAGAACCGTTTCGCCGTGGTCTGTGTCGGTGATGTCCGCGACAAGAAAACAGGCTTTTACTATGATTTCGTGGGCGATGTAAAGAACATCTTCAAACAGGCGGGAATGCGTCTGTACAACGAGATAATATTGATTGAACAGACGGCATCAACAGCCCTGCGTGCGGCTCGCTATATGGAGAACCGTAAGGTGGCAAAGACGCACCAGCACCTGTTAGTGTTCTACAAAGGCGACCCGAAGCGTATCAAGGCGGAATTTCCGAAGATTGAGTACACCGAGGAGGATATGAAGATGTTTGAAGTCAACGAAGAAGAACAGAAATAACGATGCAGGCCAAAATCTGGAACCACCGTCAGTGGATAGAAGAGACAGAACCCGAAAGGCTGCGCAGGTCATTTGATGACCTTTTGCGGGCTTCGGGCTTTAACATCATTCTGTTCACAGACCACTATTTTGAACCGCAGGGATATACGGCACTCTGGCTGTTGTCTGAAAGCCATTTCGCCGTTCATACTTTCCCCGAATGCGGGCGGACATACATCGAGTTGTCCTCCTGTAATCTTGACTATTACTGTAAATTCCTGACTTTAACGAAAACACTATGAGCGACCCGCAGAACAAACTGAAACGGCAGATAAGGCTGGCGCGCCTTGAAATTGTCTCCCCGCTATACAAAAAGGGCTATCCCTTACGGCAGATACGCCGTGAGGTGATGGCGCGGCTGAACCTGACGAGTTACTCCCTGCAGACCGTACAGCGTGATGTGCATTTCCTGTTGGACGAGTGGCGCAAGAGCCGTCTTGATGATACCGAGGAACTTGTAACCCTTGAACTCGCCCGTATTGACGACACCTGCAGGGAGTTGTGGGAACAGTGGGAGAAGTCAAAGACAGACTACACCCGGACGAGCCGTGAGCAGAAAGGCACGCCAACACGCAACGGGCAGACGGGCGGCACGGAAATACGTACTGTTCAGACGAGGCGCATGGAGACGGATGTTGTCGGTCTGGGCGATGTGTCATACATTGCCGAGATACGCAAACAGCTAGCGGAACGCCGTAAGCTGTTAGGGCTTTACGCCCCTGACAAGAAAGAACTGTCAGGCGGTCTGTCGTTCGCCAACCTGCTTATGGAGAGCGGAATGCTGGAGGAAGCCGAGCGGCAGAGCAGTATTCAGGCTGATGACTAAATGCGCCCGAATGCCGGCTTTTTATTTCCGATTGGTATAATTACACCTTGCGTGAACGAAGACGCGACAAAATGAAAATCCGTTGAAAATAACTCTCCGCAGACGTGAAAAAGAAAGACCGTGACAAACTGATACATCAGCGTGGGCTCGCCGTGTTTGACTACTGGCGCAATGACTGGTGTCTTTTCGTCAGTCAGGTCTTCGGTGCTACCCTTGACAGTGACCAGGAGAAAATCCTACGGGCTGTTCAGACACGTCAGTATGTCTCTGTCGCATCAGGCACGGCTCGTGGAAAGGATTTCGTTGCTGCGTGTGCGGCTCTCTGTTTTCTCTACCTTACACCCCGTTGGCGGCGCAATCAGTTCGGCAACATTGAACTTGCGGAGAATACGAAAGTAATACTGACAGCCCCGACCGACCGTCAGGTAAAGAAGATTATGATGCCTGAAATATCACGTCTGTACAACAAAGCAAAGGCACGCGGGTATGACCTGCCGGGCGAGCTGATGACATACGACATCAAGATGAAGAACGATGAATGGTTTCTGACAGGTTTCAAGGCTGATGAAAACAATCACGAGGCGTGGTCAGGTCTCCATGCCGTGCACATAATGTTCATTGTCACGGAGGCTTCGGGTATCTCGGAAGACACTTATGCCGCTATCGAGGGAAACCTGCAGAACGACAGCCGCCTGTTACTTGTTTTCAACCCCAACTCGCCCGTCGGGTATGCCGCACGTTCACAGAAACAAGAGCGGTGGACACGCTTCCGCCTGAACTCACTGACAGCACCGAACGTCATCAACAAACGGGTTATCATACCGGGTCAGGTTGACTATAACTGGGTCATTGACAAACTGCAGAACTGGTGCACGCCCATTACGGCTGACGAGGTAACGTCTGAACTTGATGATTTTCAGTTCGAGGGACAATGGTACCGGCCCGAAGACCTGTTCAGAAAGAAAGTGCTGGGGAAATTCCCGAAGGTGGCTGACGACATACTGATACCGCCGCAATGGGTCGAGGAAGCACACAGGCGGTGGCAAGAGAACGGGCGCACACCCGTCTCCCCGTCTCTGAATGTTCTCGGCGTTGACGTGGCCGGTATGGGCAGGGACGCGACCTGTTTCGTACACCGCCGTGACAACTGGGTCGGCGGCTTCCGTGTTTTCAATTCAGGCGGTCAGGCTGACCATGTGAAGATTGCGGGCGAGATAACGGCGGAGCGCAGACGGAGCATGGGGCTGTATGTCTCAATAGACACTATCGGCGAGGGTGCGGGCGTGTTCTCAATGTGCCGTGAGAACGAGAAAGAGCGCAACAAGGACTATATCGTTTCTTGTAAGTTCTCGGAGGGCACACGGGGCAAGTACGGGCGTGAGTTGAAAGACACGACAGGACAGTACACGTTCCTGAACATGCGGGCTTACCTGTTCTGGGCTGTCCGAGACTGGCTTAACCCGAAGAACAACACGGGGGCGATGCTTCCCCCTGACACTAAATTTGACGAGGAAGCATCCGAAATACGCTGGTTCTTCCGTTCTGACGGGCGTATTCAGATAGAGCCGAAAGAAGACATCGTGAAACGCATAGACCGCTCGCCCGACCGTTTTGACGCTCTCGCGAATACCTTTTACCCTGTGAAGCGTGCCAACGCCATAGACCTTGAAAGGTTAAGCATGGTAATCGGTTAAGTACATCAACATCTAACATCAATCACAATCTAAAAAAACAGAAAGAATTATGCCACAGTTGACAGTTCAAGAAATTCTACAATCGCCGTTCTCGCCTGACGAGAAAATCGCCCTGTTAAGCGTCAAGCCGTTCACAATCAGACCGTGGAAAGGCGCAAAGGGTATCGAGAGGGAATATGATACCTCGATGCACCCTGTCATGGACAAAGGCAAGTACAAAGACATTATAACGAATAAGGGTGTCAAGGAAGTCTCCCGTATAACGCTGCCTTTTCAGGAGCTGGCGGCTGACCGCATGACACAACTTGTTACGGGCATACCTGTACAGCGTGTTTATAAGCCGCAGACAGACCGTCAGAAAGAACTTGCCGCCTTTATCGAAGACATCTACAAAAGCGTAAGAATTGATAACGAAAATATCAACCGTTTCAAACGTTATTTCGCCGGCTGTGAGATAATGACATTGTGGTATGCCGTGGAGCAGCCGACAACTTACAATGATGTTGAATGCCCGTTGAAATTCCGTTGCCGGACGTTCTCCCCTATGCTCGGCGACAGCCTGTACCCTATGTTTGACGAATACGGCGACATGGTGGCGATGTCAATAGGTTACACCCGTAAGGTGGGCAGACGCACCGTCCGTTACTTTGACTGTTATACAGACACACAGCACATGAAATGGACTGATGAAACGGGCACGATGCAGGAGGTTGAGAATGAACAGATAACTATCGGCAAGATACCCTGTGTTTACGTCTGGCGTGAACGCCCGATCTGGAAAGACACGTCAAACATCGTCTATTCCATGGAATGGGCGTTAAGCCGTAATGACAACTATCTTGCCGACAACTCAAAGCCGAGGTTCGTGGTCTGCGCTGATGAAGCCATTAAGTACGGGGACGAGAAAGACCGTGATGAAGAAACAATGGCGGTCTTACAGTTCCCCGCCGGGGCAACGGCGCAATACGTCACGTGGAATCAGGCGAAAGAAAACCTTGAATTTCAGATTAACAACCTCCGCAACCTGTATTTCACATCGCTGCAGCTGCCCGACTGGTCTTACGAGAAAATGTCTCAAATCGCCATGTCAGGCGAGAGCCGCAAACAGTTGACTATTGACGGGCAACTGAAAGTGAACAGCGAGAGCGGGCCTCTCGTTCACGCTCTTGACCGTGAATCGAACATCATCAAGTCTTTTGTGAAGATTGTCAGACCGTCAGACGCGAAAGAGATTGACAAACTGCCGATACAGCACGTTATAACGCCGTTCACAATCACGGACGAGAAAGACACGATTAACAACCTGATGACAGCCAACGGCAATCAGCCGATAATCTCACAGCGTGAAAGTATTGAATTATACGGGCAGTCAGATGATGTCGACAAGACCCTTCAAGAGATACGGGAGGAAAGCAAGGCTGACGCTTTCAATCTGACAGAATAAACACACAGACAGCTATGGCGACACGGAGCAAGAGACAACAGGCGCAGCCGCAGACAGACGTACAACAGTATCGCTGCCGTGACTGTTCGCACGGCTATGGCCACTGCAGCCCCGCCGTTGACGGTCATCTGACCATGTGCCGTTGCCCGTATAGTGGCAAGGACGGCAAATTCTACATTCTGACGGCAGGGCGTGCCTGTGAACATTTTGAAAAGCGTGATGAACAAATATGATAAAAAACATCTGAACAACCTGACAGCCGTACAGAGGCAGGTCGAGAAGATATTTGACGAGGCTGCCCGTGAAGCTGCCCGACTGGGTGTGTCTCTGGGCGAAATAAGCCCCGACAAGGCGTTTTCTTTCACGGACTACCCTGCAACAAGCAAAAAGGTCGAAACGCTCTTAAACAGCCTGAAAACACGTCTGTCGGCTGTTGTGACTGACGGTATCAAGGCTGCGTGGACATTGTCAAACACAAAGAATGATGAACTCGTGCGGTCGGTCTTCGGATCTTCCGTGATTGACAGCCTGACCCGTGAACAGAAAAATCGCTATCTGACAAACAACTCGGCTGCCCGTGACGCTTTCCTCCAGCGTAAGTCTGACGGGCTGAACCTGTCTGACCGTGTATGGCGTTACACAGACGCTTTCAAAGATGAAATCGAACTCGCTCTTGATGTCGGTCTGCGAACGGGCACATCGGCTGATGATTTAAGCCGTGATGTGCGTCAATATCTCCGTTACCCCGATAAGCTGTTCAGACGAGTAAAGGATTCTGACGGGGTCTTTCATCTGTCAAGACCTGCGGCGGCGTTCCACCCTGGTCAGGGCGTGTACCGTTCAAGTTATATGAACGCCCGCCGTTTGGCTGCGACAGAGACGAACATCGCTTACCGTACATCAGACTATCTGCGCTGGCAACAACTTGACTTCGTTGTCGGCATTCACGTCATCTTATCCAACAACCACACAATCAAAGACGGCAAAGGGCGGTTGGTTCAGTTATACGACATCTGTGATGAACTTTCAGGCAGGGACGAGAGCGACACCCGTGGGCGTTACCCTAAAACATTCAAGTTCACGGGCTGGCACCCTCACTGCCGTTGCCACGCCATTTCTATCTTGAAGACAGAAGATGAACTCGCAGCCGACAATCAGAGAATACTTGACGGGGAAGAACCGAGCGAGGAGTCTGTCAACACCGTGCCCCGTGTTCCCGAAGAATTTAACACGTGGATAGATAAAAACCGTGAACGGGCAAAGGGCTGGAGTTCATTGCCTTATTTCATCAAAGACAACCCTGAATATGCCAAGGAATTTAAAGTCAATATTTATTCAGATGACGAGAAAACATTCACAAGGGCGTTAAGAACGAATGCTGCCATGAATGAAATTCTTAACAGTAAATACTTTCAAGAATTATACCCTGAATTGGAGAACACAGAGAAAGCCTCCATTTTCTACTATACACAAGGCGATACACCAGCATACAGACGTTTGAACAAACAGCTATGGAAAGATAAAGAGAGCCTTTCCCCCTTTGATAAGGCGTTTTCAGAAATTCTTTCGGCTGCTCTTGAAAAGTTACCCGCATACGAGGGGACGGTTTACAGGACTGTGCGCCTGAACCGTACATTGATAGACAAATTTTTTGAAATGGCGGAAAACAAACAATCTATGATATTCGAGGGATTTACATCAACAAGTAAAGAAATTTCCGCCATTGAAAATTTTGTAAAATCAAAAAAAAGTCCTAAAAGTAATGAAACGGATGCTTATCTTGTATTAAAAAGCAAATCAGGACATGAAATTGAACAGTTATCCCAATTCAGTGGACGTTACGAGGGTAAAATAAATCAACGTGAAGTGCTGTTTGTCAAAGGCTTAAACGTGAAATTTGAGAAGTACAAGATTATTGGCAAAACCCCTGTGTTTTATTTGACAGAAATCTAATCATTGTCTTCCTCAAAATATTCGGCAAGGTTTTCTGATGTTCTTTCCAAGAAGCCTTTGTCGTACCCGTCAAACAGATGTTTTTTTTCATCTTCTGACAATGCCTCGTAATCTTCTTTCCGTTTTTTATCACCCTCCTTACAGATTGCCCAAAGCCTGTCAAGTTCTTCTTTTGTCATAATGCTGATGTTTTTATGGTTAAGTGCCGCAAATTTAGTTATTTTCTCTGAATTTGCGGCACAAACGCCTTTCGTTTCCGATTGGTGTAATTATTCATTGCCGTTCTTTGACGCTGTTGTGCGGCGTTTATGCGCCTTTCTCGCCTTTGTTGTCAGACGCTCTTTCGTTATCGTGCATTTGCGCCCGCGATACGGGTTGTTCTCTGTGACGTGGTTGTTCCACAGGTTCTCGACACGGCAGCCGACCTGTTCAGGCGTGAAAACGTCAAATATCGCTGCCAGTGACGTGAAATAGAAGTCCTTTTTGTCAATATCCCATATCGGGCGTTCATAGAACTGTACTCTGTAAATATGTTCAGGTG
>JAJPZA010000159.1 GCA_021204625.1 Clostridia bacterium | reverse complement strand
TATAAGTAGTTTAATAATCGTTGACAGTTTATTATTACAATAATACAATCCCATGTGGGTAAAGAATTGACTTATGATATTGTACTTGAAGATTGGGCTAAGATTGAATATGTTTTTTACTAATATATTAGTAATTTATTGACAAAATCGCATAAAAGTGCTAATATATTAGTATGAATAAAAGTATATATGATTTATCTAATTTCTTCCCGATAGTCACAGTACAGTCTGTTACGGAAAATCTTGTTTCAAGAATCAAACTCCGCAGAAAAGAGCAGCATATGTCACAGAAGGAGATTTCTGCAAGGAGCGGAGTCTCTTTAGCTTCATACAGACGCTTTGAACAGTCCGGGGAAATATCACTGCATTCCTTGCTCAAAGTTGCTGCTGCACTTGGATATCTGTCGGACTTTGAAAATCTGTTCAAGGAACAAAAAATCACAAGTTTGAAGGACTATGGCAAATGAATATACAAACAGTAAAACACTTGAATGTAATGTACAACGGCACATGTGCCGGATATCTGGCCGATCTCGGATATATGAAGATTGGATTTCAGTATACACCCGAATGGATTGAATCCGGCTTTTCCATCTCTCCATTGAGTTTGCCTCTCACAGCTGATATCCAAGTGAACACCAACAGGAATTTTGAAGGTCTGCATGGTGTTTTTGCTGATTCTTTCCCTGATGGATGGGGCCAGCTTCTAATCACAAGAGCCTTAAGAAAACAAGGCATAAACTTTTATCAGCTAACACCAATGACCAGACTGGCTCTTGTGAGCTCTAACGGACTGGGGGCATTTAATTATGAGCCTTCAATGGCAGAGAACGATACAATTAATATGCCTGATTTGGATCGTTTGTCAGAGGATGTGAACAAGATTTTTAACGATCAGGATGTTCCGACTGAGAATCTTGACAGGATTCTTCTTATGGGAGGTTCAAGTGGCGGAGCAAGACCTAAAGCCCATCTTCATATTGGTGATGAAGATTGGATAGTTAAATTCCCATGCCGCATGGATCCGCCTAATATAG
Organism: Clostridia bacterium; assembly: GCA_021204625.1. Classification (GTDB taxonomy): domain Bacteria; phylum Bacillota; class Clostridia; order Christensenellales; family Borkfalkiaceae; genus Coproplasma. The sequence goes on along the minus strand of JAJPZA010000159.1, from coordinate 30,012 downwards.
GCCGGAAAGAATATGCTGCAAACATGTTGGCTAAAGCTTGCGGAATACATATAAACGACTGCCGTCTTTTCCCTTCAAAAACATGCGATGGTTACTTTGCAGCAAAGAGATTTGACAGGAATAACGGAAAACGCATTCACATGATTTCCCTTTCAGGCATACTTGAAGTGCCTATCAGCATGCCGGTTGTAGACTACATGCATTTATTTAATGTTATAGAGAGGATTTCCGCCGAACAGACTGAGGATTCAATGGAGGCCTTTCGGAGAATGTGCTTCAATGTTCTGTTCCATAATACGGATGATCACAGCAAGAATTTCTCTTTTGTTTATGACGAGTCAAAGAAGGGTTACCGCCTCTCCCCTGCTTATGATATCACAAGAATAAAGGATGGAATCCAGCATCAGATGATGGTATGCGGCAACGAAAGGCCGGAAATACCCGACCTGATGAAATGTGCCCGGATGGCACATCTGCCTGAAAACAAATGCAAACACATAATTAAAGACATGCAGGAAAGAATAAAAGCTGCCTTGTCAGATTCGGAAATATACGAATAATTATAAAAGCCTCCGGCATATCCCGGGGGCTTTGATTTGCTTATAATACTTTCGGTTGATATTATGAACATCATTGAGATGCTCCTTGCAATTACTCTGTATCCAGAAGCCAGTCTATGACATTCACAATCTTGACACCGTTGCAGTCTCCCAAGGTCAGTTCATCGGTATCGTAAGTAAGAAGGATTTTGCTGTAATTATCCTTAATGCTTTCCAGCGGAGTGATTTCCCTTTTAAATGTATCCTCATCATGCAGGGTGGCAGTTACCTGGTAGTATTCGTATGTTCTGTCCTTGTAAGCGACAAAATCCACTTCCAAACCGCCAAGCTTGCCTACATTAACCCTGTAGCCGCGGCGGACAAGCTCAAAGTATACGATATTTTCTATGGTGAACCCGAATTGATAGCTCTTGCGCGCCAAAGCATAATACTGGAACCCCATGTCAACAATGTAATACTTTTGATTTGATTCAAGGAGCTTCTTTCCGCCAACATCAAATCTGCATACCGGATAGTACAGGTAAGCCGTTGTCAATGCGTCCACATAAGCACTGACAGTCGTAGGTGAAATTTTCCTTCCGGTCGATGTCAGATAACCGGCTATTCCACTCATTGAAACGAGACTGCCTACAACACTTGAAAGATAAGTGGAAATCATCCTAAGAAGAGGTATGTCCGTGACTTTTCTTCCTGAGGGATTCGGCTCAAGCCTCTTCTGTCTTTCCTCTATATCCTTCACAAAAACAGTATTGTAGATTCCTTCAATATATGTGTACTGGTCCCCCCAGCCTTCCTTTCGGGCGACAGCGGCATATGGCATGCCGCCATATACAGCATACTCATTGAACAGCTTGCCGTTATCATCCCCGCCCATCAGTTCCTTGTACTCAGAAAAAGACAGAGGCAGCAGGTTGATTTCAAAATAGCGTCCGGATAATTTTGTAGCCAGCTCGCCTGACAGCAAATAAGAATTGGATCCGGTAATATAAAGGTCAACATTATCCTTTATATAAAGACTGTCCACAACCGTCTCAAACGAAGGAACATTCTGTATTTCATCCAGAAAAATGTATACACATCTGCCGCTGAGAAGTTTGGATTTCAGATATGCATAAAGATTATGATAGTCACGGAGTTCCTCATTGTCCAGATCTTCAAAGTTCAGATATACAATCTGATCTTCACCTGCACCATGCTCCATGAGCATGTCCTGGTACTGGCGCAGAAGCGTGGACTTGCCGCAGCGGCGGATTCCTGTAACAACCTTGATCATCTGCTTGTCCTTGAATCTCCACAGTTTCTCAAGATATGATTTGCGTATTATAAGATGTTTGTTATCCATATACCAAGTGTAGCACAGGCAAGAATTTAAAGCAATATTTATTTCCCCATTTCGGGAGATATTTTTGAAAAAATAATTTTCTTGCCTATTTCGGGATTTTTCTATTTAAATAGAAATAATATCCCTGTTTAGGGAGATTTTTAAAGATTTTGCAGATTCATCCCCGTTTCGGGAGAAAGCTCCGCAGTGCGGAAGCATGTGCCTTTGGCATATCAACCGGTGTGCACAGCATGTTTCGAGATTTGCAAAAATAACAGGCAAACATAAAAGCCTCCGGCATATTCCGGGGGCTTTTGCGTTTTCTGAATGGGTTTGCGGGCGTTTGGGATCACTTCTTCTTTGTGGGGATGAGGATCTCTTTGCCGCCCATGTACTTGCGGAGGACTTCAGGGATGGTGACGGAGCCGTCCGCCTGGAGATGGTTCTCAAGGAAGGCGATGAGCATGCGGGGCGGAGCGACGCAGGTGTTGTTGAGCGTGTGGCAGTACTCGTTCTTGCCGGTCCTGGAATTCTTGTAGCGGATGTTGAGGCGGCGGGCCTGGGCGTCCGTGAGATTGGAGCAGCTGCCTACCTCGAAGTACTTGTGCTGGCGGGGGCTCCAGGCCTCAACGTCGCAGCTCTTGTATTTGAGGGGGGCGAGGTCTCCGGAGCAGCATATGAGCTGGCGTACGGGGATGTCCATGGACGTGAAGAGCTCAACGGTGTAGCGCCAGAGCTTTTCGTACCATTCGTCACTCTGGTCCGGCTTGCAGACCACTATCATCTCCTGCTTCTCAAACTGGTGTATGCGGTATATTCCCCTCTCTTCTATGCCGTGGGCTCCCTTCTCCTTGCGGAAGCAGGGAGAATAGGACGTGAGGGTCTGGGGAAGGTCCTCTTCCTTGAGAGTGGCTCCCATGAAGCGGCCTATCATGGAGTGCTCGGACGTGCCTATAAGGTAGAGGTCCTCGCCCTCTATCTTGTACATCATGCCGTCCATCTCCTCAAAGCTCATGACGCCGGACACGACGTCGCTGCGGATCATGAAGGGCGGGATGACGTATGTGAATCCCTTGTCTATCATGAAGTCCCTGGCGTATGCGGTCATGGCTGAGTGAAGACGGGCCATATCCCCTATCAGATAATAGAATCCGTTTCCGCTGGTGCGGCGGGCGGAGTCAAGGTCAACGCCGCCGAAACTCTCAAGGATGTCCAGATGATAGGGCACGTCGAAATCCTTCTCTGGCTGGCCCAAAAAGACCTCTCCCTGCACGTTGTGGGTCTCGTCCGGGCCTAAGGGAACGTCGTCTGCGATGATGTTCGGAATCTGCATCATGGCGGCCTTGAGGCGGGCGTCCACGTCCGCGCATTCCTTCTCTATTTCGGCCACGCGGTTGTTGTTCTCAACGGTGTCGGCTTTGGCTGCCTCCGCCTCTTCAAACTTCTTCTCGCGCATGAGGACGCCGATCTGCTTTGCAAGCACGTTGCGGCGGGCGCGCCTTTCATCACCCTCTTTCTGGAGGGCGCGCTTTTTGGCGTCCAGCTCAAGGACTTCGTCCACAAGCGGAAGCTTGGAGTCCTGGTACTTCTTTCTTATGTTTTCCCTGACTTTGTCCGGATTCTCTCGTATAAGGTTAATGTCTATCATATCCAAAGCCTCTTTGTGCAGCCGCACAAACTTTTCGCCGCAGCACTGTGCGCCGGTTTTTTACAATGTGAAATTATACGCCAAAGCCGTTCCAAATGCAATTAAAATATGCGTACAGCTTGAAAAAACCGCCCTGACATGGTATAATGATGGGACTGTAGAAACGCATGGAAGACGCGCGGGAGAATATGAGCAAGATATCATTCAAGCCAACTGAAGACGAGACTCCGAAAGAGCCCGAAAAGACCCCGGAAGCGGACCTTGACATGTCGCTTCTGGACGCCTCCGGCCAGAATGCGGAGCCTGCAGCCGCGGCGGCGAAAAAAAACACAAGGAGGCCGGCTGCAAAGCCGCCTGATTCGGGGCCGCCGGAAACGGAGCATGAGCATGAGGATGCGGATTCCGAAGGCGTGCTGGTTTTTCCGGATACCCCGCAGTACATTACAGTGCCTCCTGAGAAGGGCTCAAAGGACGGGCCAATCAAGATAGAGAGGGTTCATCCGGAGCTTTCCAAGGGCCTGACCAGCGAGCAGGTTGAGATAAGGACGCCGGGCGCGGCGAACCTCGTGGATAAGAAATACTCCCGTTCGTATGCCAGCATCTTCGTAGGCAACATATGCACATTCTTCAACCTCCTCTGCCTGCTGGCAGGCATCGCGCTTATCCTGGCAAACACGAAGAGCGTGTCCAACTACATGGTGCTGTTCATAACGGCGATCAACATCATCGTGGGCATCATACAGGAGATAAGATCCAAGCTCTCAATAGACAAGCTTTCGCTGCTCGGCGCAAGCTATGTCAAAGTCATACGCAACGGGGAAACGGTTGAGATACAGACAAACGAGATTGTCGTGGACGACGTTATCCTGCTGGAAACCGGAGCCCAGGTGCCCGTGGACTGCTACCTGGCGGAAGGCAGCATTGAAGTCAACGAGGCCCTGCTCACCGGAGAGTCCGTCTCCGTCAAAAAGCGTGTCGGGGACCTGCTCTATGCCGGATCTTTCGTCTCCGGAGGAAACGGAAAGGTGAGGGCCGAGAAGGTCGGCAAAGAAACTTACATCGAGAAGCTCACCGTAAAGGCCAAGAAATACAAGCGCCCCAACTCCGAGATAATGAACTCCACGAAGTTCCTTATCAAGTGCATAGCCGTCCTCATCATCCCCATCGCAATAGGCACCTTCCTCATCGCCTACCACAACACGGGCAGCGACAGCTATTTCCAGACCGTTGAACCCTGGATATTCTCGCAGGAAGTCAATTACGCCATCCAGCGGACGTGCACCGTAGTCATAGGAATGATTCCGTCGGGCATGATCCTCTTGACCAGCGTAGCCCTGGCGGTCGGAATAATACGGCTGACCAGGTGCAACACTTTGGTGCAGGACATGTACTCGCTTGAGATGCTTGCCCGCGTGGACGTCCTCTGCCTGGACAAGACCGGAACCATAACGGACGGCATGATGAAGGTCAACGACACCATCATCTTAAACACCGTCGGGGACTATTCCATGCAGGACATCATGGGCAGCATGCTGAAAGCCCTGAATGACAACAACCAGACGTCCATAGCCCTGCAGAACCATTTCGGATACAGCGACAGGCTCACGCCCGTCTCAACGATACCTTTCAACTCCAAGAGGAAGCTCTCCGCCGTGACCTTCGACGATGTCGGAACATTCGTCATGGGAGCCCCGGAATTCGTCCTTAAACCCTATCCTGTCAAGGTTGAGAGGATGGTAAAGCAGCTCGCCCAGAGCGGCTACCGCGTCCTCGCCGTGGCATATTCAACCGCTTCCATTGTAGGGGACAAGGTTCCTGCAGTTGTCAGGCCGGTGGCAATCATCTCAATAGCGGACAATATCCGCGAGGACGCGCCGGCCACTCTCAAGTGGTTCGCGGACAACGACGTCTCCGTGCGTGTCATATCGGGAGACAATCCTGTGACAGTCGCCGAGGTTGCCAGAAGGGCCGGCGTGAATCATGCGGACAAGTTCATATCACTTGAGGGGCTGAGCGACCGCGAGATTGAGGACGCAGCAGGAAAGTACACGGTCTTCGGCAGGGTCACCCCTGAACAGAAAGCGGTCCTGGTCCGCGCCATGAAGAAGCAGGGCAACACGGTGGCCATGACCGGAGACGGTGTGAACGACATCCTGGCCATGAAGGAAGCGGACTGCGCGATATCCGTGGCCGCGGGATCTGAAGCGGCGAGAAACGTGAGCCATCTTGTGCTGATGGACAACAATTTCGCGTCCATGCCCAAGATAGTGGCCGAAGGCAGGCGGGTGATAAACAACGTCCAGAACTCCTCCTGCCTGTATCTCATGAAGACCCTCTTCACCGCCATCCTGGCTGTAATCTGCATATCCATGCAGCAGCCGTACCTGTTCCTTCCGCAGAACATGCTTCTGCTGGAAATGGTGATTATCGCGGTGCCTTCATTCTTCCTTTCACTCCAGCCCAATAACGACAAGGTCCGCGGGCGGTTCATCACCCACGTGCTGTCCGGAGCGATAGCGGGCGCGGTCGTCATGATTCTGTGCGTCATGTCGATGTACATCACCCAGGTCTTCAACGACGATTTCGACGATTATTACAAGGCCATGTGCATGATAGCACTCACCTTCTCGGGATTCGTCATGGTCTACCGCACCTGCCAGCCCTTCAATCTATACAGGGCGGTCCTGTGCGCGGGAGTCTTTGCCTTGTGCATCGTCGGCGTGGCCGTGCCGTATCTCACGGACGCCATGTTCTACTCCGGCTGGCTGGACCTCCAGTGGGATTACGCGAAAGTGCTCGTCATAGTGGTCGTGGTCATGTGCGCCTTCCCGATTTCAGGCTGGATGCTGAAGCTCATGCATTTCATCATGCCGTCCTCTGTCGGCAAAACCCGCGAACCCCACAAGCATATCCAGGGCGCGGACAAAAAGCCAAAAGATCCTCCGGCATCCGGACAAAAGTAACCCGAAAGCATTTTAAGGCAGAGCTCCCGCTCTGCCTTTTCCGTCGTCCGGAAATTCCGGCTGTCTGCCGCATATATGCCTTCCAGCTGCAAAAATCCGGCCCTTGCCGGCCCTCTGTTCTTCCACCAAATTTCCATCCAAAAAAGCATCAAATCCGGAATGAACCGGAATTATCATGAACATATGTTCATGCTCTGGCCCATTGCAGCCGTTTTGCAATGAAATCCAAGCCGGAGCCATGCCCGCAGAGGGCAGTGAAAATCATATGAGAGGCGGTTACGACTTCACAGACGCAGCCAGAAATCCGTGCACAGCATCTGGGCGGCACCACATGCAGAATCACACGCAGAATCATGTGAAGAGGCTATATCAGCCCCTGAATTCCTGCAGACACGCGGTATGACACCATCCGGAGAAAATCCGGATTCCGGGATTCCTGCAGAGCGCATAGAGAGGCCATGACGGCCTCGCTCTTTTTCGAAAAATCACAGGTTAAGGGGGATTTGTTGAAGAAAATTTCAACTTATCCCGGCCTTTTTGGACGGGACTCTAATTTGTGCGGGCAAAGTAAAGCCCCCTGCGCTTGCGGGCACACAGGAGGCTGCGGTGTTCAGTATGGAGCTGGATATGGGAGGTCAGATGTCCGTGTCGTCATCCTTTCCGTCATCGGAGTCTTCGGACTCGAAATCGTCCAGAAGATCGTCATCGAAAGAGCCGGGGTCTTTGGCGTCCTCGTCGGCGTCTTCGTCGAAGCCGTCGTCTATGACGTCGGAGTAGTCAAGGGTGTCGAGATCGTCGAACCCTTCGTCTTCGGCCTGTGCAGGCTCTCCATCGGATTCAAAGGATTCTTCGGCGTCTTCCGCGGGAAGAGCGTCAGATGCGCCTGTGGCGGCGTCTGCTGCATCAGGAGCTGTTTCCGAAGGGGCCTCGGACTCTTCGTCATCGTCGCGCTCTGTGACGGCCACCGTGGCTACAGAGCCTTCCCTAAGCTTCATGAGGCGCACGCCCTTGGAGGCCCTGCCTATGCATGAGATGTCGGAGCAGTGCATGCGGATTATGATTCCGGTGTCGGAGATTATCATTACGTCATCTTCGTCCGGGTTCACCTGCTTGAGGTTCACAAGGGTGCCTGTGACGTCGTTGAACACGCCGGCCTTGATGCCCTGGCCCGCGCGGCCGTGTACGGAGTAGTCGGAGATTTTGGAGCGCTTGCCGTAGCCGTTGGAGGTTACGGTCAGAACGTCCTTGTTTCCGTCAACCACGAGCATGTCCACAACGGCGTCGTCCTCCTTTATCTTCATGGCGCGGACGCCTGATGCGTTGCGGCCCATGGAGCGGACGGCGCTTTCGGGGAAGCGGAGAACCTTGCCGCCTTTGGAGGCCACCATGAGCTCGTCGGAGCCTGTGGTGTACTGGGCGGATACCAGGAAGTCCCCCTCGTTGAGCGAGATTGCGATTTTGCCGTTCTTGTTGATGCGCTCGAACTCGGACACAGGAGTCTTCTTTATGAGCCCCCTGTCCGTGGCGAAGGCTATGTAGCCGTCTTCCGTGGAGACGGGGATTATCGTCGTTATCTTCTCATCCTGCGAAATAGGCACAAGGTTCACGATGGCCCTGCCGCGGTTTGCGCGTGCGGCTTCCGGGATTTCGTATGCCTTTATGCGGTACACGCGGCCCATGCTGGAGAAAAGAAGCAGCGAGTCATGAGAGGAGCATATGAACATGTCCTCAACAAAATCCTCTTCCTTGGGCTTGTGGCCGGTCACGCCCGTGCCGCCCCTGCGCTGAGCCTTGTACTCCGCAACGGGAAGGCGCTTCACGTATCCGGTGTGGGTCATGGAGACCACAACCTGCTCAACGGGAATGAGGTCCGCATCCTCTATCTCGCCGTCAAAGTCGGTGACTATCATCGTTTTGCGCTTAGACGGGAAACGCTTCTTGATGTCCAGAAGGTCCGTCTTTATGATGTCCAGCACCCTGCTCTCATGCGCGAGGATGTCCCTGTAATCGGCAATCGCGGCGTCAAGGGCATTGAGCTCGTCCTGGATCTTGTTAACTTCCAGATGGGACAGGCGGTACAGGCGCAGCTCCGCAACGGCCGTGGCCTGGCGCTCATCCAGGGCGAAGTTTGCGGTGAGCTTCTGAACGCAGTCCGCCTTGTCCTTCGCGCTGCGGCAAACGGCTATGACCTCCTCTATGCTTGCCTGCGCGATTACGAGGCCCTCCAGAATGTGGGCCCTCTCCTCCGCCTTGGCGAGGTCATATTTGGTGCGGCGGGTTATTACGTCCTTCTGGTGCTCCAGATAGTAATATACGAATTCCTTGAGGTTGAGGACCTTCGGAGTGCCGTCCACGAGGGCCAGCATGATGAGGCCGTCCGAGACCTGCAGGTCCGTGTGCTTGTACAGAAGGTTTAAAACGACCTGAGGGTTTGCGTCCTTCTTTATCTCGATGACTATGCGCATGCCGTCGCGGTCGGACTCCTCGCGGATGTCCGAGATGCCGTCTATGCGCTTGTCCTTGACCAGGCCGGCTATCGTCTCAATGAGCTTGGCCTTGTTCACCTGGTAAGGGATTTCATCCACGACTATGCGCGTTCTGGTGGTGTTTCCGCTCTTGTATTCCTCCACTTCGCAGTGCGAGCGGATTATGATGTTTCCGCGCCCCGTGCGGTATGCCTTGCGTATTCCGGCGCGGCCCATTATCATGGCGCCTGTGGGGAAATCCGGGGCCTGGATGTACTGCATGAGCCCGTCCACGTCTATGTCCGGATTGTCTATCATGGCCACTATGCCGTCTATGACCTCTCCGAGATTGTGGGGCGGAATGTTGGTCGCCATGCCCACGGCTATGCCGTCCGAGCCGTTCACAAGCATGTTGGGGAAACGGCTGGGAAGGACGGAAGGCTGCATGCCGGTGTCATCGAACGTGGGGTAGAAATCCACGGTGTCCTTGTCCAGGTCGCGCAGCATCTCCGTGGCTATCCTGGAAAGCCTGGCTTCTGTGTAACGCATTGCCGCCGGAGGATCTCCGTCCACCGAGCCGAAGTTTCCGTGGCCGTCCACGAGCGGCTCGTTTATTGTGAATTCCTGCGCGAGACGCACAAGGGCGTCGTACACGGACGCGTCTCCGTGGGGATGGTACTTGCCTAAGCAGTCTCCGACGATTCTCGCGCACTTTCTGTAGGGCTTGTCCGAATAGAGCCCTAACTCGTGCATTGAGTACAGGATGCGCCTGTGGACGGGCTTGAGGCCGTCCCTCACGTCCGGTATGGCACGCGAAACGTTGACCGCCATGGCGTAGGCTATGAATGACTTCTTGAGCTCTTCATTGACCTCCACTTCCAGCGTCTTCGTGAGCGCCAGGGTCTTCTTGAACTCTTCGGTAAGCTCGGGGCTGGTTTCTTTCTTTGCCATCTTATGCGGTCTCCTTTAAATGTCCAGCTCTTCCACTAGCTTGGCGTTCTCTTCTATGAACTGGCGCCTCAGCTCCGGCTGCTCTCCCATGAGAAGGGCGAAGAGCCTGTCCGCCTCAACGGCGTCTTCTATGTTTATGCGCACCAGCGTGCGCTTGGAAGGATCCATCGTGGTCTCCCACAGCTGCTCCTTGCTCATCTCCCCCAGGCCCTTGTATCTCTGGATCTCGAACTTCATTCCGGGATGCGCATCCCTGAACTCGTCCATGGCTCCTTCGGTGTACAGGTACGTGTCCTCTATCCCCTTGCCGGAAACCTTGTACAGCGGCGGCTGGGCGGCGTACACGTGGCCGTGCTCTATGAGCGGCATCATGTAACGGAAGAAGAAAGTGAGCAGCAGGATGCGTATATGGGAGCCGTCCACATCGGCATCCGTCATGATTATGATTCTGTCATAGCGGAGCTTGGACTCATCGAAATTCTCCTGCGTGATTCCGCATCCGAAGGCCGTTATCATGGCCCTTATCTCCTGGTTCTCGAGAGCCCTGTTTATGCGCACCTTCTCAACGTTGAGAATCTTTCCTCGGATGGGCAGCACTGCCTGGAACCTTCTGTCCCTGCTCTGCTTCGCTGTGCCGCCGGCGGAGTCTCCCTCCACGATGTAAATCTCGCACAGCTCAGGCCTTCTGTCCGAGCAGTCTGCAAGCTTTCCGGGAAGCTTGGTGCCTTCCAAAACGCCCTTTCTTATCGTCTCTTCACGCGCCTTCCTTGCGGCCTCCCTCGCCCTCTGGGTGATGAGGCAGCGGTTTATGAGCGCCCTGGCCTCATTGGGATGCTCCTCGAGGTATGTGCCGAACTTGTCCGTAACAGCCTTCTGCACGAAGCCCCTCACATATGTGGAGCAGAGCTTGGCTTTGGTCTGGCTCTCGTACTGCGCGTCCGCAATCTTCACGGAAACGACGGCCGTTATTCCCTCCCTCACGTCATCTCCGGTGAGCTTGTCGTTCTCCTTCAGAATCTTGAGGTTGTGGCCGGCGTCGTTTATGACCTTCGTCAAAGCGGCCTTGAAGCCGTCCAGGTGCGTTCCTCCGTCCGGCTGGCGGATATTGTTGGAGAAGGGGAAAATCATCTCAGCAAGGCTGTCATTGTACTGTATGGCAACTTCAAGGAACTTGTCATCCCCCTCAGATGCCTCGAAATAGACGGGCTTCTCGAAGAAGGTCTCCTTTCCCTGGTTGATATCCTCTATGAAGCCCACAACGCCTCCCTCATAGCAGAAGGAGTCCGTCCTGGGCGGATTCTCCCTAAGGTCCGTGAGCGTGAGGGTGAGGCCCTTGTTGAGGTATGAGAGCTCGCGAAGGAGCGTCTTGAGCGTGTCGTAATTGAATACCGTGGCCTCAAGGATGGTTGCGTCCGGATGGAAGGTTATGGACGTTCCTGTGGCGTCCGTGTCCTCAACTATTGCAAGCGGAGCCTCCGGCTTGCCGCAGTGATAAACCTGGCGGTACTTGTGGCCGTTCTGGCAGACCTCGGCAATGAGGGTGTCCGAAAGGGCGTTGACGCATGACACGCCCACGCCGTGCAGGCCGGATGAAATCTTGTATCCGCCCTCCTTGTTCCCGCCGCCGAACTTTCCGCCGGCGTTGAGGTTCGTGAGCGCAAGCTCCACTCCGCTCACCCCTTCCTGCTCATTTATTCCGGCCGGTATTCCTCTGCCGTTGTCTTTGACGGTGCATGAGCCGTCCTCTGTGATGATGACGTCTATTCTGTCGCAGTAGCCCGCCAGGGCCTCGTCTATGGAGTTGTCTATAACCTCCCTGACAAGGCAGTGCAGGCCCTTCTCGTCCGTGGGCCCGATATACATCCCGGGGTGCTCCCTCACGGGCTCCAGGCCCTTCAGGGCGCGCAGGGAATTCGCATCATAATTGGCTTCAACTTTTTCAGGCATTTTGTTCCTCTCTCAGGCCTTGTTCCGGGGCCTTAAATCCGGCCCCGACCGGCACCCCTTCATTATACCATATTATATAATGCAATGCAAGAAAATGAGAGTAAAAAAATGTTTCTTTACCCGATTTTTCACCAAAATCCGCCCTCATTTTCCCCTCCGTTCCCCCCAAAAATCCGCCTCCGGAAAGACAGATTTCACTCACCCGGAAACGTCCTCCGGAGCGCTTGTTTCCGGCCGCCAAAAAAGGCCCTGCTTTGCAGCAAGGCCTCTTCAAAAATTATGTTCAATTCGGGTCACCGATGCCAGACGCCCGTTATTCTTCCACGTACTCTTTCAGACCATCCAGCCTCTCACGGCATTTGGCGGCTGCATCCGCATCGCCTGCGGCTGCGTAATACTGCTCCTTAAGCTGAAGCAGGGCGATGTACGCAGGGCTGTCCTCCTGTATCTGGGGCAGATCTTCCAGCCTTTCCCTTTGGATTTCGGAAAGGGGCGTTCCGCTCTCCACGTCCGCCTGCACGGCCATTACTGCCAAAGTGACCTTCGCTTCGTCATCCATGCGGATGAGCCCCAGAGCAACCATTCCGTCCGTGTCCCCGTCTCCCAGCGTGCAGGGAAACACATTGAGCACGAAGAGATACACAGAGGCCGGCAGAACAAAGCTTATGCACACGGGCACTGCGTGCACGCACAGGGCTATGATTCCAAGGATTATGAAGAGCAGGTTTATAACCGGCCCGCCGAGGGCGGTTGCCGCAAGCCTGGAGCGGAGGCCCTTGGAGCGGTCTGTCCAGACGTCGCAGTACGTGGAGCCGAACACGGAGTAATGCATTCTGGTCTTCACATGCGCCATGGCCCCGAAGAACTTGTGGCCGAGTTCATGAAGCCATGAGCCCACGGGTATGAAAATGACCACCGCCAGGGCCACTGCAATTATCCACCAGGCATACGCATATGCGCAGAAGACGATAACCAGCGCGGCGCATGCCACGCCCAGAACGGCGGCTGTAATGTACGCCGCATATCTCATGAGAGGGAGCCTCTCTTGAGCATGATATATCCCTCTATGTTGTCCGACTCGGAGACCGTGGCCTCCTCAATTCCGAAGTTCTCCATAACCCTGCCTAAAAGCAGGCAGCCGCCGGCGAAGACATCCGCCTTGTGCGGGTCCATGCCCGGGACGGCCCTTACCTCATCCACGGAGAGGCCAAGCATCCTGTATCCCATCTCAAGGACCCCATCCCTGCCGATTATCGTGCCGTCCACGACTGCGGGATCGTACACCTTGAGGCCGTGCTTTACGGAAGCTATGTTTGTGGCAGTGCCGCCTATGGTGCAGATATGATATGAAGAGGCATCAAATCTGCCATATTCTGTTATCTTTTGGGCTATGACGTTGTCCAGACGGTCCCTGTCCCGGCCGGCCAGGTCGTACAGCCTGACGGTTCCTATGTTGACACTCCTGGCATACAGCGAGACGCCTCCCGCGCAGACGTTCACTTCCGTGCTCGCTCCGCCGACGTCTATGATTCCGCCGTCCCGGCCCTTAAGAGCTCCGACAAGCCCTGCATTGGCTTCCACAAGACCCTTGATGACGTCCACGCTTATCCCGCACTTCTCTTTTACCTGTCTGCAGAATTCCGCCCCGTTTGCGGCGGAACGCACCGCAGCCGTGGCGAAGGCATATATCTCATCCGCGCCCTCTTCTCTGCCCCTCTGCACAAACGCCGCAACGGCGTCCGAAGTGCGCTCCATAGCGGCGTCCTTCAAAAGCGGCGACGTGGCTATCCCTTCTCCGAGGCGGGTGGTAGAAACTGCCTTATATAAAGTTTTTCCGTCCGCTATCATTGCCATACGGACGGAATTTGAACCGATATCTATTGCGCAAATCTTCATGTAAACCCCTGCTTGCCTTCTTACTTTGACGTCTCCCAGTCATAGCCGTTTTTGAGCAGATACTCCTTGAGGAACTCCTCTGACTGGAGATAATCCAGATCGCTTTCCGCCTTGTCTATCTGTTCCGTGTAATAATCTATCTGGTCCTGGAGATCCTGCTTGCGGTTTTTAATGACCACCATCTCAACCATCTGGTATATGACAACGGCAATGAAGATGACTATGAGAACCACAGCGGCCACCGTAATGGCCACCACGAGCCTGTTTTTCTTGTCTTCCGTTATCTGCATGCCCTTATCTCCTTACATCCGCCATTATACCAACAATATTTGCAGATTGCAAGAAAATTTCCGTATAATTGCATAATTTGCAAATGAATATTTCTAAAATCCGACTGCAAAACGAAACCCGGAAGTCTTCACAGACCCCGGGTATTCTTGCTTCAATGTTCATTGCACCGCAATTATGCGCTATTCATCCACCCACCGCATCTCTTCCTGTGCTTCCATGAAGGTCTTGCCGTCCCAGATCTTGAGAGCCAGGAACTCTTCCAAGGGGTAGTTGTGCTCATCCCCTACAAGGATAAGTGAATAATCGTCTGCCGGGGGATCTATAGTCCACATATAGTATGTAAGCTTGCGTTCTTCGTTGCTCATTCCCTCAAGAAAATATTTCTTCCCACGGAAAACAAAAAGAAGTTCGTAGCCATATACCATATCATCTAGGAAATCGTTAATATCACCGTCTAGCATTCTCTGGTACCCCCACGAAGTATTTTTTATACTTCTCGTACTCTTCATCTGTCAGCAATCTTGGCATGCGATTCGCCTTGCTCTTTTTAAGACAGCTGGTAATATGACTGCGTCAACCAGTCATTTCATTTTTTTACTGCGAAAATCACTGCTGTCTTCATCCGCCTACTAAAAATGTGAGTATTACTACACTCAATCATCCACCCACTGTATTTCGCTCTCTACCTCCATGAAAGTCTTCCCGTCCCATATTTTTGCAGCAAGAAACTCTTCCAAGGGGTAGTTGTGCTCATCCCCTACAAGGATTACTGTATAGTCATCGGCGGGAGGCACAAGTGTCCATAAATAGATTGTGAGCTTGCCATTTTCATTCTCTGCCACGTCCAGAAAATACTTTTTGCCTCTGTAGAGGAAAGTAAACTCATCTCCATAACGAAGCTTTTCTAAGAACTCGTTAATATCGCCGTCTATCATATCTTCTCAAACCTGTATGCCGCAGCTATTCATCCACCCACTGCATCTCGTCCTGCACTTCCATGAAGGTCTTGCCGTCCCAGATCTTGAGGGCAAGAAACTCTTCCATGGGATAATGATGTTCATCCCCAGCAAGCTCAACCACGTAGCCGTTTATAGGGGGATGGATTATACACAGGTAGTATGTTAGCCTGCCTTCATCATCTCCCATCCCCTCAAGGAAATATGTCTTGCCTTGAAAGGTGAAAAGAAGCTCATCACCATAATACATATGATCTAGAAAATTATTGATATCACCGTCTAGCATATCTTCTCAAGCCTGCGGGCCGCGGTCATTCATCCAGCCACTCCATCTCTTCATGAGCTTCCATGAAGGTTCTGCCGTCCCAGATTTGGGCTTCAAGGAAATCACGCACAGGGAACTCATGCGCCGTCCCCGCGAGCACCAGAATGTAATCCTCTGCCGGAGGGTCCAGCCTGTCCAGATACAGCCTGGCCTTGCCGTTCTGCTTGTAGCCGCGAAGGACGAACTTCTGGCCGTTGTATATGAAGGTGAGTTCATCCCCGTATGATACAGCGTCTGTGAACTCGTCCAAATCCTCGTCTGTCATGTCATCTTTCCCCTTGGCTCCGCAGCCGTCAGGCTGCGAAACGCCCAGTCATATATGTGCTTTGCGGGTCCGAAATGGAGGCCCATGCATGAAAATGCCCGGATGCCGCTGCGCAGACTTCCGGGTATTGGCTTGCTGTGATAAGCGTCTGCTCTTGCTGGGTCAGGCTTTCTTGTCCTTGGCCCTGGCCTTGGCGCGGAGCTCGCTGTCCAGGATGCGCTTGCGTATGCGGATGTTCTTGGGTGTGACCTCGAGGAGCTCGTCATCCGCAATGAACTCGAGACACTCCTCTAAGCTCATCTTCTTGGGTGTGATGAGGCGGAGCGCTTCGTCCGAGGCTGCCGCGCGCGTGTTGGTGAGATGCTTGGTCTTGCAGACGTTGACGTTGATGTCCTCGTTCTTGGGGCACTCGCCTATGACCATTCCCTGGTATACCATGGTGCCCGGAGTTATGAAAAGCTTGCCGCGGCCCTGGGCGTTGAACAGGCCGTATGTGACGGCCTCGCCCGTTTCAAATGCCACAAGGGATCCTGTGGTTCTGCGCATGAGATCTCCCTTGTACGGCTGATATTCGAAGAATACGGAGCTCATGACTCCCTCTCCCTTTGTCGCCGTGAGGAACTCGGACTTGTAGCCGAACATGCCTCGGGAGGGGATCAGGAACTCAAGGCGGGTGCGGCTTCCCATGGCGCTCATGTGAAGAAGCTCGCCCTTGCGGTTGCCCATGCTCTGGAAAATGGCGCCCGTCGTGTCATCCGGAACATCCATGATGAGATGCTCCACAGGCTCGCACCTTACGCCGTCTATGGTCTTGTACAGCACCTTGGGCGTGGACACCTGGAACTCGTACCCTTCGCGGCGCATGGTCTCAATGAGAATGGAAAGATGCATCTCGCCCCTGCCGCAGACGCGGAAGGTGTCCGCCTGGGCGGTGGACTCAACCCGCAGGGATACGTCCTTTAAAAGCTCCCTGAAAAGACGGTCATGAAGATGGCGGCTGGTGACGAATTTTCCGTCCTTGCCAGAGAAAGGGGAATCGTTCACGGAGAAGGTCATCTCCACCGTGGGCTCTGAGATCTTGACGAACTTGTGAGCCTCGACGCAGTCCGGGGCGCAGACGGTGTCCCCGATGTTTATGTTCTCTATTCCGGAAAAGCAGACGATGTCCCCTGCGGACGCGCTGTCGCAGGGTATGCGCTGAAGGCCCTCTATGTTGAACAGGCTGGCAATCTTTCCGGGCTTCACTTCCATCTGGTTGTGGTAGTTGGTGACGGCCACGGTCTGTCCGGAAAGGATGGTGCCGCGCTCTATCCTGCCTATGCCTATCCTGCCCACGTAATCATTGTAATCTATGCTGGAAACAAGCAGCTGCAGGGGGCCTTCCGTGTCCACTTCCATGGGGTCTATGTGATTTAGGATTGTCTCAAAAAGAGGGGTGAGGTCCTTGCCGGGCTCGTTGATGTCGAATGTGGCCGTGCCGTCTCTTCCGGAGCACCAGAGAACAGGGCTCATGAGCTGGTCGTCGGAGGCGTCCAGCTCCATGAGGAGCTCCAGTATCTCGTCCTCAACTTCATTGAGGCGGGCATCCGGGCGGTCTATTTTGTTGACCACGATGATGAGCTTGTGGCCCATCTCAAGGGCTTTCTGCACTACGAAACGGGTCTGAGGCATGGGGCCTTCTGCCGCGTCCACCAGAACCAGGACTCCGTTGACCATCATCATGACACGCTCAACCTCTCCGGAGAAATCCGCATGCCCCGGGGTGTCCACGATGTTGATCTTCACGCCCTTGTAGTGGATGGACGTGTTCTTGGAAAGTATGGTTATGCCCCTCTCGCGCTCCAGGGCATTGGAGTCCAGCACTCTCTCTTCCACCTGCTGGTTGTCGCGGAACGTGTGGCTCTGCTTGAGCATGGCGTCCACGAGCGTGGTCTTGCCATGGTCTACATGCGCTATTATCGCCACGTTTCTTATGTCGTTTCTAATCATAAAAGCCTCGCCGGGGATGAGCGCCCATCCCCCTGTATAGTCTGTTTCGGAGTAATTATGTTCTGTTTCCGGAGCAGCCTCAAAAGCCTTTTTGGGCTGCCTGAGGCCGGTTCAATCAAGGATATTCGCCCTTTTAGGGGCATACATGCAAATACATGCAAGCGTAAGCAAGCATGTATCTCATAGTGTATATTTTATACTTGTGTGGCTGTTTTGGCAAACAAAACAGCGGGTGTTTTGGCCTAGAACTCGCTTTTTGTTTCCCTCTCAAAGAGTTTGAGGATTATCTCCATGCAGGTCTTCGCCCCGTCCCCGCCGTCAAAAGCGTGGGACTCAAAGCAGGCCTCGTACACGGCCTCCGTAATCGGCATCTCAAGGCCGTACTTGTCCGCAAGCTCCTTCATGGCCTTGGAAGTCATGACGCCTTCCGCGAGCTTTTCAAACCTCTGCCCCTTGGCCATCATCTCGCCGTAGCGGCGGTTGTTGGAATACTCCGAGAACAGGGTGGTCTCGTAATCCCCGAGATGAGCAAGCCCGTACGCGGACATGAACTGGCCGCCCATGGCCTTTATGAGCTTTCCTACCTCATACGCGCCGCGCGCCATAAGAGGCCCCTTGAGGCTCACGTAGCCGCTTCCGTCCAGGATGCCTGCCGCAATTCCCATGACGTTCTTCGCCGCCGCACCAATCTCCGAGCCTATGATGTCACTGCCGTAATAGAAGCGAATGAGGTTGCTCCTGAAGCTGTCCGCAAGGAACATCTTGAGCTTTTCATTGTAGCTGTCTATTATCATGCAGTTGGGGATGCCCTGCGTGAAAGCCTGTATATGGCCGGGGCCTACCCAAACCGCTATCCTGTCCTTGTCTATTCCGCTCTCAATGAGCACTTCCGAGAGCCTCTTCCCCGTGGCCTCCTCTATGCCCTTCATGCAGAGCACGAAGACCTTGTCCTTCACTCCGCAGGGAATGACCTTCTGCATGAATCCGCGAAGGCCCTGGGATGAGATGGAAATTATGATGATGTCCGCATGGTCCACGGCCTCCTGCAGATTGCAGGTGAGCTTTATGCTGGAATCCAGCGTTACGTACTCGTTCTTTCCGGTTTCCTTCAGGACCCTGTACGAGTAATCATTCCCGGGCCCCCAGGAATATACGTCGTTCTTAAGGACTGTAGCCTGGTACCACGCAATGAATGACCCCCAGCGGCCGCATCCCAAGACAGAAATTTTCATGTTGATCCTCCATGCCGGGCGCCCAATGGGCACCCCTTTTTATCATGCCCACGCATGCCCTGCGGAAACTTTGCATGAGCCATATATGCCACTCTGCAGAGTGTAGCATTCTTTTTTCGGCCAGCCTGCGATTCCGTTCCATTTTCTGCAGGGGCCGCTATTGCGCTATATCTCCGTGCGCTCCGAAAGGGCTCTGGAAAGCGTTACCTCGTCTGTGTACTCCAGTTCCCCGCCCGCCGGGATTCCGCGGGCTATGCGGGTTGTGAGAACGCCCATGGGCTTCAAAAGACGGGAAATGTACATGGCCGTTGCCTCGCCCTCCACGTCCGGGTTGGTGGCGAGTATGACTTCCTTGACGGAATCGTCTATGCGCGATAAAAGCTCCTTGACCTTTATGTCATTGGGGCCTATGCCTTCAATGGGGTTTATGACCCCGTGCAGCACATGGTACACTCCCTTGAACTCATGCAGCTTTTCCATGGCCACGACGTCCTTGGGCTCTTTGACCACGCATATCACGGATTTGTCCCTCTTTGGATTGGAGCAGATGTCGCACACCGGCCCCTCCGCAAAATTCCCGCACACCTTGCAGTAATGCACGTTCTTCTTGCAGTACACTACGGCGTCCGCAAAGGCCCTGGCCTCCGCGTCCGTCATGGAAATGACCTTGTACGCATACCTCTGCGCAGTCTTCTGCCCCACTCCGGGGAGCTTGGTGAACTCGTTTATGAGCCTTCCTATGGGCTCAATGAAAACATCCATCCGTATCTCCGTATAAGATGAACGGCCGGCCGCTCATCCCCAATATCCCTTGTCTTCCAAAGCGTCAATGCGCCCCCGCGGAACGGGGCCGGAAAGGCCCGCATCAACGGACCCTTATGCTCATTAAAGCATGCCCTTGCCCATGGCTCCGAAGGGCGCCATCTTCTCTTCATACGCTTCGTCCGCCTTGCGGTAGCCGTCATTTATGGCGGCCATGATGAGGTCCTCAAGCATCTCCACGTCATCCTCATCCGTGAGGTCCACGGTGTCCGGAAGCTGGCTTCCGAACTCAATGCCGTTGATCTCTTTCTTGGCGTTCATGTACACCACAACGGTCTCGTCCCCTTCTTCTCCGCCGCCGGAGAGCCCTACGATTTCCATCTCCTCAAGCTCTTTTTCAGCTTCAGCCATCTGCTCCTGCATTTTCTGGGCCTGCTTCATCATGTTCTGCATGTTGCCCATTCCGCCGCCTCTGCCGCCGTATGCCATATCTCATTTCCTCCCCAAGGCAAAGCCTTGCAAAATCAGGTATATCCCCTATGCTTTGCGCCTTTTCTGACGCATGCACGCTATCTGTTCCTGTATTCTATGTCCGCTCCGGCGAAGTTGCTCTCCAGCTCCTTCACTGCCGCGTCCCTGGAATCATCCGAATTGTCCGCCATGCGCACTTCATATTCCATTACTCCAAGCTCTGCAAGGACAGTGGAAAGGAAGCTGGCGTTGTCCTGCCTCACAAGGCCCTTGTACACCGCAGGGTTGTCCGTAGTCAAAATGAACTTGTCCCCCACAAACGAGCTGCTTAAATCCTGGCACAGCGTGAAGAGAAGCGCGTTCCTGTGCGTGGACCTCAGGCTTTTAAGCATCTTCCCGAAGACCGCTCTCTTGTCTATGCTTCCGGCATCCGCTTTTCCCGGCTCTTCCTTCGGCTTGTCCCAAATGTTTCCCTGCACTCCGAAAGGCTGGTCATCCGCATCATCCTCCTCCACAAGCAGAGAGCTTCTCTTTGCGGAAGGCGCCTTTGGCGCCTCCGGAGCAGACGCCTGTGCCGCAGGCTTTGCGGCAGACGCGGGTTTTGCAGCCGGTTCAGGCCTGGGTTCCGGTTTAGGCTCCGGTCTGGGCTCCGGTTTGGGCTCCGGTTTAGGCTCCGGCCTGGGTTCCTGTTTGGGTTCCTGTTTGGGTTCCGGCCTGGATTCCTGTTTGGGCTCTGCATATGCCGGTGCTGCGGATTTTGGAGCGGGCGCGGGAGCTGCTTTGGGAGCAGGCGCCGGCGCGGGTGTTTCTTCCTGCAAGGGAGCCTGGGCGGCCTTTTTTGCACGGGCCGCAGGTGCGGGCGCGGAAGGAGCTTTCACGGCTCCGGACTCAAGGTCCTTTATTCTGCGCTCCAGGGATTCTATGCGGGCGATCAGGCCGTCTGCGTCATAATCCGCCGAAGGCTGGGAGCATTTGTACACGGCCGTCTCAAGCGTGGTTTTGGGAGACACAGCGTATCGCATGTCCGCCTCCGCCTTGGAGATGATCTCCGTGACCCGGAGAAGCTTCTGGCCGGTGACTGAGTCCGCAAGGGCCTTTATGCGCCTGAAGGATTCTTCCGGAAGGTTTATGATCTCTTTTGCCGTCCTGCAGACCTTGGCTATGCTTACGTTGTTTAAAAGCGAGATTATATCACGTACAAGGACGCTTGCGCTCTTGCCCTCCGCAAGAACCTGCTCCACGGAAGCGAGCGAGGCGCCGGGATCTTCCGAGAATATGCTGGCAAGCAGATCCGCTATCTGAAGAAGGTCCGCGCTGCCTAAGACGGAGTTCACGTCTTCATACGTGAGCTTGCCCTGCGAGTAAGAGGCGCACATATCCGCGATTGAAAGGCTGTCTCTCGCGGAGCCGGCCCCTGCTCTCGCTATGGCCGTTATAGCCTCCGGCTCGTACTCTTTTCCGGTGCGGTCATAAACGGAGCGGACAAGGTCCTCCAGGTCTGACTGCGGAATCAGCTTGAAGTCAAAGCGCATGCATCTGGAGAGGATGGTTGCCGGAATCTTCTGGGGCTCCGTCGTGGCCAGAATGAAGACGGCGTGCGCAGGAGGCTCCTCCAAGGTCTTCAATACCGCGTTGAAAGCGGACGGGGTAAGCATGTGGACCTCGTCTATGATGTACACTTTGTACTTGCCTGCCACGGGCGGGTACTGGACCTTCTCGCGGAGGTCCCTCATCTCGTCCACGCCGTTGTTTGAGGCAGCGTCTATCTCGGATATGTCCAGGTTGGAGGCATCCGAAAGAGCCCTGCACGTGGGGCAGGTGCCGCAGGGGCTGCCGTTCACGGGATGCTCGCAGTTTATGGCCTTTGCGAATATCTTGGCAAGCGTGGTTTTCCCGGTGCCCCTTGGGCCGCAGAAAAGATAGGCGTGCCCGACCTTTCCGGTCTCTATCTGGTTTTTCAGTATGCGGACTATGTGCTCCTGCCTCACGACCTCGTCAAAGGTCTGCGGGCGGAAAGTCCTGTAAAACGCAAGGTATGCCATCACTCCTCCGCTGTATCCTGGTATAATTTCGAGATCTTGGCCTTGGCCCTGGCAATTGCGTTGTCCACGCTCTTGGGCTGGCGCGCCTTGGGCAGGGCGTCGCAGATCTCCTTTGTGCTCATGCCGTCCATGTACATGACGATGACCTGGAACTCGTACGGGGAAAGTATGCCGGAAATCTTGTGATGGAACTCCTGCCTGTTCTCCGTCTTTATGACCTCGTCCTCCGGATTCTCCCCGATGAAAAGCCCCTCGGATATCTCCAGAATGGGCACTGAATCGTTGAGCGGGGCCTGCTTCGTGCCGTTGCTCTTTTTGACCTGGTCGCGTATCGCGTTCCGGACGCATATGTACGCGTACGTGGTGAACGACGCGTGGCTCTCCCTATTGTATGACCCTATGGCGGAATACAGCCCCACAAGGCCTTCCTGCACCAGATCCTCCGGGCTGCCGCCGGTCATGAAGAAGTGGGACGCTATGCTTTTAACAAGAGGCGTGTACATCTGAAGGATGTCATGAACGGCATCCTTGTCCCCCTCGCGGGCCCTTTGCAAAAGCTCATCCTCTACCATTTCCTCGTAACCTCATACGCGGCTATTCCCAATGCCACGGACGCATTGAGCGAGTTGACGTTTCCCCTCAGGGGGAGCGAGAGCGTCTTGTCCGCGTACTCCCTCACCGTCTTTCTCACGCCTGTGTCCTCGCCGCCGATTATAAGCGCCGTCCGGGCAGGGAACTCTTCACTGTATATGCTCTCGCCGTCCGCCTCCAGGGCGTACACCCAGAAACCCGCGTCTCTCAGAGCCTCTATGCACATTTTAAGGGGCATTCTGGCGACTTTCATATACTGCGCTGCCCCTGCCGAAATCCGTATCACGGCGTCTGTGACGACCGCCGTCTTGTCCCTCGGAATGACCACCCCGCAGGCTCCGGCGCATTCCGCCACACGTATTATGCTGCCAAGATTATGCACGTCTTCAATGCCGTCCGCAAGGATTATGAGCGAGTGCTCCTGCGCCTTCGCCGCGGCCAGAATGTCATCCAAAGACGCATATGCGTAATCCGGAACGTATGCTATCACGCCCTGGTGGCGCTTGTCTTCGCTCTCCCTGTCCAGGGCCTCTTTTGTGGCGTACTGGACCTTTATGTTCCTGCCGCGCGCCAGGGCCACTATCTTTGAAAGGGACCCGGAGGCCCCCGTTTCGACTAAAATCCTGTATACGTCCTGCCCGGATTTAATGACCTCTGAGACGGCGTTCCTTCCTTCTACCTTCATTATTGCGTATCCTCTGTTTCCGCCGCCCTGAAACCGTCCAGGCCGAGCTCTTCCTTCATGTCCCCGCAGGCAAGCTGCAGTATCTCGTCCAGGCGGGCGAACTGCCCCGAGATGTACAGATATCCCAGAACCGCCTCAAAGCCCGTGCTGTTGTTGTACTCCGCCACCGTGGCGTTCCTGGCCTTCGCGGATTTCTTGGAGTTGCGGCCCCTGTGAAAGATGTCCTTTTCCGCGTCCGTGAAAAGAGGGCCGACTTTTGCAAGGGCTATGTTCTGCCCGTGCGCGGAGACTTCCACGGCCGTGTACTTCTGCAGATCCCCCGAGGGGTAATCCGCCATCATGGCCAGCTTGCCGCGGATGTACAGTGTAAGCACCGCGTCCCCCAGAAAAGCCAGGGTCACGGGATTCATCCGGTACGCATCCCGCTCCGGGATGACTGTCATAAAATCTGTAGCGTTCACAGCGGAAATTATAGCATATGCGGGTCAAAAAAGCAATGAATACGCCGCTTGCCGCGAAATTTATTTACATAGTCAAATATGCGGCATTCAAGGCCTTCCGCGGCCCCTTTCCGCCCAGCAGGCTCCGCTGCCGGAGGAGCGGAATTCCGCGCATAATGCGCACTCTTTTTCATCCGGGCGCCGGATACGGGCGTTTCAGACTGTGACGTACTTCAGAGCCGTGTTCAGGACGCCGTCCGACAGCATGCCGTACAGGAGTTTGAGAATGCTCTCTTCCGGAATCTGCCTGCCGTTTTCATACCAGTATCTGAGAACGCCTGTAACGGCGTTGTACACGAACGTCACAATGTAATTGGTATACTCCCCGGCATCCGCGCCAAGGATGCCCCGCATGAGCGGCATGGCCTGCTTCTCGAGGCGTGATGAGAATGAAGAATCCCCTGTTTTTCCCGTAAGAATGAGTATGCGGTCCCCGAAGGTGTCAAAAAGAGAGACAAGGGCCTTGACGATGTCCGTCTTGCCGATGCTGTTCATGCCTTCCGGAAACATGGAAAACATCTCGTCCCTGTATTCCGAGAGGAGCTCTTCCTCCGCCTGCCTTAGAAGGTCATATATGTCCTCGAAATACTCGTAAAACGTGGTGCGGTTGTATCCCGCCTCCTTCGCCAGGGCGTCTATTCGAATCTTTTCCACAGGCGTGTTCCTGAAAATCTTCCAGAACGCATCCATGAACATCTTGCGCGTCCTTGCTGTGACTTCCGGCTGTTTGTTCATATAACCTCCGAATATGCGCAAATACGGGCCTTTGCGCCCGCATGCGAAACAAAACGACAACCCGTGCGGGATTGTGGTACGATAGCCGTTTGACTATCTCCTTTTCTTCTTCTATAATGATTATACGACAGCTTGTAGGATGATTGCAAGCGGCAGCCTGCACATCCCGCATGATTTTGGTGAAAAAATGATAAAGACACAGAATCTCACAAAGGACTTCGGCCACGGAAGGGGCATCTTTGATGTCTCCGTTGAAGTGGATGAGGGCGAATGCTTCGGATTCCTGGGGCCCAACGGCGCCGGAAAGACAACGCTCATACGCCATCTCATGGGCTTCACGCGCCCGCAGTCCGGAACGGCCGAGATAGACGGCATGGACTGCTACAGATACGCCGCGGTTCTGCAAAAGCGCATCGGGTATCTTCCGGGCGAGATTGCCTTGCCTGTCGGGGTCACCGGCACAGAGTTCCTGCATATGCTCTGCCAGATGCGCGGAGTGAAGGACGACAGCTATCTTAAAATGCTGCTTGACCGTTTCGATCTGGACGCGAACCAGGACACAAAGCGCATGAGCCTTGGCGTGAAGCGCAAGGTGGCCGTCGTGGCGGCATTCCTGCATGACCCTGAGATACTCATCCTGGACGAGCCCACGAGCGGCCTGGACCCCGTGATGCAGGAGAACTTCATTTCCTTCGTGAAGGAACAGAAGACCAGAGGCAAGACCGTTTTCATGTCCTCGCACATATTCCACGAAGTTGACGCATGCTGCGACCGCATAGCCATAATACGGGACGGCCACGTGGTCTCCACCTTCCGTGCGGAAACCCTGCGCGACACCAAGGACTGCATATACAGGGTTACATTCCGGACTCCGGAAGACATGGACAAGTTCCTCTCCCTTCCGTACAGCTTCACGTCCGTAAACCGCGAAAAACTCAGGGTCCGTGTGGAGGTCACAGCAGACACAGTTCCGCACTTTGCAAAGGACCTCGCATCCTTCTCCGTTGCGGATTTTGTGGAGATACCATATACGCTTGAGGACTACTTCATGTCCTTCTACAAGGAAGACCATCATTTTGCGGAGGTGAAGGCATGAGCATAATCTCCGTTGAAAACCTTACAAAGGACTACGGCCTGGGCCGCGGCATATTTGACGTCTCCCTCGAGGTTGAAGAGGGCGAGATTTACGGATATGTAGGCACCAACGGTTCCGGAAAGACCACAACAATACGCAATATGCTTGGCTTCGTGTTCCCCGATTCCGGCAAGGTGCGAATAGATGGCCTGGACCCCACGAAACAGGCCGCGGAACTCATGCGGCACGTGAGCTACATACCGGGTGAGATAGCCTTCCCGAACCTTTCCACCGGAACCGAGTTTCTGAAGCTCCAGGCCGAGTACAACGGCATAACGGACTTCACATACATGAACTACGTGGCGGACAAGCTGGACCTGGACACGACAGCAAACTTAAAGCGGATGTCCAAAGGCATGAAGCAGAAGACCGCCATAGTTGCCGCTCTCATGGCGGACCGTGACATCCTCATACTGGATGAGCCCACCACAGGCCTGGATCCCCTGCAGCGGGACAATTTCCTTGAACTCCTGCGCGATGAGAAAAAGAAGGGCAAGACAATCTTTTTGTCCGGACATATCTTCGAGGAGCTTGAAGAGGTATGCGACCGTGTGGCAATGCTCAAGAACGGACACATCCTGGGTGTCGTGAGCATGTATGACCTCCGGCACAGGACAGATCGCAGCTATGAGATAACTTTCATATCCCCGGACATCGCGTTGTCCTTCGCCGCCCGCATCCCGGAAGCGAAGGCAGACGGCAGCAAGGTGACCCTCTCCCTTCCGCCGGAGAAGTCCGATGACCTGTTCAAGGCCATGGCAGGATACAAGATACTTGGCATTAAAGAAACCAACGAAACACTTGAGGACGTGTTCATGAAGGAGTACAGAAAATGACAGCAGCAAAGACAGCGGATACAAAGACAACCAATTATTTCTCCGGGCCACTGGTGAAGCAGACGTTAAAATCCAACCTGGCGCTGACCATAGTGGTCCTCGTCCTGTCCTGCCTCATATGCTTTGTACTCTCTTTTGCCATGAGCATCATGGGCGGAGGCGAAGCAACAGCAGGCATGACCGATGCGCAGACATTCAACCTGTTCATGGCTGCCATAACCAGCTATAACACGGCAAACGGCACATCCCTTTCATGGTCCGACTTCATGACCCTGTACACTACCGGCGGCGATCTCAGTGCTTATACAGCTGCCTTCCAAAATGCAATATCAGACCCTCAGACAGCAATGATGGTCACTCAGCTTGGTCTGGACGGCGGCCTGTCCGCGGACAATTTTGCGGCATGCATAACCCTGCTTCAGGGAACAGACTCAACGATGGCAACCTACATGACCAACTTCCAGTACTACTACGTGCTTGCCACACAGCAGGTGTTCACTGACGTTTCCATGAGCACCGCAGGAGCAATGCAGAGCATGCTTGAAGTCATGGGAATGAACGCAGACCTCATAACCAACATGAGCAACATGGATATGTCCACCATGATCAACACGATGTACTTCCACGAGATAGGCATCCTGCCCATGCTCATCTGGATCGTGGTCGTGGGCAACTCCATCATAGCCGGCCAGGTTGACCGCGGCTCCATGGCGTACGTCCTTTCCACTCCCACAAAGCGTTCCGCCGTCGTAATCACCCAGGCCGTTTACATGGTCATCGTGCCTCTCATAATGGTCATCTTCATGTGCTGCGTGAAGCTCATATGCAACGCGGCCTTCCTGGGAGACCCGAACGCCGCAGTGACTGTTGTGCTCTTCGCCGGCATGTACCTGCTCCTTGAGTCCATGTGCGGCATCTGCTATCTCGGCAGCTGCCTCTTCAACCGCAGCTCCAGGGCGATGGCCTTCGGCGGCGGCCTCGTTGTGCTGTTCTTCATAGCAGCCTTAATCGGCATGTTCGGCTCGGACAACCTCGTCTCCGTAGGCATGGGCGTAGAGGCCCTCAACGGCTTCAACTACATCTCTGTCATGACGCTCTTCGACATAGACTCCATAGGCACAATAGGCTCGGGGGCCGCGGACCTTTCCTTCCTCTGGAAGATGGCCATCCTGCTTGTCATCGCCGCCGCGACCTACGTTCTCGGCGCAATACGCTTCACCAAAAAAGACCTTCCTTTGTAATTCCGATTAATACCTTTTCATACCCATACATCACAATAAGAGACGGGTGCCCGCGCAGGCATCCGTCTTTTTCAGTATGCGGACGGATGCATGGGCCGGCCGTATAAACGGCGTCCTGATGGGAAGCATACGTCTTCACCTATTGTGTTTTTATTGGGTATGAGAGCGCCATCTGCTCCTCTCTTCTGCCAGGCTGGATTACATGCCGGCAGAGGATAAAAACATACTGGACAGATTCCGTAAAACATGCTAAGATATGACTCAAGGAGACACCCGCTCCTGTTGTCACATGCAGGCAAGAAATCATGACTGACCAGACCAGAAAAACGCTTACTGTCGGATCATCAGATTATTGTGTGGTTTCATCAAAGTTCTATTATGTGGACAAGACTCTGATGATTAAAGACTACATAGACAACAGAGGGTCTGTGACACTTTTCACAAGGCCCAGAAGATTCGGCAAAACACTCAACATGGATATGCTGAAAACCTTCTTTGAAAAAACAGGGGAGGATACTTCAGTATACTTCAAAGACAAGAAAATCTGGCAGTGCGGCAGTGAGTATACGGATGAGCAAGGCAGGTATCCTGTTATATATCTGACCTTTAAGGATGTGAAGTTTTCCACGTGGAAATCCTGTCTCAGAAAACTTGAAAACCTGATATCGGATGAGTTCAACAGGCATCGAGAAGAGATACTGGCCAGCTCAAACATCAGTGAACGGGACAAGGACCTGTTTTCAAAGATTTGGTACAGAAAAGCCGATGAAGAGGACTACATGGATTCCCTGGCACTGCTTTGCAGGCTCCTGGATGAATGCTATAACAAAGGTTTGGAGAAAAAAGACAAGAAACACCCGTATGTCCTTATAGACGAGTATGATACGGTGCTTATACAGGCATATACAGGCGGCTATTATGCTAAAGCGATTGAGTTCATGCGCAACTTCTTCTCTGCAGGTCTTAAGGATAATGAACACATATCATACGGCATCCTTACGGGAATAAACCGGATTGCCCAGGCAAGTCTGTTCAGCGGACTGAACAACCTCAAGGTTTTCACTGTCATGGATGATGAGTTCTCTGAATACTTTGGATTTACCAGGGATGAGGTCAAAGGCCTGCTTGCTTATTATGGCTATGAAGACAAGTACGAAGATATCTGCAGATGGTATGACGGCTACAGGATTGGGAATTCCGAAATTTTCAATCCGTGGTCTGTTCTCATGAGTGTATCCGATGGCTGCAAACTTGAACCCTACTGGGCAAACACCGGCAGCAACTCTCTGATAGCCGACCTGCTTATGGATTCTTCCGGCAAAATAAAGAGGATGCTGGAAATGCTTCTGCGCGGCGAATCTGTCAAGACGGAAATAACCAAAGACCTTGTATTCTCTGAGCTCAAAAACAATGAGATGAATATCTTTACTCTCCTGCTTTTTGCCGGATATCTCAAGATAGATGACCTTATTGCATGCCAGGATGCCCGGGAAAGGATAACAGTGCCATGCACCGTGGTCATACCCAATAAGGAAATACGTTCAATATACAAAACCGAAATACTGAACAAGTTCAGGCGGATGGGCTGTTCCTTTGACATGATCTGGGACGGGATAATGACGGGAAACCCGGATAAAATACAGCAGAATCTTGCTTCGTATATCCTTAAATCCGTAAGCTATCAGGACGAAGACGAGAGCTTTTACCATGGCCTTGTTGACGGATTCTTCATACACAAGGATAATGAATACATTGTCAAGTCGGAAGGCGAGTCCGGATACGGCAGGTATGATCTGCAGCTTGAGCCGTATGACAAGAACCTTCCCGGCATTGTCTTTGAAATCAAGTACCTGAAGGCAGAAAATGCATCCCGGCGGAGCAGAACAGGAGAAAAACTTCAGAAGCTTTCCGAGGAAGCCTTGAAACAGACAGACGATAAGCTCTATATAACAAACTTAAGGCAGAGCGGCGTCAAAGACATCATCAAGATTGGCATTGCATTCTCCTCCAAGGATTGCAGAGTATCTCTGTCTGAGGACAAAGTCCTCACGTAATACACAATACCTGGCACGTCAGCACACCCGGACCTCCTTCCAAAACAGCTGGTCCGGGTTTCTTTTTTTGGCTGTTGCTTCTTTGTCAGACCCCACCTGTCAGTGATGTATGATTTTGTCACCATTTAGACGAATGAACCGGTCACGTATT